>DATGSS010000038.1:0-38628 GCA_035302345.1 Paenalcaligenes sp.
TTTCACCCGTATCCTTTGTACGGCGATTTATTTTTCGGAGCAAGCCAATATGACACATGTCGTCACCGAAAACTGCATTAAATGTAAATACACCAGCTGCGTCGATGTCTGCCCCGTTGACTGCTTCCGTGAGGGGCCCAATTTTTTAGTGATTGACCCCGACGAATGCATTGACTGCGCAGTATGCATCCCCGAATGTCCTGCGAACGCTATTTTTGCCGAAGAAGACGTCCCCGAGGATCAACTCCATTTCATTGACTTAAACGCCGAACTAACCCCAGTATTTGGCATGATTAACCGGTCTAGCGACCCCTTGCCTGATGCTGAGGAATGGAATGGCAAACCCGATAAACTCCAATATCTCGAGCGTTAATATTTAATAAGATTAACTTTCTGACGCTGTTCTCAGGCTAGCACCGTAGGGCCTTGATTGTCGCTACAATGAGGCCCTGCTTAGTGCCCCGCGATACGTTGGCATCGGCAGGTCTCCTGATAAACCCTATAGAAAATCTGTAGACAAATTATCCCAAGTTATATACAAGTAATACTTGCACATAACAAAAAAGCCGTACAAAAAGACAAACAGCAACCACTACACGGATTTTCTATGCTTTATGACCTACATGAACTGCAACGCAGGTTCCTTGGATCTGTAGCCTCGTTTTCAGATACCGGGGCGCATTTCTTTTCCCACCCATTTAGCCCGTTAGCCTATACCCCTGTATCTAAACAGCTGGCAGCTGGCTACGAGCTATTACACAGGCTGGGCAAGGAATACGAAAAACCTGCCTGGGGGATCGATACTGTCGAGGTCGATGGCGAGGCCACCCCTGTCAGCATCACAACCTGCATTGAACAGCCATTCTGTCATTTAATCCGTTTTGATCGCGCGCACCCAAAGGCCGCAGAACAGCCATCAGTGCTTATCGTGGCACCGTTATCAGGACACCATGCAACATTACTGCGTGATACCGTGCGCACCATGTTGCAAACCCATAATGTCTACGTAACAGACTGGATAGATGCGCGCATGGTTTCACTGGGTGCGGGCTTTTTCTATCTGGATGATTACGTCCAGTATATCCAGGACTTTATCCAGTATTTAGGCCCAGACATTCACGTCATGGCTGTATGCCAGCCCACTGTGCCGGTATTGGCTGCGGTCGCGCTGATGGCCCAACAAGACTACCCACACCCCCCTAAGAGTCTAGTACTGATGGGTGGGCCTATCGACACGCGCGAGTCCCCAACGCAGGTCAATCGGTTGGCCACTACTAAGCCCTATAGTTGGTTTGAAAATAATCTGATTCATCGCGTACCGGCGCACTACCCCGGGGCAGGACGCCGTGTTTATCCAGGCTTTTTACAGCATGCAGGGTTTCTCGCTATGAACCCAGATCGCCATATGTTGTCGCATTATGCTTTTTACCAGCATCTGGTCAAAGGGCAGGACAACGACGCCGAAGCACATAAGCGCTTTTACGACGATTATAATGCGGTATTAGATATGCCCGCTGAGTTCTATTTAGATACTATTCAAATCGTTTTCCAAGAGCATTTACTGCCTCGCGGCTTATGGAATATCGGTGGTGAGTTTATCGACCTGCGCGCCATCAAACACAGTGCTTTATTGACTGTCGAGGGCGAGCTCGATGATATTTCAGGCCAAGGCCAGACGCACGCAGCTCAAAAGCTTTGCTCTGGAATAGCACATCGCAACAAACAACACATCACAGTTGATGGCAGTGGGCATTATGGTATATTTTCGGGGCGCCGCTGGAGAAATATTGTCTACCCGCAAATCCGCGATTTTATTGCTGCACACGAGACCTAAACCAGCGACTGGGTCAGTAGTGTGCAGCCCATCCAAAACACTGGCATGAGCGCATCTACTGACAAACTAGTCCAAGCCATTAACGACATTTTACCGCAAACCCAATGCACTCGCTGTGGCTATGACGCCTGTTTACCCTACGCACAGGCCATTGCCACTCAGGGCGAGGCCATCAATCGCTGCCCACCGGGTGGCGATGAGGGTATCAAAAAACTAGCCCTAATCACTGGGCAACCAGTCACTGCCCTAGATCCCGAATGCGGCAGTGCAGGTCCGGTCTTGGTCGCGGTGATCGATGAGGCCCATTGCATCGGTTGTACCTTATGTATACAGGCTTGTCCTGTTGACGCCATTATTGGCGCCAACAAGCTCATGCACACCATCATCCCAGATTACTGCACAGGGTGTGAGCTATGTGTCGCACCTTGCCCAGTGGATTGTATTGAAATGCAACCTACTGACACCGAATGGACGCCTGCACTAGCACAGCTAGCACGTCACCGTTACGAACGTCGCCAAGAGCGTCTGAGTCAGGCCCATGGCGAGGATTTGGACACACCTGCAGCCCGTTTGCTTTCGACCAAACCCGAGCTCACCCCACTGGCAGACTCAGATGCCGATGAACGTCAGGCCCGAATCGCAGCTGCTTTACAGGCAGCCCGAGCGCGCCGTAAAAAATAAATACTCATGATGAATGCAGCACAACGCAATGAAATGTTTGCGCGCTTTCAGGCAGCAAACCCTCATCCCACGACCGAATTAGAATACGCCAGCGATTTTCAGCTTCTCATTGCGGTCATCTTATCAGCACAAACCACCGATGTTGCCGTGAATCTGGCCACACGCAAATTTTTCCCTGATTACGGTACGCCACAAGGAATACTAGACTTGGGCGAAGAAGGGCTGCGTGAATGCATCAAAACCATTGGTTTGTACAGAAACAAGGCCAAGCACGTGATTCGTACCTGTGAAATCCTGCTAGAAGAGCATAACGGTCAGGTCCCCAATACCCGCAAAGCACTCGAGGCCTTGCCAGGTGTAGGCCGAAAAACCGCTAACGTCGTGCTCAACACCGCCTTTGGCCAACCCACCATTGCCGTGGATACCCATATCTTTAGGGTTTCCAATCGCACCGGTCTGGCCCCTGGAAAAAACGTCAATCAGGTCGAGAAAAAACTGCTCGAGGTCATCCCCGAACCCTACCTAAAAGATGCCCACCATTGGTTAATCTTGCATGGGCGATATATTTGTGTGGCACGCAGCCCCAAATGCAAAGAATGCGGCATTTCTGATCTATGTCAATTTTCAGACAAGAACATTTAGTCACGCAGATGTTTCTCTCTTGCAAAGATTGTTTCTAGCCCTTTCCTGCATTTGTATCCGTAGCAGCCACCACCTAATAAACATCAATCAAGCCCCACAAAAACCCTAATAAGCTTAACCCTAATAAGCTAAACCCTAATGGATAGTTATAGGGGCTATGGGCATAATCAGTACATATCAGAAATTCACATAGATCATCCGCACACACCTCACATAACACACCCAACGCGTTTGATTGTGATTCTTATAGGTGGTGGCTATGGATTACCCAGCCCTCGAACTTATTGATTTCCACGCCTGGCAAGATCAAAACACAGGCAACCTCATCCGGGGCCTGAATGCACGGGTCGCCCAGGGTGAGACCTTTGCCTTTCTTAGCCGTTGCCCAAAAACCCGACAGCTATTAGTTGACAGCCTCATTGGCCGTCATCCCCATAAACATGGTTCTATCCGTATACTCAATAGCGAGACCAGCCATCTAGACGAAGAGGCTGTGTACGGCTTTGGGATGATTTATTGCGACCCAGATAGCGGCATTGTGCCGCACTTAAATTGCGAGGAAAATCTACTCCTACCGCCACTGGGCCCCAATTTGATTGGCGGCGGATTACCGTTACTAGAGATTTTTTTATTATTTCCGAAACTCAAAGATTCCCAGCTAGCCCTAAGCAGTAGTCTTGAACCTTGGCTGCGTTTACAACTTAGCTGGGCACGCGCATTGCGAACCGGGGCTAATATCTTAATTTTTAAAAACCTGGGTGCCTACTTGGTTGGTGCCCATCTAGAACAGGCTCATGCCCTACTCACACGACTCAACCAACGCAATTACACCATCATCTTGATGGAGGCAGAAAACAGCGATCTGCTGCGCTACGTCAATAATCAATACAGCCTGGAAAAGTGGATGCCAGTACCCACATTGCGTTAATCATCTTGTGCGGTTTGGGACTGCTTGTTACCCAAGCCCAGATAACTTTCGATCACGCGTTTGTCATTAGCCAATTCGCTGGCCTCGCCCTGTAGCACAACCGCGCCCGTTTCTAGCACATACCCATAGTCCGCGATCTGCAATGCTGCACGGGCATTTTGCTCGACCAATAAAATCGAAACACCGCGCGAACGCAGCGCCACAATGGTTTGAAAAATCTCACTTACAATTAAGGGTGCCAAACCTAGGCTGGGCTCATCGAGCATCAAAACACGTGGCTGGGCCATCAACGCGCGGCCTAATGCCAGCATTTGGCGTTCACCACCGGATAGCGTGCCGGCTAATTGTCGGCGTCTTTCTTGCAAGCGAGGGAACAGCTGAAAAATATCAGCCAAAGTATCCCGCCATCCTGACACGCGCTGTCGATATAAGCGAAAGCCTCCTAACAACAGGTTTTCCTCGACCGTCATACTGGCAAAGAGCTCGCGGCTTTCGGGGACCAGACTAAGCCCCTGCCCCACACGTTGCTCGACAGACCAATCACTAATCTGTTGATCACGGTAAAAAACATCACCACGTGCATGACCATTGGTAGGTAGATTGCCCATCATGGCATTTAGCAAAGTAGATTTACCCGCACCATTAGCCCCAATCACCGTCACAATCGAGCCCTGAGGCACATGCAGCTGGGGACAATCTAACGCGGGTACCGTGCCATAATGCACATTTAGATCGCGCACTGAAATCAGCGCAGCCCCCTCGTCAGGGCGTACATCTGTTTGCGCGGAATGTGTCTGATTGCTCATAGTTGTTTACCAAAAAATTTCTACAGCTTATGCGGTCTCGACCACGCCACCTAAATAAGCCTCGAGCACGTCAGGATTAGACTGGACGCTTTGCGGGGTGCCCTCGGCCAATTTAGTGCCAAAGTTCATCACCACAATATGATCTGTTAATCCCATCACAAACTCCATATCGTGCTCAACCAGCAGGATACTAACCCCCTCGCTACTGAGTTGACGCAACACATCGCCCAGAGCTTGTTTCTCGCGGTAACGCAGTCCAGCCGCGGGCTCATCGAGCATCAATAAAATAGGATCACTGGCCAGGGCGCGTGCAATTTCTAATATACGCTGCTGACCCAAAGCCAAACGGCCTGCGGACTCGTACTGCATATCAAGCAGCCCTACGCGCTGCAGCTGGCGACGCGCCTCGTGTAATAAGCGCCCTTCGACCCTGCGCTCAGCATGCACAAAGGCACGCAAAACACCGGCTGACTCACGTAGATAAGCCCCTAAAGCGACGTTTTCCAATACCGTCATATTGGGTGCCAGCTGTACGTGCTGAAAGCTGCGGCTGATACCTAACTGAGCAATTTGTCGAGCATTGAGATTTTGGATTTCTTGGCCTAAAAAGCGCACCTCGCCAGAGGTCCGGGGCAGCACCCCGGTAATGAGGTTAAAGCAAGTGCTCTTGCCTGCACCATTAGGACCAATCAAACCAACAATTTCACCTGCCTTGATGCCAAAGCTCAGATCATTAACTGCTACCAGCCCGCCGAATTCTTTGCGCAACTGATTAAGCTCGAGCACTGGGGTCTCGGCCGGCGGCAAACTGCGGTGCTCTAACCCGCCCTCAGAGGAAGGCTGGGCGGTTGACCTCGAGGCATCATCCTGGGTAGGAGTTGTCAACTCGCCCAATTGCAAAGCAGAATAACGTTCCTCGTTAGTTAAGGGCTTGCCACCTAAACGCTGCCAGATAAATTCCCAGCCTTGGGCCAAAAATGACCACAGTCCCTGGCTGGCGTATTGCAGGATTAAAATCATCAATACCCCGAACACAATCAGCTCGGCATTGATGTTGTCGTCTAAAAAGAGGGGCAAGATATTTTGCAAGCGGTCCTTAATGATCAAGATTACACTGGAGCCCAAAACCGCCCCCCACACACTGGATGCCCCGCCAATCACGGCCATAAACAGATACTCAATGCCGTAATTCAACCCAAATGGGCTGGGGCTAACCGCGCGCTGCATATGTGCATACAGCCAACCTGACACACAGGCTAACAAAGCCGCGTAAATAAATACGATGACCTTGTAACGAGCCGTATTTATGCCGAAAGACTCGGCCATAGCTCCCCGCTGACGCAAGGCCCGGATTGCACGCCCAGGGCGGGAATGCATCAGGTTATAAGTCGCCCACATGGCCAGTAAAACGGCAATCCAAATCAGATAATAAATAGAGCGCCCACGACCAAAAGAAATACCAAACAAATCAATCGCTGGGATACCAGAGATCCCATCGTGCTGGCCCAAGAAGGCCAAATTGCCAAAGAGATAATAAATGGACAGCGACCAAGCAATGGTCCCTAGAGGCAAATAGTGCCCAGACAAACGCATGGTCACGGTGCCGATAATAAACGCAAAAACAGCGGTTAGCACTAACGCCACTACCAACCCTGCCCAGGGCGACCAGCCCATCTGTGTGCTCAGCCAGGCGGTCGTATAGGCCCCAATACCCACAAAGGCCGCCTGACCGAATGAGGTCAACCCAGCAACCCCTGTCAAAACCACCAAGCCCAAGACCACCAGACTACTGAGCCCAATATAGTTCAGCTGCGTGATCCAGAACTCGGGCATCCCAGACCACAAAGGCAGCACGGCCAGTATGACAATCAGGGGCACAAAAATCCAACGTCTCATGAATCAGTCCTCGTCATCCATGATTTGCATGCCAAAAGAGCGCCACAGCAACACGGGAATAATCAGCGTAAACACGATGACCTCCTTGTACTGACTGGCCCAAAAGGAAGAGAAAGCCTCGAGGATACCGACAAATATCGCCCCGATGGCTGTGATGGGATAACTGGCTAACCCCCCAATAATGGCACCGACAAACCCCTTTAAACCAATCAAGAAACCAGTGTCATAATAAATCGTCGTGACTGGGGCGATTAACATGCCTGAAAACGCCCCCACCGCAGCCGCTAAAAACATGGTGATGCTGCCAGACATCTGGGTACTAATACCTACCAAACGCGCCCCACGACGATTCACAGCCGTCGCACGCAAAGCACGCCCATATAAAGTCGTGCCAAAAAAGATCCATAAAGCGCCGATCAAAATAGCGCAAGACGCCAACACAAATAAGGTTTGTGCCGACCACATCATGCCAAACACATCTACCTGCCCGCGCATAAAGGCGGGAGTGCGCCAACCCTCGGCCCCAAAAAACACCAAACCCAGACCCGTTAAGGCAAAGTGCAGTGCGACCGATGTAATCAGCAACACCAGCACGCTGGCCTCGGCAAGCGGCTGATAGATCAGCTTGTACAGCATGGGGCCTAATGGAATCACGACGGCCAAAGAATAAAGCACAGAAATGATCAAGGGGATATCTTTGCCCATCACCAACGGGCTGATAAGTATGAGCACTACCGGCCAAACCACAGACCAAAGCAATGACATAGCAATCCGCGTGCCTTTACGCTCGGCTGTGTATTTAACGATGTGATAGATATCCTTGATGGCTACGATGACACCTACAATGAGCAGCAGCCACAAAGTACCTGGCGTACGTCCATTGATGATAAACGCCAACGTCAAAGCACCAAAGGTGACGAACTCACCTTGGGGGATGAAAATAATGCGGGTGACAGCAAAAACCATCACCAAAGCCAAACCCAACAGCGCATAAATCGCCCCATTGAGCAAGCCGTCTTGTAACAAAATCAGTAATACGGTGGCATCCATGAATAATCAGATCCAAGCACGAAACAAGCAAAAAGGCGCAGTGCCAGCGCACCGCGCCTAAAGGCTACAAGGCAGCATAGCGCCCATGATTATCCCCGATCAGCGAACGGTGAATTAATAGGTTGCTAACTCGGGACGGTACTTCCAGCTCTCGTCGACCACCTCGACCATGACGCGGGCGCGCTCATCCAAACCGGAATGGTCACCAGAGTTCATGTTGAACACCCCCTGTGAGGCGGCTAAATCAGAAGTGTTTTCGATGGCCTCACGTAAAGCGTGACGGAACTCAGCCGTGCCCGGCTCGGCCCCAGACTCTAAAGCGGTGGGGATAGCATTAGCAATGATCAGACCAGCATCCCACAAGTGACCACCAAAGGTATTGATGGTGCCATCACCGTATTTATCCTCGTACAGAGCCTTGTACTCGAGAGCAGACTCTTTGACGGGATGATCATCTTCGAGTTGATCGGCGACCAGCAAAGGACCTGCGGGCAAGATCATGCCATTACAATCAGCACCACACACGCGCAATACATCGCTGTTGGCAGCACCGTGCGTCTGATAGATACGCCCTTCGTAACCACGATTGACTAGCTCTGACTGAGGCAAAGCGACCGGAGTGCCGGAAGCAGCAATCAAGACACCATCAGGATTCGTCGATAGAATCTTTAAAATCTGCCCCGTCACCGAAGTGTCATTGCGATTATAGCGCTCGGAAGCTAGAACCTCGATGCCTTTTTCATTGGCTGCCTTGGTCATTTCCTCGAGCCAACCATCCCCATAAGCATCGTTAAAGCCGATCACTGCGATCGTCTCGACCCCCTGAGATTCCATAGTGTCAGCCAGTGCGCTGGCCATCAACTCGTCATTTTGAGGGGTTTTAAATGCCCAGATACGTGCATCCTCGACAGGCTCAACAATGCGGGCGTTGGCCGCCACACTAATCATGGGGGTTTCGGTCTCATCGGCCACATCAAGCATCGCTAATGAACCTGGCGTTACTGAGGTACCAATCACTACATCGACGCCATCCTCACTGACCAATTTACGCATATTACGTACGGCCTGTGTGGTATCGGTCGCATCGTCTAGAACAATATATTCGACAGTCTGCCCCGCGATTTCGGTCGGCAACAAGCTGACCGTATTGCGTTCGGGAATACCCAAGGATGCGGCCGGACCCGTCGAGGACACCGTCACCCCTACCTTTATCTGTGCCTGAGCTAATAAAGGCATGCTCAAGGCTATAGCGCCTGCTAAAAGAGTCTTTTTAAATAACGCAAAAGGCCGCATAACAGATCTCCCAGAAATTAATAACAAAATACATATACTTGCGGCCTGTATTATGCCCCACACTGAGAGCGGCGTCTTTAGGTGCTTACCCGTGTTATTGTCTATGCACGACGTGATTTCGTTTACAATGAAAGGTTGCCAACGACTGTGCTACAGATAGTGGCTCAGGGGACTTTAATAAAATCGTTGTTCATGACTATAAAACAGCCTTAAGCCTTTTACTTAAATCTTTTACTCAAGCCCTTTAAACAGCCGTGTTCCTTTGATACAGCCGTACGCTTTTAAAACAGCAACCCTAACTAATCAGTAAACACCTGGCCCAAACATGAGAAAACTACTTTTTGATCTATTCCCGCTCATTTTATTCTTTTTGGCCTTTCGGTCTTTTGATCTTTATGTCGCCACCGGGGTGGCTATGGCAGCTGTGGTTGCGCAGATTCTGTGGCTCAAACTACGTGCCCGCACTATTGAAAACACCCACTGGATTAATTTAGGTGTCATTGTGGTTTTCGGGACGGCGACCTTGGTCTTTCAAAATGATTCTTTTATTAAATGGAAGCCCACTGTCCTGTATTGGCTATTTGCGACCATCCTAATTGTTAGCCAATTATTATTGGGCCGTAACCTGATGATGAGTCTGATGGGTGGGCAGCTGACCCTGCCCGAGGCAGCGTGGAAAAAACTCAACTATAGTTGGGCAGCCTTTTTTATCTTTTCCGGGGCAGCCAACTTATTCGTAGCTTTTTCTGGCTATTTTACCGAATCTCAGTGGGTTAATTTCAAGGTCTTTGGCTCTTTGATCTTATTGATTGTCTTTGTCGTTGGCCAAAGCTTATGGCTTTCGCGCTATATGAAAGACGAGCCCCCCGCCTAACTTCCTTGCACTTTTGGGGCGTTTTATGGGTGGGATAAATTTGCATTTATTATTTTTACCCACCGCTCCTTTAAGTGTATTCTGTGCGTGTTACGATAGGCCGTTGAACATTTTGTAGACACCGACTAATCAACTAACAACCCTTGTTAATCAACACAGAGTATCCACATGTCAAATGTCGTCGAAGAACGCATTCAACTGCTTAAAGATCGGCTACAGGCTCTTTCTCCGACCACTCTCGAGGTGATTGATGAGTCCCATCACCACATAGGCCATGAGGGTGCCAAAGACGGCTCCAGCCATTTTCGTCTGCGTATTGCCTCAGCACAATTCGCAGGTAAAAATACGCTGGCTTGCCATCGCCTGATTTATGCCCAGGTAGGTGATCTTATCCCCTTTCCTGTGCATGCACTGGCTATTGAGATCTTGTCTTAATCATTTTCACAAAGGATTACCATGAAACGTTTAGCTGCGCTCACACTGGCTTGCGCATTTGCCGCACCACTTAGCGCCGAAACTATGATGACCATCAATGGTCAACCTATCTCACAAGCAGATTTTGACAACTTTATTGAGCTCATCATCAAGCAAGGCGCGACCGACTCTCCCGAGCTCCGCGAGCGCGTCAAAGAAGAGCTCATCGTGCGCACTGTAGCTGTCCAAGAGGCCGAGCGTCAGGGGCTGGATAAAAACCCCGAGGTCCAACAAGAGCTAGACCTAGCCCGCCAAGGTATTTTGGTACGCGCTTTACTCGAGGACTATATCGAAGCGCACCCCATTAGCGATGAACAGGTCGAGGCCGAATACAACAAGCTCAAAGAACAGGGTGCCGAGCAAAAAGAATACAAAGTACGCCACATTTTGATTGAAGGCGAGGACGATGCCAAAAAACTGCTGGCCGATATCAAAGATGGCAAACTCAGTTTTGACGATGCTGCTAAAGAGCACTCAATCGATCTTGGCAGCAAAGAAAACGGTGGTTCATTAGGTTGGGCCCCCAGCAGCAACTATGTCGCCCCCTTTGCCGAGGCTGTAGAAAGCCTAGAGGTTGGCAATCTGAGCGATGCCCCTGTTGAATCGCAATTCGGCTGGCATATTATCGAGCTCCAAGACGAGCGCTCACCCGAGTTCCCCGAGCTAGACGAGGTCAAGTCTCAGATCAAAGAACTCTTGCGCCAAGAGCAACTCAGCGATTACCAAGACGAGCTGCTTTCCAGCGCCAAGGTCGAAGAAAACTAACTGTAATCGCTGTTCCTTTATTCGCTGTCCGCCAAGCGGGCCAACAGAGCCGCCTCATCCAGGACCTCAACCCCTAGTTTTTGTGCCTGGGTGAGCTTGCTCCCGGCTCGCTCACCAGCGATTAAAAAGTCAGTCTGGCTGGACACCGACCCGGTCACCCGGGCCCCGAGTGCTTCCAGCCTTTCTTTTGCCTGGCTGCGGGTTAATTCGGACAGTGCCCCAGTCAAAACAATGGTTTTACCGGCCAATACGCTGTCCTGCGCAGCCGCGCTATCAACCTGTTCTGGTGCCTGTGGTTGCATCCCGTGCTCACGCAACTGAGCAATAATTTCGCGGTTGTGTTCTTCGGCAAAAAAATGCGCCACTGATGCTGCTACGGTTGGCCCCACATCAGGGACCGCCTGTAATTGTTCCTCGTTGGCATCCAGCAATGCATCCAGACTCTGAAAATGATCCGCTAAATTTCTTGCGGTCGTCTCGCCCACATGACGCACCCCCAAAGCATATATGAAACGTGCTAACGCAGGTGTCTTAACACTTTGGATGGCAGCCACGACATTCTGCGCTGATTTAGGTCCCATGCGAGGGTAGGTCGCGAGCTCAGTTTCGGTCAGAGTGAATAGATCTGCCAAACTTTTGACCCGATCGCGATCCACTAATTGCTCAATCAATTTAGTCCCCAAACCCTCGATATCCAGGGCTTTTCGGCTGGCGGCGTGCTCGATGTTTTGCTTGCGCTGAGCTGCACACACCAATCCACCCGTACAGCGTGCGATGGCCTCATCTTCGGGGCGCTCGATAGCCGAGCCACAGACTGGGCAATGGGTAGGGAACACGAATAATTCTGTATTTTCAGGACGCAGGTCCATGATAGGAGCAACGACCTCAGGGATCACATCGCCCGCACGTCGCACCACCACGGTATCGCCGACGCGGACATCTTTGCGACGGATTTCATCCTCGTTATGCAATGTCGCATTGGTCACTGTCACGCCCCCCACCTCGACAGGCGCCAAGCGCGCGACTGGGGTGATTGCACCCGTACGGCCGACCTGCACCTCGATAGCCAATAAACGAGTGGTGGCCTCTTGTGCTGGAAACTTGTGAGCTACAGCGTAGCGTGGTGCGCGTGATACATAGCCCAGGACAGTTTGCAGCTCGAGCTCGTTGACCTTGTAGACTAAACCATCAATCTCAAAGGGCAAATCTGCCCGTTCTTGGGCGGTTTCTTGATAGTATTCCTGCAATGCCTGCACCCCGGTTAATACCTGGCGGTGCGCATTAACGGGTAGGCCTAGGCGTAACAACCAATCCAGCATTTCGGATTGAGTCTCATAGGGCAAACTATCAATTTCACCCCAACCATAAACAAAAAACCGCAATGGTCGCTGTGCAGTAATGCGTGGGTCTAACTGTCGTAGGCTGCCGGCTGCTGCGTTGCGTGGGTTGGCAAAAGGTTTTTCCCCACGCTTGATTTGGGCCTCGTTGAGGCGTTCGAAATCAGCACGGTTCATTAAAACCTCGCCGCGCACCTCGAGTACTTGGGGCAAATAATCATCATTATCGAGCAGTCGCAACGGGATAGCTGCTATTGTGCGAATGTTCGAGGTGATGTCCTCGCCTTCGTAACCATCGCCACGGGTGACCGCACGGACCAAACGGCCCTCCTCATAGCGCAGGCTGACAGCCAAACCATCAAATTTATACTCGGCGTTATAGCTGAGGGGGTGTCCTGCTGTCCAAACCCCCTCATTGACCAGCGCATCTGTCACTCGTTTATCAAAAGCGCTCAGATCTTCTTCGGTAAAAGCGTTGCCCAATGACAGCATGGGCACGCTATGTTGCACCGTATCAAAACCGCTCACAGGGGCGCTACCCACACGTTGACTGGGCGAATCCTCGGTCACCCACTCAGGATGTTGTGCTTCGATCTCTAATAACTCGCTGAATAAAGCATCATACTGAGCATCAGATATCAGTGGGTCATCCAGAGCATAGTAACGGTAATTATGAAGAGCGATTTCTTTTTTCAGTTCTTTTAGACGCTTTTGCATTATTGACCTCGAAAGACCTTTTTAGTCCGACTCTCACCAGCGATAAACCCAGCCGCCTCTAAACGCTCGTAGATGGTTAATAACTGCTCGTCCAACTGCTCGTCTACTTGGGGATTAACTGCCTGGCCCTGCTCATCGGTCAGCTGCCCCCCTAAACGAGCCGCCAAATCACGGCCAACGCCGGCAATACGACTAAAGGCCTGGGTGTCTTTGGGGCTGTGCGGAACATCCAACAGCAGGTTTAGTTCTTTAACGGATTCATCTTGGAAGTCAGCACGATTTTGGTCCTCAAACAGCACCACAAATCGAGGAATCCCTGATTCAGCCAACCAAGCATAGCCCTCTTCGGTGCGCATTAACCCCACGTCCAAGATGGCCTGCTCGACGCGTTCGAGGCTCATGGCATGGGGCAGATGCACGGTCAAACCGACCTGTGCATCTAATTGGGCACAGACCTCATCGAGCATTTCGGCCTGTTCAATGACCTGATCTTGTTCAGGCCCATCAACAGTGCCGTCAAATTCTTGGGCGATGCCCTCGGCTGCAGCCCACAGACGTGACCACTCGACATCAGTCAGTGGACCCTCGCGATCGGCCAATAGAACCGCAATTTGCGCCCCGACATAAGACGTCCCCGCAGTAGGATAGTTTTCTAACTGACCCTGCTCACTAAGCACAAACACACGCGATGGTTTGATTTTGAAACGTAAATGGCGTTTTAGTGCATCCAGCAAATCCGCCCCTTCTATCGGCTGGGGCAATTGAATATCAACCACGGCCTCGCAGCCAGGATCTATCTCTTCGTTAGGAAAGTCATCAATCTTGAGCACCCCCAGCCGTTCAGCCACCTCGACACTGGGCTCTTTGCGCTCGCTGGTCTCGTGTGCCATCAACGGGTCATTGTCGACCTGTGGAAACTGAGTTTTCATCTGACGACGCACGCGGCGGTCTTGCCACCAATTAAACAGCAGCACCACCACAATCAGTGCTACCCCTAATAAAACCAAACCTATTTGCAAATCACTCATAGCTCAAGACCCATGTAAAAACACCCTATAAACTCTGCGCCCTTGGAAATCAGGCCTCGGCAAGCTCAGTTGCCGCTTGCATGTCAACGGAGACAATACGCGAGACGCCCTGTTCTTGCATAGTGACCCCGACCAATTGCTCTGCCTTGTGCATCGTTATTTTATTATGGGTGACAAATAAAAACTGCGTTTCTGTACTCATGCCTTGTACCAACGAAGCATAGCGTTCGGCGTTAGCATCATCCAGTGGAGCATCTACCTCATCCAACAAACAAAAAGGGGCTGGATTTAATTTAAAAAAGGCAAAAACCAAGGCAATAGCTGTCAATGCCTTTTCTCCCCCGGATAATAAAGCAATGGTACTGTTGCGTTTACCTGGGGGCCGTGCCATCACCTGCACCCCTGCTTCGAGTACCTCATCACCCATCATAACGAGTTTCGCCTCGCCACCTCCAAACAATTGTGGAAACAATGTTCCAAAATGTTGATTCACCTGCTCAAAGGTTTCCCAAAGCAAAGCCCGGGTTTCCCGATCGATCTTACGAATTGCACTTTCCAATGTTTCGATGGCTTTTAACAAATCCTCTTGTTGAGCCAACAAATAGTGCTCGCGCTCTTGGGTCGCCTCTAGTTCTTGTAATGCAGCCAGATTAACCGCCCCCATGGCATCAACGGCTCGCTGGATGCGTTTAATCTCGTTATTTAACCATGTTTTATCTTGCCAGTTGTCTGACTGCTGGGCCAAGAATTCATCCAGCTCTGCAATATTAACCTCATGCGCTTGTAGTTGTTGGGTAAATTGTTCAGCACGCAGCCGCTTTTCTTGTTCCTTTAGTTGCAACTCGTTAATCTTTTCGCGCAATGGGCCCACCCCTTGGGCATAATCTTTCTCTTGTGCTTCTAGTTCTTGGAGGCTTTCCTGTTGGCTTTTTAGTCGGCCTTGGGCCTGCTGCCAACGCTCTTCCTGTAGCTGCCGTTGACGCAAAGCCTCTTCGAGCTCGACCCGCATCGTTTCTGGATCCAAGCTGATTAACTCGGTTTGCAGTTGTCCAAGCTCATTCTCTAGGACGGTAATTTGTTCGGTAGCCTGATGCTCAGTCTGTTGCAACGCACGCAATCGCTCTTGGTAGGTGCTTTCTTTTTGGCGGCACTCATGCACGGCCTGCTCGTATTGACGCAACTGCAACCGTAATTGATTGACCGTTTCCCCTAAATCAACGCAACGCTCATCCATCGTGACGAACTGCATGCGCGCCTCTTCAACAATAGCATCCAACTCTTCGAGCTCGAGAGCACGCTGCTCTTGTTGCTGTTCAAGCGCGGCCAACTGCTCGTGTACACGTTGATATTCAGTATCTAAATATGCCTGACGCTGAGCATGCTGTTGCTTTTGTTGCTCGACGCGGGTCTTTTTTAGCTCGAGCTGATGCATGTAATCAGATAGCTCGTGCCTGCGTTGTCGCATTTCTTGTAGCTGTTGCTGAGCCTCTTTGAGCTGAGAGACCTGGCTTTGCAAGGCGGCAGCGGATTGCTCGGCGTGCAGACGTTCGGCCTGCACTGCCCGCTCTAAGCGTTGCAGCTCTTGTTGGCGACCCAAAGCCCCTGCCTGATCATCATGGGGTGCGTATAGGGACAACCCCTGCCCACTCAGTATGTGCCCTAGGGGATGTACCAAACGCCCTCCTGCCGGCAGCTGCGCCGCCAGCTCTAAGCCCTGCTGCCAGTCCTCGATAATCCAGATATCTCGTAATACCGCACGCAACAGTGACTGTACTTTAGGCTGCTGGCTGCTGACCCGTGCCATCAAAGGCGTACAGCCCTGCCAAGGCTGAGTCGCAGCGGTTTTGTTATGCGATGGCCACCAAAAATGTACTCGCAGCGGTGGGTGTAAATCGATGCTTTGTAATTGCTCGATCACAGCCGTCGTAGTGCCTTCCGGTAATAGATAAGCACCTATTTGCTCGCGTAAAATAGCTTCTAATGCCGTTTCCCAGCCCTTTTCCACCTGCAGCGCAGGCCACAACTGCTGCAAAGCCTGCAGATGGTGTTGTTTTAACCATTGTTGCTGCTCGGTTGGGCTCGCCCACTGGGCCTGTATCTCTTGTAAAGCATTGATGCGTTCTTTAAGAGCTGTTTCCTGCTTTTGTTGCTCGTGCCATTGTTGCTCTGCTTCTTGAACAGCATTTTGTAAAGCCGGCTGCTGCGCTTCCACAGTAGTAATCTGCGTTTGCAATTTATCGAGTTGAGACTGTGTGTGTTGAATCACCCCTAGTAGATACTCGAGGTCTTGTTCTTTGTCTACCGGCTCAGGTGTCTGTTCATCGCGCTGTGCTTGTAGCTGTGCCTGTCGGTTTTGTAGATCCTTTTGCTCGCGATCGCTGTCCTGTTGACGCTGCTGCAATAAAGCTAATCGTTGCTCTTTGCGATGCAACAGGGCGCGATGCTCTTCACGTCCGGCGTTTAATGCTTGCAGCTCTTCTTCGTTGTCAGCCAACTCGATCTCGGCATGCTCCAACTGCCCGCTGGCCTCTTCGTGCTGTAATTGTGCCTGCTCGAGCTCGCTATGCAGTGATTCCTCTTGGCCCTGAGCCTGTGTTTGTTGCTCTTGCCAATGCGCTAACTGTTGCTCTATTTGCTGACGCCGCTGTACCGAGCGCTGCTGACTGGCCTCTACATAACGGACCTCGGCCTGTGCAGTACTCACCACCGTATTGGCCTCGTAGAGAGCTGCCTGCGCCTCTTGAACGGCCTGTTCGGCCTCGTGAAACTGTACACGCTGCTCTTCCAGACGTGCCTGAATGGCGCGCAACTGTGTCACACGCTGCTGCACCCCTAGTTCTAGGTCTTGCAGCTGTTGTTGCTGCGCTTGTTGGTCTTGGCTGGCCTGCTGCTGCTCAAGCCGCCATAACGCGTGCTGACTGCGCAACCCCAGTGCCTGTAATTCTTGGTAGCGTTGCGCTTGGGCAGCCTGTTTTTCCAATCGCTTGAGCTGCCCCTCTATTTCTTGTAGTAAATCTTCTAGGCGAGTGAGGTTTTCATGAGTGTCTCGTAAACGGTTTTCGGTTTCGCGACGCCGTTCTTTGTATCGAGAAACACCCGCGGCCTCTTCGAGATAGACGCGTAATTCCTCGGGTCGAGCCTCGATAAGGCGATTAATCATGCCCTGCCCAATAATGGCATAACCTCGCGCGCCTAGGCCTGTGCCCATAAAAATGTCATAAATATCACGACGCCGGACCTGTTGATTATTAATGAAATAGCGGCTGCCTTCTTCGCGGGCCAAGGTACGACGCACCGAGAGCTCGTTGTAGGTCCCCCACTGCCCAGACAGACGTTGCTGGCTATTGTCAAAAATCAACTCGACTGAAGCGCGCGCAGATGGTGCTCGTTGATCCGAGCCATTAAAAATCACATCGTGCATGGACTCGCCACGCAGCTCCGAGGCACGGCTCTCGCCCAGCACCCAACGCACTGCATCAATGATGTTGGATTTTCCACAGCCATTAGGACCGACCACCCCGACCATTTGACTTGGTATCTTTAGGGTGGTTGGATCCACAAAAGACTTAAATCCAGCGAGTTTGATTTGTACCAGTCGCACTGTGTTTTACTAATTCAAAAATATCGTTAATTTGCTTGGAATGTTCTTGGGTAATGCTAGCTATTTAACCCCACTCAAAGCTAACAAAGTACTCCACTAGCGTTTTATCCTACAATGTTTTCATTTTTACGCTATGATTTTTATGTCTTGAAGGCGTAAAAAGTCGTCAAGCCGTGCGTGGCGCTGTGCCGCTATTGTAAGCGTAGCGGCCGTGCCACGCGGATGTCTGTGAGCTTTCTTTACCAAACTTTACTGAGCGTATACATTGAATCGTGGCTTTTACCTAGTGATGGCAGCCCAGGCACTGTCCTCGGTCGCCGATAATGCGCTGCTAATTGCAGCCATCGCATTGATCGATGATTTGCATGGGCCTGACTGGATGGTACCACTGATGAAGTGGTGGTTTGCCCTGGCTTATGTTGTATTAGCAGCTTTTGTGGGTGCTTTTGCTGACTCATTCCCAAAGGGTCGGGTCATGTTCAGCACCAACTCGGTAAAGATCGCTGGCTGTATTTTAATGTTTCTAGTCACCCTTTTGGCAGATTCTGCCGGGGGACAGCTGACTTGGATATTTGTCGCTTATACCTTGGTAGGCGTCGGTGCGGCCGCCTACTCACCCGCCAAATATGGCATCATCACCGAAATGCTCAAGCCCGAACTCTTGGTCAAAGGCAACAGCTGGATCGAGGGGCTCACCGTATTATCAATTATTGTGGGTACTGTCTTAGGGGGCGTGCTGATTCATCCTGATGTATCGCATTTCCTGATGCACGACCTAGGCCTATCTAGTATGGCTTATAACCGTGCCGAAGCCGCTATCTTAGTGATCGCCTTGGTGTATTTAGCAGCTGCACTCTTTAACCTTATGATCCCAAAGACAGGGATGATATACCCCCAACAAGAAACTCGCCCATTGGTCTTGCTTAGTACTTTTAAGCGTTACGTGGTGATCTTATGGAGCGATAAACTCGGTCAAATCTCCTTGGCCGTCACCACTTTGTTTTGGGGGGTCGGCGCGACGCTGCAGTTGATCGTTATTGAATGGGGGGCTCAACACCTGGGCTATAGACTGGATCAATCATCCATTCTGATGGGGGTGACTGCCTTTGGAACCGTGATCGGTGCATCATTAGCCGGGCGCGTCCCCTTGCACCGGGCATTATCAGTTCTGCCTATGGGCGTGTTGATGGGGCTGATGGTGCTCTTTATGTTGGTTGTCAAAAGCACTTGGGCGGTATACACCCTGCTGATTGTGATTGGAGCTTTGTCAGGTTATTTTGTTGTGCCTATGAATGCCCTCTTGCAACACCGAGGTCATGTGCTGTTGTCGGCCGGCCACTCGATTGCTGTGCAAAACTTTAACGAACAATCCAACATCTTATTGATGCTGGGCCTCTATAGCTTGATGCTCTGGCTAGATATTTCCATCTACGTCATTATTGTATTCTTTGGCTTGCTGGTGACCACATTAATGCTGTTCTTTATTTGGTGGAACCGCTACAACCATAAAATCAATCCCGAGCTGCCTCAACTAATCGGCCAAAAAGGCTACGGGACAGCATTGCACCAAGTGCATCAAGAGCAAAATTAACCCCAGAAAATTGAAATCAGGGCGTTTCTAAATAGACATTTCTACACGAGCATTAGTAAACAGGTATTTATAATACGAGCCTTTTAAAACAGCGGCATTAATCAGCCTGTTCGGCCATGACCTGCTGCAATACCAGCAAATCATGCCAAGCCCGTGCCTTTTGCTGCGGTCGCAACAACAGTGTGGTAGGGTCAACTGTGACCACCACTGGCAATTCGCGTCCACTAGGAGCAGTCCACAACTGTAGTGTCCCGCGCAAGTCCTCTAGACGCGCTTCTGCCCCCCAGAGCATTTGTACCGCCTCAACGCCTAGCAGTAATAAACGCTTAGGCTGTACCCAGGACAGCTCTTGTAAGAAATTTTCCCTACAAGCAGTAATGCTCTCTGCACTGGCCTGAGGGTGATTAGAACGACATTTGAGTGCATAACTCAGATATACCTGCTGGCGTAAATTCAGGCCCACACTACGCAGCTGTGCAGCCAGCAAACGCCCCGCCGAAGCGCTCCATACGCGTCCTGCCCCCTCGTCTTGGCGTGTGGGCATGCCCCCCAGTACAAACCAATCTGGGGCATCTTGAACGCCCACCCCTGGCAACACTACCGCACGCTCGTCGCAACGGGCACAGGCTTGGCACGCCAGCAAATCTTGTCGCCATTGAGCAAACGAATCCTGTTGTTCTGTTCCCTGTGTCGAAGCAGATGTCGAAGCAGATGTCGAAGCAGGTGTCGCAGCGGATGGCGCCTGCACTGCGGGTGCAGCCGACTCATCAACCTTATCTGTCTGCACAGATGCAGCAATCGCCTCTGGATGCGCTTCTGTGTGCGCAGGGTCGGCAGTGCGCTGTGAATGCGTCTCTAGTTGCGACGCACCTAAAGATTTATGTGATTCGCTGTCCTTTTTTAATGCAGCAGCAGGGGACTGTGGGCGTTTACTTTCGCTTGGATGTTTACTTTCGCTTGAGTGCTTGCTTTCGCTTGAACTTTTACTTTCGTGTGAACGTTTGTGCTCGGATTGTTGCGGGCGCCCCATTGAACGCAGCATCTCTTCGAACATGGCCCGGCCCGCACCCTGCTGGCTCGGTTGCTGCTCAGTATCTAGCGCAATTGTGTTTGATTGTGCTGGGCTGGGCTGGGCTGTAGGTTGAGCCTGCTGATTGGCCTGGGAGTGAATCGATGAGGTCGGCTGCGTGCGCGACGTCGCAATATGTCCTGGGGCATAAGGGCGCAACAAAGCAGGAGCGACACCCATCTCTTGTAACCAGCGCAAACGCGCCAAGGGCAAAGTGATTCGTTCTTGTTGCTCGGTGTGCTCGGTCACTGCAATCCCTCTTGTAGCTGTCAACAGCACAGCTGCGTTATTTAGCTAGCGTTAACTGTGCTGAGTTAATTTTTTAGTCAATAAATGAGCATCCTCGCGCGCACCTGTTGCCGATGGATAATAATCTGCGCGCACCCCCACCGACCCAAAACCAAATGCCTGATACAACTGCTGCGCCGCCAGATTCGAAGCGCGCACCTCTAAGTGTAGCTGATCCACCCCTTGTTCACGGGCATGTTGTTGCCAAGTATTTAATAACCAAGTCGCATAACCTCGACGCTGATATTGTGGATGCGTGGCCATTAAGAGGAGCTCGGACTCATGCTCAATCTGATTAGCCATTAAAAACGCGTAAACCTCATCACCGCGCGCCAGCACCCAGCCAAACTCGCCAGCCTGTAAACCCGAGTACCACTGCGCCTCGGACCACGTCCCTGCCCCGCTGCTCGATGCCAGGGCGGCCACCTGAGGGACATGCACATCCTGCAAACGCTGTACCTGCAAAGGGTGCCAATCCGCGGCAGGGTTGCCCCCTAATCCTTGGGCGCGTTCGGAAATGGTAAAGGCAACCTTGTCGCGAATATACAAAGGGGCAGCCTGCTCGGGCGAGATCGTCTGCCCACGCTGCCAGCCCTGCCAGGCCAACTGTGCAATGGCTTGCACCTGCGGTGCACTATCGGCGCCCAAACTCAGGTTTGTAGCCGTTAATTTGATATCCATATCACGACATAGACGCAGGCCATTACCCACTACCTGCACGTTGGCTTGGGCCCCCCATTGACGGCGCTGTTCTTGTAGCCAAGCTGGAAAATGCTGCACCTCAATTAAAATAGGGGCGTAGACAACCTCCCACCCTAATAGATCGGCATGGGGTTTTTGCGGGTTAGCATCGATTTTTTGCGATTTCATGCCGACGCTCTGCGCGGCAGGGTCAAAATCGTCACCGTGAAACCGATACGCAGCTACGTAAAGCTCATCCATGCGCGCATCCAGAATCACAACCTGGATCTCGTGCTCGGCACTGCGCTGGGCCTGGGCCACCGCCAATAAAGAAGGCACAGCCACTACGGGCAGCTGCAATCCAAAAGCCATACCCTGCGCCACGCCACAGGCGACCCGTAGCCCAGTAAAACCACCAGGCCCTTGGCCAAAGGCGATAGCATCTAAATCCTGTTGTGTTAATTCTGCCTGGGCCAATACCTGATCGACCAGTGGCAACAGATGCTCAGCATGCTGACTGCTGCCATGAAACTCACGCTGTATAAAGGACTGATGCCCATCTTTATCGACCTGCAAAAGACCCACCCCCAATACCGGGGTAGATGACTCCAGAGCAAGAATATTGACAGCACCCATAGCTTTTTAAACCCATTAAAATTTGATTATCTACACTTTGCAGACCTACATTCCAGTCTGTATATTAACCCTAATTTCGTGCCGTTATAGCAGCGACAGGCGCACCATCGTTTCATTTGCGCCAACACACTAAATGTAACCAACTGTCTGATTTTGCACCAAGCACAGGGCAAAAGGAATCAGTTGTAAAACTTTACTACAGTGCTGGTCGTTCCACTTTTTGCTTGTTACATTTAAATCATGACTACACAAAACCACACTCCGCGAAAGATTCTTGTCGTCGATGATGACCCTCGGTTACGGGATCTGCTACGTCGCTATCTGAGCGAGCAGGGCTTTAATGTATTTGTCGCCGAAGACGGCAAAGAGATGACCAAACTCTGGCAACGCGAGCACTTTGATCTGCTCGTGCTGGATATTATGTTGCCTGGTGAAGATGGCCTATCCATCTGCCGACGCCTGCGTGGTGGCCATGATAACACTCCCATTATCATGCTCACAGCAAAGGCCGAAGAAATCGATCGCATCGTTGGTCTAGAGATGGGCGCTGACGATTATCTGGTCAAGCCCTTTAATCCACGTGAACTCTTGGCGCGCGTCAACGCTATTTTGCGTCGCCGCGGCAGCGATGAGCATCCCGGTGCGCCTAGCCAAGACAACGAATCGGTCGAGTTTGGTCCCTATACACTTAACCTCTCTACACGCACTTTGACCAAAAACGACGAGGTCATCCCCATCACGACGGGTGAATTCTCTGTCCTCAAGGTCTTTGCGCGTCACCCCAAAATCCCACTGTCTCGTGATAAGCTGATGGAATTAGCACGGGGTCGCGAATACGAGGCCTTTGACCGCAGTCTTGATGTGCAAATTTCCCGCTTGCGCAAGCTCATCGAGCCCAACCCATCCAAGCCGGTATTCATCCAGACTGTTTGGGGCCTGGGTTATGTGTTCGTACCCGATGGTGGTCACTAACACACTTAGCGCTTCATGACAGAACACCGTGGCTCAGTAGAATCTACCCAGCAGCCTCCAAAAAAGGACTCAAAAACCAAAGACAGGCCGATCAAGCTCGGCCTGTTTTCGCGTTCTTTTTTGTTATTGGCCATGCTGATGTTGGTCAGTCTGGGCGCTTGGCTGCAGGTGTTTTTCAGTATGGAAGAAGGGCCGCGGGCGCACCAAATGGCCTTACGCGTGACCTCAGCCGTGAGCATTACCAAATCAGCCATCCAATACGCTCCTGATGAAAGCCGTCCCGAGCTTTTATTAGACCTGGCCACCAAAGAAGGGCTACGCGTCCAACCCAGGGCCGTTAGTGATGTCCTCGAGCCCCTGCCCCGCACTGATTATTGGCAACACGTCGCCAGTGAAATTCGTCAAAACCTGGGCAGCAACACTCTAGTCATGTGGTCGGTCAATGACCTGCCCGGTATCTGGGTATCATTTGAGCTGGGGACAGAAAAATTCTGGATCGTCTTTAACCGCGAGGAACTAAGCCTGACCACCGGGCCAGAATGGCTAGGATGGGCCTTTACCGCATTAGTATTAGCACTGGTAGGTGCAGCTGTGAGTGTGCGTTTTGTTAACCGCCCCCTAGCGCAGCTGGCTCAGGTCGCCCAAGAGCTATCCCGCGGCGAAACACCTATGACCCTACCCGAACGCGGACCCGCCGAGATTCGCGATATGAATATCGCCTTCAATCGCATGGTCCGTGATATCCAGCAGGCAGAGGCCGATCGGGAGATCATGCTGGCAGGGATTTCACATGATTTGCGCACCCCATTAGCCCGCATGCGTCTAGAAATTGAAATGAGTCAAATGACGGACGAAGCACGCCAAGCCATCGACGAGGATTTGGCCCAAATTAATCACAGTATTGAACAACTGATGGAATATGCCCGTCCAGCGGGCAGTGCCCCGGACGAAGGGATAGACATCACCCAGGTGGTAGAAGAAATCTACGAACGCGAGCGCCCCCATACCGAGACACTGGGCGGCACACTTAGTGCTCAGATACAGAATAATTTATGGGCCAAAATCGCTGCCCATGACCTCAAGCGGATCGTGATTAACTTGATTGAAAATGCGCGCCGATACGGCCGTAGCCCCAGTGATAATCATGCCTATATACATCTGCATGCATATCAGAGTAGTCAACAAGTCATCATCGAGGTCAAAGACGAGGGCAGCGGCATTGCCGAACATGAAATACAGCGCCTGCTACGACCTTTTTCCCGAGGGGAATCTGCCCGCACGGGCGTGAGCGGCGCGGGCCTGGGGTTAGCCATTGTTGAACGCCTACTACGCCAAGTAGGCGGTGATCTCAAATTAAATTCGGCCCCTAACGAGGGGCTACAAGCGCAGATCATCCTGCCACGTGCGCGCAACCCTAAAAAAGCTTAGCGCTGCAATAACGCCACTACCTGAGCAGCGATCCCTTCTTTGCGGCCAATATGACCCAACCCTTCGTTGGTTTTTGCTTTGATGTTAATACGCTCTGCGGGCATATTTAAATCAGCCGCAATATTATCGCGCATAAAAGGCGTATGCGGCGCCATTTTGGGCGCCTGTGCTTGGAGAGTGGCATCGATATTTACCACCTGCCAGCCTGCGGCTTGGACACGCTCGTAGGCTGCCCGCAGCAGCACCCGACTGTCTGCATTTTCATACTGGGCGTCTGTGTCTGGAAATAACTGTCCAATATCACCCAACCCAGCTGCCCCTAATAATGCATCGGTCACTGCATGCAATAACACATCCGCATCCGAATGCCCTAATAAACCATGGCTGTGCTCGATCGTGACCCCCCCGATAATCAAAGGGCGATCAACGACCAATACATGTACATCAAAACCCTGTCCGACACGAAATTCAGTTGCCATTGTTATAACCACTGCTCCATCAATTGAAAATCACCTGGCCAGGTCACCTTGAAGTTTTTAACCGAACCCTCGATCAATAGTGGCTGATCGCCCATACGCTCCATAGCTGAGGCCTCATCGGTTACCTCGACTTGAGCCTCATGCGCATCGTCCAAAGCACGCATCAAGGCGCGGCCATTAAACATTTGTGGGGTTTGCGCGATCCACAGCCCATCACGATTAATGGTCTGCCCGACCCGTGCTGGCGAATCTGCCGTCGCTGTGCTGTGCTCAGTCTGGCGTTTTAAGGTATCAGGAACCGGAATGGCCAATAATCCCCCCTGCCCGGTGCGCAAACAGGTATCAATCAAGCGTTGCAATGCATCAAAGGGCAGCCCAGGCCGGGCCGCATCATGCACCAGCACCCAGGTGTCTTCATCAGGTTGTAAGTCATGGAGCGCATTGCGTACCGTGTCAGCCCGTGTGGGCCCTCCACAGTGACGCCAAACTGTTTTTTTAAGTCCCTGCAAAGCACGTTCGGCCCAGGTGTCTTCGGGACGTACAATCGCCCGCACCTGCTCGATGCGAGGCTCGTCAACCAGACACTGCACCGAACACCGCAACATGGGTAACCCGCGCAGTAGCTCGTACTGCTTGGGCAAATCAGGTTTTAATAACGCCGCAGAACCGCTACGGCGGGCACGGGCACCTATGCCGCCTGCCGGCACAATGGCAATGACTTTTTCGGACATGATTCTAGACCTTTAATCAGTAACTCGTGCATTGTATTCCATTTGCACCTCGGGCTAATGTTAAATACTTAAATAATTACTCCACAAGTCACGGGCATCTTGTAATTGTTGGGAATCCCCTTTCCAGACAACCTGGCCTTTTTCTAATATGAAATGCTTATCAGCCAACCCCAACAAACGCTCTATATATTTATCGACCACTAAAATTGTTTGGCCCGCTGCGCGTAGCTGATCTAGACATTGCCAAATCTCTTCGCGCACGATAGGCGCCAAACCCTCGGTGGCCTCATCTAAAATCAATAAGCGCGGATTGGTCGACAGTGCACGGCCAATAGCCAGCATTTGTTGCTCGCCGCCAGACAGTTGGTGCCCTAGGTTTTGTGCACGCTCTTGTAACCGTGGAAACATCTGATAAATGCGCTCTAATGTCCAGGGCTGCACAGACGGGTTACGCTGCGCTGCAAAGGCTAATAAATGTTCTTGCACCGTAAGGTTTGGAAAGCACAAACGACCCTCGGGAACAATCGCTACGCCACGTCGGGCAATGGCATCAGACCGCAATCTATGGATCGGCTGCCCATCAAACACAATCTGCCCGGCCGTAGGTTTGAGCGCACCTATAATAGTTTTAATCAGGGTGCTTTTGCCCATCCCATTGCGCCCTAGCAGGGTCACAACCTCTTGCTCTTTAATCTCTAAGCCGACATCAAAAAGCACCTGACTGGGTCCATACCCTGCTGCCAGCCCAGTGCACTGTAATAACACTGATTTATCTGTTGTCATTTTACAAGCATCCACAACGCAGACTGCACTTAGACATCATTATCCGCCCCCAAATAAACGGCCTGCACCTCGGAGTCATTTTTAATTTCATCTGGACGACCTGTTTTCAGGATCTGTCCATACACCAATACTGACACCCGGTCAGCCAGCTGAAAGACCGTTTCCATATCATGCTCGATGAGCAAAATAGTGGCCTGTTGATTGAGCTCGCGAATCAGCGCCAGCATACGCGGGGCATCCTCGGGGCCCATCCCGGCCATGGGCTCATCTAATAGTAAAAGCTTGGGCTCACCGGCCAAGGCAAGGGCCAGATCCAAACGGCGCTGCATGCCATGGGCCAACGTACCCGCCTGGTGGTGCAATACATCTTGGAGGCCAAACTGTGTCGCCAAAGCCTCGGCGCGGTCATAAAGTAATTGTTCGTGAGAGCGACGGGCAAAAAATTTGAAACTGCTGCCCGTATGTGCTTGGACTGCCAGCAATAAATTATCCAGCACGGTATTGTGGATGAAAATATTAGTCACCTGAAAGCAGCGCCCCAACCCCGCCTGCACACGGCGTGCAGCCGGGCGCCCCACCAAAGATTGGCCATCCAACACAATATCGCCACTGTCGGGTTCCTCAAAACCAGTGATCAGGTTGACCAGGGTAGACTTACCGGCGCCATTGGGCCCAATCAAGGCATGAATCTCGCCCGTTTCGATGCACAATGACACATCATTAGTGGCCACCAGCCCGCCAAAACGCTTATATAAATTTTCCGTATAAAAAAGCGTCATGACTGAACCCGCGTAAACAATCCGGCCACGCCGCGAGGAGCTAAAAACACTATCACCAACAGCAACACCCCCATGGGCCAGTGCCAGTAATCAGTATGCATGCGCAGGAATTCCTCGAACACCAGCCAAATGGCGGCCCCTAAGGCACCCCCCCAGCGATGCCCCATCCCCCCGATGACCACCATCACAATTAATACCGCTGAATGAGTCCATTGCATCGAGGATGGGCTAACAAAACCATCCTGAAAGGCGAGTAACCCCCCCGCCAGCCCTGCGATGGCCCCCGCCCCCACAAACGCCAACAAACGAATACGAAACACAGGGTAACCCAACGCCTGCATGCGGCTTTCATTGTCGCGTGCGCCCTTTAGGGCGTGGCCAAAACGCGCGTGCTCGAGTCGGCTGGTCAGCATATAAACCAACGCAGCAAAGCACAACACGACAGCGTAAAACCCGTAGTTCCAGTCATCCAGCCATTGACCCAGTGTGAGCGGGAAATAAATGCTGTATCCGTCATCCCCCCCATAAGTACTGAGCGACACGGCAAAGTAATACAGCATTTCCGCAAAGGCCAGGGTAATCATGATGAAATACACCCCGCGGGTGCGCAATGCCACTAACCCGATCAGCAAAGACAATACCGCGGCCACTGCAACACCCAGCCCCCAGGCAATCCATGCGGAATCAAAACCAGCATCGACCCAGGCTACCAAGGCATAGGCCCCAACCCCCATAAAGCTGGCATGCCCCAGGGCCACCATCCCGCCATAACCCAAAATAAAGTTCAGGCTACTGGCGGCGATCATCATGATTAACAGACGGGAAACAAAGCCCACGTAATAACTCAGCCCCCAGAGCTGGTCCATCACTGGCACCAACATAAACCCTAGCAATACTAACCACGGCAGCGCACGGGCTAATAGCCCCGGGCGTGGCTGTCGGGATAGGGGAACGGCTAAATGTTCGTCTATTGAAGCACTCATGCAAATAAATCAGCCAATCAGGCTCGTGCCGGGAACAGCCCCTCGGGCCTGACCGCCAGCACAATCGCCATCAACAAATACACCATAATTCCTGCCAATGCAGGCCCCATATCGGCCGCTACCGCAGGGGGCAATACAGCCCGCAGCAATGGGGGTAAAAAAGCGCGCCCTATGGTATCCAACATGCCCACCAACATGGCAGCAACAAAGGCACCACGTACTGAACCGATCCCCCCGATAACGATGATGACCAGCGCCGGGATGAGGATTTTCTCGCCCATGCCTATTTGTACGGCACTGATGGGCCCCATCAACGCCCCGGCCAACGCCGCCAGACCAGCCCCCAATACAAAGACAAAAGAAAAGATGCGGCCTACCCGCACCCCCATAAACTCGGCCATCATACGATTCGAGGCCCCCGCACGTACCAACATACCGATACGCGTATGGTTCACCAATACGTACAAGGCTATAGCAACCAACAACCCCGCACCAATCAACAGCAAACGATACGCCGGGTAGTACAAACCAGGTAACAGCATGACAGGCTGGCTAAGACCCGAGGGCATGGGCGCCATCATCGGTGCCACGCCCCAGATGGCCTTGACCGCATCATCAGCGATCAAAATAATGCCAAAGGTAGCTAAGACCTGGGCCAAATGATCACGGCGATACAAAAAGCGCATCACCCCTTTTTCTAGTACCCAGGCCACCGCCATGGTCACTGCCACCGCGGCCAAAACAGCCACCCACATAGAGCCGCTGCTGACATGGATGCGTGCTGCCAAATAGGCCCCCACCATAAACAAAGAGCCATGTGCGAGGTTCATGGTATCCATAATGCCAAATACCAGCGTCAGACCTGCCGCGATCAAAAACAGCATCAGGCCATAACCCACCCCATTGAGCAATTGCTCGGCAACAAAAACTGCATCCATGCCTTATATCCTGAGCCCTATCCAAGCCTTACATGCGACATTCGTCGACGTAGGCATCCTGGTGGTTTTCAAGTACCGTGCCCACCAACTTATTGGTGTATACACCGTCCTCATCCGCGTGGACCTCGCGCACATAGTAGTTTTGGATGGGGTAGTGGTTGGGGCCATACTCAAAGTCGCCGCGTACTGATTCAAAACTGGGGTTTTCTAGTGCCTGCACCAGGGCCTGCTTGTCCTGTACACCGCCCGCATCACGCACGGCTGCATCCATCGCCATCAAACTGTCATAAGCCATTGCCGCATAAACGGTGGGATAACGACCATCGTATTTCTCGCGGAAAGCCTCGACAAAACGCTCGTTGGCCTCGATGGGTAGATCGTGCGCCCAATGTGTGGTGCTAAGCAACCCCTCCATACTCTCGCCAACGGCGCTGATCACGTCTTGGTCAGCTGAAAACCCGGGAGCTACCAATGGGGTGTCTTGTAAACCGCTAGATACATACTGTTTGATAAAATTGATGCCCATCGCACCCGGCAAAAAGAAAAACACTGCATCAGGTTTAGTGCTGCGAATCTGGGCGATTTCAGTAGCGTAATCAATTTGGCCCATCTGGGTGTAAATCTCGTCTACGACCTCACCCTCGTACAGGCGTTTGAAACCATTTAAATGGTCACGACCGGCGGGATAGTTGGGCGCAACGATGACCATTTTTTCATAGCCCTGTTCGTTGGCTAGGTAGCCAGCAGCCTCGTCATAGGTATCGTTTTGGTATTGACCAAAAAAGAAAGGGCTACAGCGCTTGCCAGCAAACTGACTGGGTCCAGGATTGCTAGACAAATAAGGTATCTGAGCTTTAAATAAAGCAGGGGCTACTGCCAACGCTGCATTAGAGCCTATAGGCCCGGTAAATAAATCAATGTCTTCGCGTTGTATATATCGATTTACCAGTTGGGTGGCCTGCTCGGGGCTACCCGCAAAATCATTTTGTAAAAACTCAGCCGGCAAACCGCCCAGCTGACCATCTAGTGTTTCGATAGCTAGGTTAAAGCCGTCACGAGCCTCTGCACCCAATACAGAAAACGGCCCGGATAAATCCAGCGCAATCCCGACTTTAACCGGATCCTGCGCCCAAGCCTGTACACTGGCTGTTAATGCAAATGCCCCCATGCCTATCGCTTTTACCCATTGACTAGAAAGCGAACCCCTTTTCATGGTTGTTCTCCCAAATTATTTTTAAACAGTCTAAAATCTACCTATCATAATTCATGCTGGGCCAATCGGGCACCAGCGCGCGTACCATAGTAATACTTTCACTGATGTTTTCTCTACCCAGCACCGATCACACGCTCTTAGCCCTGAAAAAAGGCCATCGTTATCAACAACCCATGCCGGCCGGATCCGGTGATGCCTGGTTGCTGGCACATTTGGCCCAACAAAGCCAAAGCCCACTGGTCATCCTGTGCGCCAACCCTGTTGACGCCCACCGTCTGACCGATGAAATACAGCTCTTTGCGCCCCAGCTCAGGACCTGTGCATTTCCCGACTGGGAGACCCTGGCCTATGATCGCTTTTCACCGCACGAAGAGCTCATATCAACGCGGCTAAGCACATTGTATGCCCTCTCACAACAGGCAGTTGATGTGCTTGTCATCCCCGTCAGCACCGCATTGTACCGCACTGCGCCCCCAGAATTCCTGGCAGCCTATAGTTTTCATTTCAAACAGGGCGAGCGGCTGGACGCTGATCAGCTGCGGGCTCAATTAGTGCGCGCTAATTATGATCATGCCGATCAGGTCAGTGCAGCGGGCGAATTTAGCACCCGTGGGGGCATCATTGATATATTCCCCATGGGCTCAGCAGTCCCCTATCGCCTAGATTTATTCGATGACGAAATAGAATCCATCCGGGCCTTTGATGTCGATACCCAGCGCAGTATCTATCCCGTCAATGAGATCCAGCTTTTGCCTGGGCGCGAGTTCCCCTTTGATGATGAGGCTCGCACCACCTTTCGTGCCCAATTCCGCGAGTACTTCGAAGGCGACCCCTCGCGCGCTTTACCCTATAAAGAGGTCGGCGATGGCATCGCCTTTGCAGGTATTGAGTACTACCTACCGTTATTTTTCCCTCATACAGCCACGCTATTTGACTACTTGCATGCGGACAGTATTGTAGTGACGCATGGTCCTGTGGATGACAGCATCCAAGACTTTTTTAATGACACCCGCAGCCGTTATGAATTCCTCAAGCACGATCCCGAGCGCCCCATCCTGGCCCCTGATCGGCTCTTTTTAAATAGCGAACAGCTCTTTACCACCCTGCAGGGGTTTCGCCGATTAGATTTGCGGCAAAATGACGCCCACCCCGATTTTTCTCCTGTCCCTGCGGTGGCCATTGCACGCCGCGCAGACGACCCAGTACAGGCGCTACGCAAGCAAATCCAGAAAAAGGACCGGCGCTTTATTCTGTGCGCTGACTCATTAGGACGCCGCGAGACCCTGCTACAAATGCTCCAAGAGCATGACCTCAGCCCTGATGAGCTGGCAGACAGCGTCGATGATGCGCTGACCCACAAAGCTCATTTTGTGCTCGTCCAAGCCTATATAGACCAGGGTTTTACCGTCAACCACCTGGGGCTGAGCTTCATTACGGAAAATGATCTCTACCCCCATCAAGCGCGGGTACGTACCCGTGGTCGCCGCGAGCAGCGCACTGATTTAGAATCCATGATTCGGGATTTGTCCGAGCTACGCATCGGTGACCCCGTCGTGCACCAAGAACACGGCATCGGACGCTATCAGGGACTCATCGAGATGGACTTGGGCGAGGGCCCCGTCGAATTACTGCATTTAGAATACGCTGAGCAGGCCACCCTCTATGTACCCGTCGCACAGCTACATGTAATCTCGCGCTATACAGGTGCCGATCACGACAGTGCGCCACTACACCTATTGGGTTCGGGTCAGTGGGAAAAAGCCCGCCGCCGTGCCGCCAAGCAGGCCCGCGATACCGCGGCCGAGCTCTTAGCCCTGTACGCACAACGCGCCGCCCGCCAGGGTCAGAGCTTTGATGTGCCCCTGCAGGATTACGAAGTCTTTTGTGATGGGTTTGGTTTTGAGCCTACCCCAGATCAACAGGCCGCGATCGAGGCCGTGGTGCATGACATGCAATCCAGTCAGCCTATGGATCGTTTGGTGTGTGGTGATGTGGGCTTTGGCAAAACAGAAATCGCCTTGCGCGCTGCCTTTATCGCCGTCGCTAACGGTTTTCAGGTGGCCATACTGTGTCCCACTACTCTACTGGCCGAACAACATACCCAAACCTTTGCAGACCGTTTTGCAGAATGGCCTGTGACCATTGGCGAGCTCTCGCGCTTTAAAACCGCACGTGAAAATCGCGCCACCACCGAAGGGCTAGAAGATGGCCGCATCGATATAGTTATTGGCACGCATGCCCTATTGTCCAAAAACATCAAATTTAAACGACTGGGGCTGCTGATTATTGATGAAGAGCACCGCTTTGGTGTGCGTCAGAAAGAACGCCTCAAGGCGTTACGCTCGGAGGTCGATGTACTGACCCTCACGGCCACACCTATTCCACGTACCTTGGGCATGTCACTAGAGGGCATCCGCGATCTGTCTGTCATCGCCACGGCCCCCCAACGTCGCTTGGCAGTCAAAACATTTGTGCGCCGCGAGGATTCAAGCATCATTCGTGAGGCTCTCCTGCGCGAGTTAAAACGCGGTGGCCAAGCCTATTTCCTGCATAACGAGGTAGAAACCATTTTCAACCGCCGCGATCGCCTCGAAGAGCTATTACCCGAGGCTCGTATCGCAGTCGCCCACGGTCAAATGCCCGAACGCGAACTCGAGCGCATCATGCGTGATTTTTATCAACGCCGCTATAACGTCTTGCTGTGCACCACCATTATTGAAACGGGGCTTGATGTACCGACAGCAAACACTATCGTCATGCATCGTGCCGACCGTTTAGGCTTGGCCCAGCTACATCAGCTGCGCGGCCGTGTAGGACGTTCGCACCACCAAGCCTACGCCTATCTACTCATCCCTGATGAAGAGGCCATCACGCCGCAGGCAAAAAAACGCCTAGAGGCCATTGAACAAATGGACACCTTAGGGGCAGGCTTTTTCTTGGCGATGAATGATTTAGAAATACGCGGCGCCGGTGAAGTATTAGGTGACCAGCAATCTGGCAACATTCACGATGTGGGCTTTAGCATGTATAACGACATGCTCAATGCAGCATTAAAATCCTTACGTGATGGTGACGGCAGTGATGATGACCTGCTGAACACATTTGACCAACACAGTGAGATCAATCTACGCGCTCCTGCTCTGCTGCCATCAGATTATTGTATGGATATTAATGCCCGCTTGGGCTTTTACAAACAGCTGGCCCATGCCAAGGATGAAGAACGCATCAATGAAACCCAAGAAGAGCTCATTGATCGCTATGGTCCCCTGCCCGACAACGCCCACAACCTATTGCACCTACACCGACTGCGCCTACGCGCCGAGGCCCTAGGCATTACCAGCCTGGATGTGCAAGATGAACAAATGCTGATTGAGTTTGATGCCCAACCAAAGGTTGACCCGGTACAGCTCATCGAACTGGTACAGACACGGCGTAATGTGCGCTTTGATGGCCCAGAAAAACTGCGCATCACGTACAAGGCGCCACTGGATGCGACCGAGCGCTTTCACTACGCACGGCGTTTTTTGGGCGAGTTACGTACCACCACCCGGGAAACTACCTAACGTTTTACTAGATTATGATTAATGAGTTAGGTGCGGAACCAATTTAACGCAGCATCTAGCGCGCAATAATTAAGGGCAAAACGGGCCTGCTCTTGAACCACTGGTTTGGCACGATAGGCTACCGAGTAAAAGGCATGGGCCATCATGGGCAGGTCGTTGGCCCCATCGCCTACGACTATGATTTGTTCTGGGCTGGCACCCAATTCTTTTGCCAACCGTGCCACATTATCGGCCTTGGCGGCACCATCTACGATATCCCCTAGCACGCGGCCTGTGAGCTTGCCGTCTTTGACCTCGAGCGTATTGGCATGGGTCTCGTCTAGCTGCAAACGCTCTTTAAGGCGCTGGGTATAGAACGTAAAGCCCCCCGACACCAACAGCGTGTAAATGCCGTTTTTGCGCGCCTTGGCGACTAATTGCTCGGCCCCACCATTTAAACTAAGACGCTGCTCATAGACCTGCTCTAAGGCCTCTGCAGGCACCCCTTCGAGCATGGCCACACGGCGGCGTAAACTCTCGGAAAAATCCGCGATCTCGCCTCGCATGGCAGCCTCGGTAATTTTGGCCACCTCGGCCTTGCGGCCAGCCACATCAGCGATCTCATCGATGCACTCGATATTAATCAGGGTAGAGTCCATATCCATGGCCAGCAATTTGCAATCACGCAAATTGTGGATGGTTTCTAGATAGGCGAAATCCAACCGATACTGAGCACACAGAGCCCTTATTTCGGACTCGGCACTACGATCAGCCGCCAACACCCGTGCCATAGTGGGCCCTAATTCCTGTACCCCACTACCTGCACTCAGGGCCGCAATTTTTTCAATCGCCAGCGGATCCAGCAAGGTAGGACTTTGTAAAATCAAATTAGCCATAATAACTGTGCAAATTTACTGGGGCACCAGAACGCGACGACGCTTGAGCAAATAGCGCATCACAAAGCTGGGATAACCCAACACCAAAAACAAGCTATAGGTGATGGCGTAGAACTCCCACTCTTGGGGGAATACATTACCAATCCCAGCCTCGAAAGCCGTTCCAAGCAAGCCGACCAACCCATATAAGACGGTGAGCTCGATAAAACGGTCAAAAAGACTTTTTTGGATGCCTCGCCCGCCATTGACCCAACCGGGGATATAAAACAATACGGCCCCGATTAAGAGCAGGCTAACCGTTGTGAGCAGCAGACTAAGAGCACCTGAAAAAAACTGTTGACTGAGCCAAGCGTATGCTCCCACGGCCAAGCCAACAATCAGGGCGCTAAAAATAATAAATAACAGCCACCGTTGGAGAGCCGGCCGAGCACGCTCGGCCTTTTGAGGCCAAGGCAGAAACAGCAACGGCCGTTGGAGCACAAAGGGCAGATTGGCAAAAACCAACGCCAGCACAATCAATACCCAAATCGCAGTAGTTTGACTCATCTTTGATATCTAATTAGAAAAAGTTGAGCGAGTTTTGCACCACACTGATGCTTAGCTGCATCAAGCCACCGGGCAAAATCCCCAGGACAATCAGCAGTAGACCATTGATGCCTAAAACCCACTTTGTCACCAAACCCATCTGTGCTGGGCCAGTGTCCTCTGCGCCCTCGGGCTCGTCAAAGTAGGCTACCTTGACCACGCGAATGTAGTAAAACGCACCGATCAGGGACATAATCACGGCAAACACCGCTACCCCGATATGACCTGCATGGATGACCGCCTCGAGGATGCTTAGCTTGGCATAAAAACCGGCCAAAGGCGGGATCCCAGCCAAAGAAAACATCGATAACAAGAGGAAAAACGCTAACATCGGATGACGTCTGCTCAATCCTTTTAGGTCATCGATTTGCTCGCACTCAAAGCCCTTGCGGCTGAGGACCAAGATAATCCCAAAGGTCACCAAAGTGGTGAGCACATAGATAATCACATAAAACAGCGCTGCACCGTACGCATACGCAGCCATGGCATAGTCATAGCCCAGCATACGCTGAATCATGGCTACCAAGCTGTTGGGGTCCTCGGCGGCACCGACATCCACACCGGATAACAGGCCCAAGAACACAAAACCCATATGGGCAATAGTCGAATAAGCCAGCAACCGTTTAAAGTTAGTCTGTACTAACGCGGTCAAATTCCCCACCAAAAGCGAGAGGATAGCCAGCAGCATCAACATCGGCTGCCAATCAATGGCAATACCGTGCAATGCATCGGTCAGTACGCGCAACACGATGACAAAGGCAGCTAGCTTGGGCGCTGCGGCGATGATTAAAGTCACCGTAGTGGGCGCCCCCTCGTACACATCAGGGGTCCACATATGAAAGGGTGCTGCGGTTAATTTAAAAGCCAGGCCCGAGACTACAAAAACCACCCCAAACACCAAGGGCAAACGCAATACATCACCTTCGGCGATACTGCGCCCAATGGCGGCCAGGTTGAGGTCTCCGGTAGCCCCATAAATCATGGACAAACCGTACAGCATCACACCCGATGCCAATGCCCCGAGGATGAAGTATTTCATCGCAGCCTCGGTCACTTTGGCGTTTTCACGGCGTAGCGCTACTAATGCGTATAAAGAGAAAGAAAGCAGTTCGATACCCAAATACACCATCAACAGATGGTTGGCGGAAATCATCAAAAACTGCCCTAGCAAAGCAAACATGGTCAGCGAATAAAGCTCGCCGCCACGCACTAGCATGCCACGGTCTTCGGCGTACTGACGCCCGTACAACAAGGTCGTCACCACGGCTATTACAGACAGCAGCTTTAAGAACATGGCCAGTGAATCCACACGGAACAAACCACCAAAGCTCGTCCCGTAGAGACCATTGCCCCATTGCCAAAAGATTACGATGCCCACCACGACCAAACTGAGCTGAGTCAGCGCAAAGGTACTGTGTCGGCCTTCAGACTTATTAAATGCATCGAGCAACAACACGCCTGCGGTCAGTATCAGAAGCAGGATCTCGGGCAAAGCCAACGCGAAATCAAAAGAGTTTTGCATAACGTTCCAGGCCTACAATTTTGATACAGAGACGTGCTGCAACAGCGCATCTACAGAAACATGCATCACATCAGTGAAGGGTTTGGGGTAAATGCCCATAAACAACACCGCAATGGCCAGCAGCCCCAATGCGAGGAACTCCTTGCCACTGACATCCTGCAGGTTTTCCACCTGAGGATTCTTGATGGGACCATATGCCACGCGCTTGAGCATCCACAGAGAATACGAAGCACCTGTAATGAGTGCGGTGGCGGTCAGCAGACCAATCCAAAAGTTAAACTCCACAGCCCCCATGATGACGGTAAATTCGCCAATGAACCCACTGGTGCCAGGCAAACCACTGTTCGCCATGGAAAACAGCACAAAGAAGGTTACAAAGCGCGGCATCACATTAACAACGCCACCGTAATCCGAGATCTCGCGGCTGTGCAAGCGGTCATACAACACCCCAATACACATAAACATGGCCGCCGAGACAAAGCCGTGGGAAATCATTTGCATGATTGCCCCTTCCATACCTGTGGCATTAAAGATAAAGAAGCCCAAAGTGACAAAGCCCATATGAGCTACCGAGGAGTACGCCACCAGCTTTTTCATATCCTTTTGAACAATGGCCACTAAACCAATGTAGACCACTGCAATCAAGGACAGGGCAATCATAAAGCTAGATAGGTAGTGCGCAGCATCCGGAGCAATCGGCAAGGAAAAGCGGATAAAGCCGTAGGCACCCAGCTTAAGCATGATGGCTGCCAGCACAATAGAACCACCGGTAGGTGCCTCGACGTGAGCATCAGGCAACCAGGTATGCACTGGCCACATGGGCACCTTGACCGCAAAGGCCATGAACAGCGCGGCAAAGATCAGTATCTGCGGCTCTAGTCCCAGGGGCAACGCATGCCAATCAGAGATATTAAAGCTGCCATCTGCGGCCTGCCACAGATAAATAAATGCCACCAAAGTCAGCAACGAACCCAACAGGGTATACAAGAAGAACTTGAACGCTGCGTAGACCCGACGAGGACCGCCCCACACCCCAATGATTAAATACATGGGAATGAGTGTGGCCTCGAAGAAGACATAAAAGAGCAGCCCATCTACCGCGGCAAATACCCCGACCATCAGGCCTGAAAGTATTAAAAACGCCCCGTAGTATTGTGGCAAGCGTGTTTTGACACTGTCCCAGCCGGCAATAACCACGATTATCGTGATAAACGCAGTTAACAGCACGAACCACATAGACAGGCCATCGACCCCTAAGTGGTAGTTGACTGCATAGGCCTCGATCCAAGGCGCAAACTCGACAAACTGTAGTTGCGCCGTATTGGGATCAAAGCCCGTATAGAGAGGAATGGTAACTAAAAACGCTACGATCGACCCTACCAACGCTAAAAAGCGCGTAAAGTTAGGTCTTTCATCGCGCCCCAGGGCCAGAATCAAAAGTCCGACCACAATGGGCACAAAAATCGCAAGCGTTAGCCAAGGAAAAGTTGAAGACGCCATATCGCTAGCCATTATTAAACCGTCAGCACAAAAAAGGTTAAGAGCGCCAAGATGCCAAGAATCATGGCTAAGGCATAGTGATAAAT
>DATGSS010000039.1:0-5259 GCA_035302345.1 Paenalcaligenes sp.
TATAGGGCCGATCCCCCTGGATGAGTTCAAGCCTGAAAGTATTCAGCGTAAAATCGAAGCTAATCCCTTTGCTCGCGAGGCTAAAAATAAAAATCCGCGTATTTTGACCTTGACGCAAAGTACCTATGATGGGGTGGTCTATAATGTGGAAATGCTCAAAGAATTGCTCGGTGATCAGATCGAAACGCTGCATTTTGACGAGGCTTGGATACCGCACGCACCCTTCCATAAGTTTTATAAAAACATGCATGCCATTGGGGGCGATGATCGTCCTAGACTCAATGACAGCATGATTTACGCCACCCACTCAACGCATAAGTTGTTGGCAGGCCTATCACAGGCGTCGCAGATCACTGTTCAAGACAGTCAAACACGTAGCCTGGATCGCAACGTTTTTAACGAGGCTTATTTGATGCATACATCTACTTCGCCTCAATATGCGATCATTGCGTCATGTGATGTATCAGCGGCGATGATGGAGCCTCCTGGTGGGACAGCCCTGGTCGAAGAAAGCATCCGCGAGGCATTGGACTTCCGCCGCGCGATGCGCAAAGTATCCGCTGAGTACGGGGCCAATGACTGGTGGTTCAAGGTCTGGGGGCCCGATCACTTGGCTCACGAGACACAGAGCATCGGCTCACGCGATGATTGGATCTTGCGTTCCGAAGACGAATGGCATGGCTTTGGGTCGTTGGCCGAGGGGTTCAACATGCTTGATCCCATCAAAGCCACGATCATCACACCAGGGTTGGACATATCGGGGACTTTTGCCGATGAAGGTATTCCGGCCGCCTTGGTGTCTAAATACTTAGCCGAAAACGGTGTGGTGGTTGAAAAGACCGGTCTGTACTCTTTCTTTATTCTCTTTACCATCGGTATTACCAAAGGCCGATGGAACACGTTGCTGACCGCTTTGCAGCAGTTTAAAGATGACTATGATCGCAATCAGCCGCTGTGGCGTATTTTGCCCGAATTTTGTCGCAATTACCCACAATACGAGCGCTTAGGGCTAAAAGACCTGTGTCAGCAAATCCACGAGGTATACAGAAAATATGATCTGGCTCGCTTAACCACCGAGGTTTACCTAAGTGACATGGTTCCAGCCATGAAGCCCGCAGATGCATATGCAAAGATGGCCCACCGCGAAATTGAGCGGGTTGCCATTGATGAGCTCGAGGGGCGTGTGACAGGGGTGTTGTTAACCCCGTATCCTCCGGGTATTCCTTTGCTTATTCCGGGTGAGCGCTTTAATGACATGATTGTGCGTTATTTGCAGTTCGCACGCGAATTCAACGCCCAATTCCCTGGTTTTGAAACCTATGTACATGGATTGGGCCAAGAAGAGGACTCCAACGGAGAAATCCGCTTTTACGTGGATTGCATTAAAGAGGACGATTAAATCTTTTTGGTTTATGACAAGGAAATTAAATGACCATACCCAGTGACCGTTATTATGCTGATACCCACGAGTGGGTATTATTAAAGGACGAGATCCTTTATGTTGGCATTACTGATTACGCCCAAGAGCAGCTCGGTGATCTGGTTTTTGTCGGTGATTTTAAGACAGGACAGCAGGTGGCTGCAGGCGATACAGTGTGCGTGGTAGAGTCGGTCAAAGCAGCCTCGGATATCTATGCCCCTGTGGCCGGCGAGGTGCTCGAAGCTAACGACAATGTCAGCAATGATCCTGAGCTTATCCAAAAAGAACCCTATGAGGCTTGGCTGTTTAAATTGCGCCCGAACCAGCTCGAAGATGTGGATACCTTGTTAAGCTCAAAACAATACGCCGAGACACTATAATAAAACTTTTAAAAATTAATATAGCGTTTCGATTTTTAGGTTTTGGATTTGCATTTCCACATTTTTGATTGACTCAATGGCCTGGGGACCTAGTTCCCAGGCCACTTGGTTTAAGAGGCCCTCGGCAAACACAAAATAAGCTGAAATACTATTGCTGTAAAAGCTGCTTTGGACCGGGATAGCAAAAGTAAAATTGGCGGACTCGGCCAACGGCGACAGTGTGTGGTCGGTCAGAGAGAGCAGGGTCACACCCTGTGCTGCTGCCTGCTGACCAATCTGTACGACCTCGCGCGTATATGGGCTGACACTGGCTGTGATCAGTACATCGCCAGGTTGCAGCTGTGCAAGCCCCTCGGCCAATCCTAAATTGTTGGGCTCAAGCAGTCCTACATGGGGGCGAATGAGCGTCAGCCCATAGCATAGAAATTGCGCCAAAGCGCTGTATTGGCGCTTGCCATGAATACGTACCTGCCCTGCCTGGGCGATGGCCTGTGCGGCCAATTGAAACTGTTCACTATTTAGTTGTTGCATAAACCCGTGGATATTATTTATGTTTTCACGGGCTAGTTGCTCGAGCCGTTGCCATGCCTGTTGGCTGGTCGAGGTACCATGGCCAGAATCTGAGCGATCCAGGCGGGGCTCTAGTAACCTCGTTGCCTGTGTACTATAAAATGACGCCTGTCGTGTCGAGAGACTGTTTTTAAAGAGCTCTTGGAATTGGTTAAAGCTCTCAAAGCCCAAGCGGCGTGACAGCCGGGTTAGGGTCGCCGGGCTGACATCAAACTGCACCGCGAGCTCGGTGATGCTGCTGTGTGCGGCATCCTTTGGATGTGTGAGCAACCCATGCAACGAGGCCATGGTTTTTTCCCCTAGCCGATATTCATCCGGCTGCGCCTGTATGTGCAAGAACAGCTCGTGCAGTGCTTCTAAAGTATCCGGTGGGCTTTCAACCATGGCAAAGGCTCGTTAGTTTTAAATAGGCGACTGTTGATTTTATAGACGTTGTAAATCAGTAAAGCTGAACAATGGTGCCTGGTTAGGGTCATCATAAACAGCCCAGTGAACGGCCTGGTTATGGTAATGAAAATCGGCAGTTGCCAGCGTGTTTTCATTATCCGTGTCATTGGGTTGGCGTCTAAAAATAGGGAAACGATTGTGCTGGTCGTTGCCCAGTACGGCGAGTGGATCGCCATCAAAATTAGGATGCTCAACCAAACCACGGCCCTGAATCTGTCGGTATCCTGAGCTACCAGTAATGCGTTGTGGGTAATCTCTAAGCGCAGAATGGATGGCGTGGTTAGCGTGAAAGTACGGACTTTGTACGCGACGCACCGATACATCCGCATCGTTAAACTCGATGCTGTGCACCAGCAAGTGTCGGTCAGTCACATTGAGGTTAAAAGCACCCCCTCGAGGATGTGAAGTTAAAAGGTCAATCAGCGCGCCGTGGTCCGGACAATCTAAGGCGGCACGACAAAGCACCATGCGCGGAATACCGGGTTGAGCATAAAGTGCACGGATATTGTTGACGGTGATGCTCAGTTGGTGCTCATTGATGGCAAAGGTATGACCTGGAATAGAACCCGGATAAACGAAAGAGATAAAATCTACTCCGTCTTGTGGTTGGGCATGAACGATACCGCAGTGGCCATAGAACCCGGGGTCGCCATCCTCGTTGTGAGTGACCCGAGGGTAGGGGTCAATCTGCAGCACACTAGAGCAACCATCAGGCGCATGGGCCCAAAGGTCGCCGCGGGCATTCCAGATAAATATATCCTCGATGGGTAAATCCAGGCCGTCAGCCAGGCCACAAAGTTCATCCCAAATATTTGGGAAATGGTCATGGACCCACTTTTGCATTTGCGACACAGTGGGGTGTTTGCGCCAAAGCATGAGCTCGGCCCAGGCAGATGTGTGGATCAGGTGTTTGCGGACTGCGTCAGCCCCAAAGGCCCCCAGTTGTTGGCCTAACTCATAAGGGCTACCAGATATCTCAAAGTATTCTAAGCTATTCATTTACTCTACGTGCTGTAAAAAAGAGCGTAAACGCTCGTTGTCTGTTTGGTTGATGAGTTCGTCAGGGCTGCCATCTGCGGCGATTTTGCCATGATCCATAAAAATAATGCGATTAGCCATGCGTTTGGCAAAATCCATTTCGTGGGTGACGACGATCATGGTCATCCCTTCTTCGCCCAGATCCTGCATCACGCGCAAAACCTCGTGGCGCAATTCAGGGTCAAGGGCCGAGGTGGGCTCGTCAAAGAGCATGAGCTTTGGTTTGATGGCCAAAGCGCGGGCAATCGCCACGCGTTGTTGTTGGCCGCCAGAGAGCTCGTTGGGGTAGTGTTGCGCACGTTCGGCTAGACCGACCTTGTTAAGCAGTTCCATGGCCTCTTCGTGTGCCTGGTGGCGGGGTGTTTTGCGAACTTTACGCATACCAAACGTGACATTTTCCAGCGCTGTCATCGTCGGAAACAGATTAAACTGCTGGAACACCATCCCTGCCTCTTGGCGTATTTCGCGTATCTGTTTGCGATTGCCCAGTACACTGAGGCCGTCAACGATTAGATCGCCACCATTGATTTTCTCGAGCACATTGATGCAGCGTAACAAGGTGGATTTGCCTGAACCCGAGGGGCCAATGATCACTGTGACCTCATTGGCATTTAGGTTGAGATTGAGGCCATCTAGTACCACCGTGGGGCCAAAGCTTTTGATCACATCGCGGAACTCGACCATCAGACGAGGGGATTGGGCGGGCTGTTGTGCGGTACTCATAGTATGTGCATCCTTTTTTCAATGAGACGTAATACGAGTGAGAGCACACCAATCATAGCCAGATAAAACAAGGCCACTGCGGTCCAAATTTCAACGGCGCGGAAGTTAGAAGCCATGATTTCTTGGCCTTGGCGAGTGAGCTCGCCTACGCCAATCACAATAAATAGTGAGGTGTCTTTGAGACTAACAATGAATTGGTTGCCCAAGGGTGGAATCATGCGTCGGAATGCCACTGGGCCGACGACAGAGGTCAGTACCTGCCATTCGGGCATGCCCAAGGCCAAACCAGCCTCGTGTAGGCCCTTGGCAACTGATTGAAAACTGCCGCGGACGATCTCGGCAATATAGGCCCCCGAATTGACGACGATGGCAGCAATGGCAGCCGGCAGCGGATCAACGCGTACGCCGATAAGAACGGGTAATGCAAAATAAATAAACATCACCTGCACCACGATTGGCGTGCCGCGTACGAGCCCGATGTAGATAGAGGCAATCAGGTGCAATAGTGGGTTGCCGTAGGCGCGCATCAGGCCTAAAAGAAAGCCGATGATCATCCCGCCAATGAGGCCCATGATGGTGATGTAAATGGTCAGCTTGGCACCCTGCACCAAGGGTGGCAGTGACTCGATGATGACAGACCATTGGAAATCCATGTGGTCCCCCTTATAGAAAGCACTGCAA
>DATGSS010000040.1:0-24877 GCA_035302345.1 Paenalcaligenes sp.
AAACTCGGAACGTGTTTGTAGCTGCTGGCCCGAGATATTAAAGCCATGCTCGGCCAAAACATTGCTAAGCCCGGCCATAGTACCTGGTACGTTTTTATGCACATGAATGATGCGCTGAGCGCCGGTGCTAGGCAAATAAGAAATTTCTGGGAAATTAACCGCACTCTTGGTGGCACCATGCTGCAAATAAGAAACGATCTTTTCAGCGACCTCGCGACCAATATTCTCTTGGGATTCTTGGGTGCTGCCCCCAATATGCGGTGTCAGAATAACGTTGCTCTTGCCTTTGAGTGGGCTATCAAGGGGCTCTTCGACACTCTTGGGCTCAACCGGGAATACATCTAGTGCTGCCCCTGAAATATGGTCACTCTCGAGTGCGGCATTGAGTGCTTCTATATCCACAACCGTACCGCGTGAGGCATTGATGACAATGGCACCTTTTTTCATTTGACCCAGCGTACGCTCATTAATGATGTTTTCTGTTTCGGCGCCACCAGGTACATGTAGTGTCACCACATCAGAGTCAGCCAACAGCTGGGCTAACGAGGCGCAGGATTTGGCATTCCCCAAGGGAAGCTTGGCCTCGACATCATAGAAACTGACGCTCATCCCCATGGACTCAGCCAGTGTTCCTACCTGCGAACCAATATTTCCATACCCAATAATCCCTAAGGTCTTGCCACGGGCCTCGAATGCACCCTGAGCGGTTTTATCCCAAAACCCGGCATGCACCCGTGTGTTTTTCTCGGGGATGCGGCGCAACAAGAGAATGGCCTCGGCGATCACAAGTTCGGCCACAGAGCGCGTATTGGAAAAGGGTGCGTTAAAAACGGGCAACCCTTTTTGCATGGCATAATCCAGATCAACCTGATTTGTGCCAATACAAAAGCAACCCACTACGCGGGCAGCTTTGGCGTGCTCTAAAACTTTTTCCTCGAGTTGGGTGCGGGATCGGATCCCGATGACAGTAGCATCCTGAACTTCGTTAAGCAGTTCCTCACCGACCAAAGCCGAGGGAAAAGTTTTGATGTTAGTGAACCCTGCCGAGTGAAAAACCTCGCTCGCGCTAGGGTGAATATTTTCGAAAAGTACAATCTTTGTCATGCGCGGCCTACCTTAAATCGCAGTAACCTAATAAAAAGCCCAAGTCCAGCACTTGGGCTTTGTTGTGTTCAAATTATATCGCCAATTATTTGAGAATCAAATGATTACCTACTCTTTGGCCGCAGCAGTGAAATCATCAAAAGCTTGCAAAGCATGGGTGGAATACATCAAGGACGGGCCGCCCCCCATATACACAGCAGTGGCTAAGACCTCTTCTAGCTCGTCACGCGTCATACCCATTTTGACCAATGACTGCACATGCACACCAATACAATCATCGCAGCGGATAGCAACGGCAATTCCCAAGGCCATCATCTCTTTGGTTTTTTTATCTAATACACCGTCAGCAGACGCTACCTGCGCTAACTGATTAAAGGCATCCATGACCTTGGGTTGGCCTTGTTTAAAGTTACGGAGCTGTCTGAAAACATTTTGATTTAAATCTTTGAAATATCCAGGTTGCATAATTTTTCCTTAGTTTGGTCACATGCAGCGTGCTCGCCACCATCACACTCATTATACACAAAAGAATAATGAGTTGATGCAAAAAAGCCCGGGCAATCACCTGCCCAGGCTGTGCGATGACTAGTTTAGAGCTAGCTGTACTGCTGATGCGTACTGGTTAATTAGACGTTAAACAGGAAATTAAGCACGTCACCGTCTTGTACGATGTAGTCTTTACCTTCGGCACGCATTTTGCCGGCCTCTCGTGCCCCCTGCTCGCCCCCGTGCTGAATGAAGTCTTCATAAGCAATCGTCTGTGCGCGAATAAAACCACGCTCGAAATCAGTATGAATGACACCAGCCGCCTGTGGTGCATTAGCCCCCACAGGGACTGTCCAGGCACGTACCTCTTTGACTCCAGCAGTAAAGTAAGTCTGCAGCCCGAGCAATTCGTAGGCAGCGCGAATCACACGGTTTAAGCCAGGCTCATCCATACCCATATCTTGGAGGAAAATCTCTTTGTCCTCATCATCCAGCTGAGATATTTCTGCTTCGACCGATGCACAGATGGCTACAACAGGAGCATTTTCCTGTTCTGCGTATTCTTGTACACGGGTTAAATAAGGATTGTCTTTAAATCCATCTTCATTAACGTTGGCCACGTACATCACGGGCTTGGCAGTGATAAAGCAGTACTGACGAATGGCTTCTTGTTCACTTTGCTCTAAGGCCAGAGCACGAATGGGGCGGCCCTCTCCTAGAGTGGCCACAATGCGCTCTAAAATCTGCACCATGCGCATGGCATCTTTGTCCCCTGAGCGCGCGGTGCGTTGATTACGCTCTAAAGCACGGTCAGCCGTTGCTAAATCTGCCAAGGCCAACTCAGTGTTAATCACCTCGATATCAGCAATGGGATCAACCTGCCCAGATACGTGCACGATATTCGGGTCTTCAAAGCAGCGCACCACATGGACAATGGCATCGGTTTCGCGGATATTGGCTAAAAACTGATTCCCCAAACCCTCACCCTCGGAGGCCCCAGCGACTAAACCCGCGATATCAACGAACTCGACCACAGCAGGCAAGGTGCGCTCGGGCTGGACGATTTTAGCCAAGCTAGGCAGCCGTGGGTCGGGTACCTCGACAATGCCCACATTGGGTTCAATGGTACAAAAGGGATAGTTTTCTGCCTCGATTCCGGCTTGGGTCAAGGCATTAAAAAGAGTTGATTTTCCAACGTTGGGCAGCCCAACGATGCCACATTGAAGAGACATGGTGTTCCTGAATACAAAAATTGACTAAAACTATAACAAGCTAAGAATAATAAAGATGATTAGCAAAGGGCCGCTATTAAAAAGCGCGTGCAATAAAATGCTAGCTCCAATGCCATGGCGCACTCTTAACCAGCCTAAAACCAGCCCCGTAAAACACTGGGGGACCACCAGAAAAGGCCATATAAAATAAGGGACTTGGTGCAATTTGAAATTATATAGATGCATGGCGGCAAATAAGACCGTACTGCCCCAAAACAACCAACCAAAATAGTGACTGTATCCTTTGCGCCACGACCATGGCCAAGCCGCACCCAATAGTATTTTGCGCAATGCACCTGCCGAACGACTGTGCCACAACAAAGGGCGCCCGCGCGCAGCTGGACCTAATGTCATGAATAAGAAGGCTAATAACAGCAGTACCTGTGCATACCAAACCGGCCCAACCAACACACAAATCACCGCAATAGGCCAAAGCCATAACAACTGAGCAGGACGCCGTAACCCATAACGGAAGACTAACTCTTCTGCGATAGGCGCCCAAATAATGGCATGTAACCAGGGTATTTTGTGTATGTCCAGACGGTGTTCGGCCCCCCCGGCACCTGCAGCAGCGGCTGCCAAGGGACCAAAAATCACCATATTGAATAACCACAAGCAAACTGCCCACTGGAATAAACGCTCTATCCGCGTCCCAGCAGTCCAGTCAACCCACCAGCCTCGGCCTAATCTCGGGCCAGGCAACCGAGGACCTAATTTTGGTCGCCAAATAAAGCGCCAGAAATCTCGGAGCTCGTCACGAAACCGCAGATGATGAACAGGCTGTTGTGAGGGCACACCAGAACTCATCTATGAGCTCCATTTAGGTACTGTGCCACAGCATCCATATCACCTTTTAGCAGGTTAGGAAGCTCGCGCTGACAGCGCTCGAGAGCTAATTCGATCTCGGGCCAATCGCCACTGCGCGGATTACTGAGTACATATGCTGCAACGGCTTGTTGAGAACCTATATCACGAGGATGTCCGACGCCAACACGCAATCGCCAAAAATCTGGCGTGTCCAAAGCCTTTTGAATATCGCGTAAGCCGTTGTGCCCAGCATGACCGCCCCCAAATTTTATTTTGGCGGCACCCGGCGGCAGATCCAGCTCGTCATGGAGGACCAAAACCTCTTGGGGCTCGATTTTATAAAAGCGACACAAAGCAGCAACGGCTTGGCCAGAGCGGTTCATAAATGTGGTTGGCTTGGCAATTAACACCGTTTGCCCTTCAAAATGAGCCTTGGCCACCCATGAAAATAGTTTTTTTTCTTCGCTGAAATTGGCTTGGAGTGCATCAGCAAAATGAGCAGCCAGCCAATACCCGGCATTATGACGTGTTAATTCATACTGTGCGCCTGGATTGCCCAGCCCTACCACACAACGTATTGCTTTCGATGCTTTTGACATAAGCCACCCAAAAATAAACCCCTGTCAGCGCTGCCAACAGGGGTTTGAATCATTAACGAAACGATAATAGATCGTCGAGTAAAAAAACAAAACGAAACCATACGCACAATGATGCGCTGGCCAACGCCTAGTTTGTAATTACTCTTCTTCCTGCTCCTCGTCACCCTCTTCGTCGGCATCTACCAACTCGGGTTCGTCGACAAGCTCATCGTCCTCTTCCTCGATCTCTTCGCGAGCAGTCAAGGCTGTAACGAGTGTGGGATTAGGATCGGTGCTGGCGCCAGCATAGGTAACCCCTTGGGGTAATTGGATATCCTCGAGGGTAATTGTACCGTTTTCGTCGAGATCAATGAGGTCGACATCAATGGATGCAGGCAAATCACCAGGCAAACATATGATTTCGAGGTCATTGAGCAAATGACTGATGACCTGGTTATGCAAGCGTACAGCAGGACTCTCGTCACCGTTCATGAAATTCAGAGGTACGCGGGTTGTGATTTCGACATCATCACGTACGCGCTGAAAGTCAACGTGTACGACCTCGGGCTTATAGGGGTGCCACTGTACCGAGCGGAGCAAAACGTTGACGCTTTTGCCATCGAGCTCCATTTTGAGAATAGAAGCGTAAAACTCGTCACGTCTGAGGTCGTGGAAAATCTGGTTGTGGTCCAGAGCGATGGATTGAGCGTCGGCACCACCGCCATACAGAATTGCTGGGACCTGACCCGCGCGACGCAGGCGGCGGCTCGCACCAGAACCCTGATCGTTGCGCGCAAAAGCTTTGAATTTCATGATAGTAACTCCAATTAAAATGGTGTCATTAACACCCTAGCGGAATCCCGCACATAAGCACGCATTGCCGCGACCAGCGCAGCGTGCTACCAAAAACTTAGTCTATAAATAATGAGCTGACCGATTCTGCGTTAGAGATACGCAGGATGGTCTCGCCCAATAAAGCCGCACACGAGAGCTGCCGTATTTTAGGGCTAGCCTGGGCCTCGGGCGATAAAGGAATCGTGTCAGTCACGACGAGCTCTGTCAACTCGGAATTAGTGATGCGTTCGACAGCCTCGCCAGAGAGAACGGGGTGTGTGCAATAAGCATAAACAGCAGCGGCACCCCGCTCTTTCAGGGCCTCTGCAGCCTTGCACAATGTACCTGCTGTATCTACCAGATCGTCCATCAAGATACAGGTGCGACCATTGACGTCGCCAATCACGTTCATCACCTCGGAAACATTGGCACGCGGGCGACGCTTGTCAATAATGGCCAAGTCGGCCTCGAGCTGCTTTGCTAAGGCCCGAGCCCGCACCACACCACCAATATCTGGGGAAACCACCACCATGTTGCTGTGATTACTAAGCCAGATATCGCCCAATAAAATAGGTGTGGCGTAAATATTATCGACTGGGATATCAAAAAAGCCCTGGATTTGGTCTGCGTGTAAATCCATCGTCATGACACGATCAACACCGACCACCTGCAGCATGTTGGCGACGACCTTGGCGGTAATCGCTACCCGCACTGAACGGGGACGTCGATCTTGTCGCGCGTAACCGAAATAAGGAATGGCAGCTGTAATGCGTCCAGCGGATGCGCGACGTAACGCATCAACCATGACCATAATCTCCATGAGATTATCGTTCGTAGGTGCACAAGTCGGCTGTAGGACGAAGATGTCCCGACCACGGACATTTTCATTAATCTCGACCATGACCTCTCCGTCAGAGAAGCGGCCTACGGTCATTTTGCCCAGTGACATATCAAGATGATTTGCCACATCAACAGCCAACCGCGGATTCGCGGTGCCTGTAAAAATCATGAAACGTTCATGTGCCATGGTAATACGGGACGACGAGGACAGAAGGTATGAAAAAATAAAGCCGTTGACCGCTTCCCTGCAGGAATACAGCTCAACAGCTTTATTACTGTACAGGCCTGAGGCCTACATAGTGTTTGGCTGGGGATGAAGGATTCGAACCTTCGCATGCCGGAATCAAAACCCGGTGCCTTAACCAACTTGGCTAATCCCCATGTGTACTCTAATTTTAACTCAACCAGGAATAAAGTGGGTGAGCATTCAAGCAATGACAAAGTGTCGACTGCACATCCAGGTTATCCCTAATTTTCGTATCGAACTGTATTTTAGCGCGAAACAGTTCTAAATGTCTATTGGCTAAAGGGGCTGTTGCATATAAGGCAAAAGCACTTGAACCAGAACCCGAAACACTAGCATGTACCCCTAGGCTCTGCAAGTCATCCAGCAGCAACTGTAACTGTGGATGTTGCTTTGCTGCAACTGGTTGTAGATCATTATGACCAAATAGATTGACCTGACCATCGTAACCTACTACAGAATCCCTGATATCAAAATGTCCATAGGCCTTTTGCAAGGATTCGTGCCAGCCAATAAAGTCAAAAATAGTAACTCCTTTGGTGCTTCTCGTCAAGTCCGGATCGCTAAACACTTGCGCAGTTGCAACAGTTAAGTCGGGCAGCCATAACACCAAGGTGCCTTGCATCGGTGGAACGGCTTGTAACCGTTCGCCCAACCCTTCTGCAAATGCGGGTTGTCCAAAAATAAAAACAGGCACGTCAGCGCCTAGCTCTAATCCGATGGCCTGTAATTTTTGACGTGATAGACCCAAGCCCCACAATTTATTTAAGGCGATTAAAGTCGTTGCAGCATTACTGGAACCACCCCCTAACCCACCCCCCATTGGGATATGTTTATGGCACCAAATATCAACCCCATGATGGCTGTCCGCCTGTAAACGCCGAGCAGCGCGGTAAATTAGATTATCTGCAGTCTTTAAATTGGGATATTGAGGCAAATGCACATTGATTTGACCATCGTCACGGTACCGAAAACTGAGGTAATCACATAAATCAATAAACTGAAAAACTGTTTGCAGCCTGTGATAACCATCATCTTGCTGCCCCACCACATGCAAAAAAAGGTTGATTTTCGCAGGTGCCGGCAATAAGCAATAGCCAGCGTCCGCCTGTTCATGCAGGCGGCGCATCTCGGGGGGAATCGTCAAATCCATCATATCCCTTGGTTTATCAATAAATCAGTTACTGTCTTGTTGATTACTGGACCTCGGGATCTGCATCAACGACAATTCTGACGGTGATGCGTTGACCTCCTTGGTGAAAGACTAAAAACAATCGTTTCGGGCCCTGCGCATCATATTCCTCGAGAGTAACTCGCCACCCTTGGTCGCGTGCATGCTCGAGCCTGCCTTGGTCGTCAGCACGAATATCGCTGGCTTGAGAACCCGCGGCGCCACGCAACCAATAGCGCAAGCCCTCGACAGGGATAGGCTGATTAAAAATCTCTTGGGCCAGCGCGTCGGCGCTATCACCATAACGCATCCCAGCGCGGGGCTCTTGTAACCAAGCGCCGCGATCATCGACTTGTAGTTGCGCCATCACATGTCCCAATGGGTTACGGAGCTCTAACACTAATTGCTGGCCATTGTCGTACCAATTAAAGCCCCCCTGTACAGCTTCGGGCTTGTCGTTCATACGCTCGGCATGCACAGCAAAACGCCCCTGGCGGTGAAAGGGTTGTTCTGCACTGGGGCTCGGTACTTTTGCCAGCTGCGCAGCGCTTTGAGCGCGTGTTGAATCTGTTTTACCATCTGGCATACTGGCACATGCCGCCAGCAGGCTCAACAGCAGCCCCCCTAAAAACAGGCGCAGGTAAATACCCATGAAAGCAACTCCGTGGAAAATTATAGATGCACGTTAAAGCGATCGAGTGTTTCTTGTAGTGTGTCATTATCAGGGTCCGCGTCGAGCCCCTCTTGCCAGACTTTTCTAGCGTCGTCTTTGCGCCCTTTGACCCACAAAACCTCGCCTAGATGCGCGGCCACATCCGCGGCTGGTAGTTGCTCGTAAGAGCGGGCCAAATACTCAACAGCGGCCTCGAGATCGCCTACCCTGTACAGGTACCAACCAACACTATCGAGAATATAAGGATTGTTTGGCTCGAGATCCATGGCCTGTTCGAGCAGATTTTGAGCCTCATCAAGATTCCTATTTTGATCTGCGTAGATATAGCCCAAAGCGTTATATGCATTGGCGTGCTCGGGATCAAGCTCGATAATCTCACGCATCAGCAATTCAAATTTATGATCTTCGTCATTTTGCACCAGCAGCATCCCCAAGTCATACTTGATCTCAGGGATATCCGGCATTTGACGATTGGCCCTCTCGAGGACATCGATAGCTTTGTCTAGTTGTTTGGCCTCGTGGTAAATAGAGGCGCGAGTTAATTCGATGATGACCTCATCCTGATTGCTCCTAGCCCCTGCCGTGTCCAAGGTTTTTTGAGCCTTGTCCATGTGCCCCATACGACCTTCTAGCACGGCTCGATGGACGCGCGCTTGAAAAGCAAAATCGGGCTCTTCAATTAAATCTAGCTGTCGGATAGCCTCGGGATAATCTTGTTCTTGTTCGGCTATTTGCACCAGTGCTAATCGCGCATCAGAGATACGGCTGAGTACAGTACTGACCGCATCGTCTACAGTCAGCCGGCGTTGTGATTGGACCTCGATGTATTCATGCAGCAATTGCTTGGCCTCTTTGTGCTTGCCCCCTTGACGATAGACCTCGGCCTCGATAAACATGAGGTCAAAATCTTCGGGATTGTGCTGGGTCATTTCGTGCAACAACGATAACGCATCGCTGTGGCGGTCGTATTCTACATACCGATTCACCAACATCAAATGCAGCTGCCTTGATTGAGGATAATCACGGGCGTAGTTTCTGGCTGTTGCAAACGCCTGATCAGGTGCGACAGCCAGCCCGTACTCGAGGACACGCATCGCTGCTGATTCAGATTCGGGGCTGCGCTGTAAAGCGGCCAATGCCTCGTCAGCAGCTCGTTGAGGCTCTTGGGCTGCCCAGGCCAAATCAGCCAGAGCCATGTGTGTAACCATCAGGTCGCGGGCATCCTCCGGCAAGGCTGATTCAAAAACCTCGAGCGCTAAAAAAGGATCTACCATACGGCTAACGATGCCCATGGCCTGAATGACGGCTTGTTCCTTGTCGTCAGCGATCTCGATGCGGTCACGCAAAGTATGTGCCATGCCCTCGGTCTCGCCCGTAGAGGCCTCGAGGGCCAATGCACTAGCACGCGCATCAGGGTTTTCGGGATCTAGCTGTGCCCATAACTGAGCTGCCTGCACACCTAAATTGATGTCTTGCTCAGCCATGGCCAGCCTAAATGCACGCTGTGCATACCTAGGGTCCTCGGTATCCTGTGCCAACTCGATAAAGGTAACAGCGGCCAGCGAAAAATCCTGTTCGGCCACGGCCATCTCGCCCACTAGAGTGCGATAAACCAATGTGGCGCTATCCAGGATGCGGTGCTTGCCCTCAGCGTCGATGTAGAAATGCTCGGTGGGTCCGAGGCGGTGCGCCTGTGCTGTTTGCTCTTGGGCAAAAGCGGCAGTCTGCAGAAAAGTAGCTACAATGAGCGAGAGGAATATAGAGAGGAAAAAACTCATTCATTAACCTGCGCAGCGACGCAAAATTTAAATTGGTACATCCATTGCATGCCCCATGCAGCAATGCATGCCTGATGGGCTGACTCAGTTACATTTATACCACCGAACCTGTAGTGTTATGCCTGAACTCCCCGAAGTAGAAACAACGCGCCGTGGCATCGAGCCACTTATTGTAGGCCAACGCGTCGATGATTTCATTGTGCATCAGCCACGTTTACGCTGGCCAGTGTGCCCAGAAATGCCTGCCAGGATACAAAACCAAACAGTACATTCTTGTCAGCGCCGAGGCAAGTACCTGTTGATCGGTTTTGCTGCAGGTTATCAGATTATTCATTTAGGCATGTCAGGATCACTGCGTCATGCCCCTGCCGATGCTGAAAGACTCAAACATGATCATGCTGAATGGCGGCTGCCTGGTGCTCGGTTATTGTTGCATGATCCGCGTCGCTTTGGTGCCATTTTGTGGCACGACCGCACTGCAGGACCAATTTTAGAGCATCGATTATTGGCTCATTTAGGGGTTGAGCCCTTGGGAGAAGAGTTTACCCCACACACCCTGCACGAAGGTTTTAAAAACCGGCGTTTAGCAATTAAAAACGCGTTGCTTGAGGGGAAAACGGTAGTTGGGGTCGGCAACATTTACGCCTCGGAAGCGCTGTTCAAAGCAGGTATCCACCCCGAAACCCCAGCGGGTGCCTTATCCATGTACAGATTGCGCAAATTACACCAAGCAATCGTCGATACCATCCAAAAAGCATTGGATGCTGGGGGCACTACCCTGCAGGACTATATCAATGCGACCGGCGCTCCAGGGGCCTATTTTGATTTGCATGCATTGGTATATGGCAAAGAAGGCGACCCTTGTCCTCGCTGCGAGCGCCCCATCCTACGAATGGTACAAAATCAAAGGGCCACCTTTTATTGTCGTCGCTGTCAACGACGTTAGCCAACACCGCCAGGATGCTTTAATTGTTTTGTGGGTTGAGCACAGAATGTCCGTTGCGTTGTGACCACAAAGGCAATATAAACAAGGCAGCATATAAATTAATCACTGCCAAAGACCAGACGACCTGGCTCAGGCTGTGCATGCCTTGGATGATTCGTAACCACCCAAAAATCAACCCTAGCACCACGGCTAATGCCCATGCCCAACCGACGCGCGCATCAAACTTTTTTTGGCGCACATAACGCACCCAGCCTAACCCCAGCAACACAAAACCCGCACTGGCATGGGCGCTGGGCAACGCGCCACCACCCTGGGCAAAAACCTCGGCCCAAAAGCTGGTAGGCAACGGCTCAGGGCCACCGAATTCAGTCAAAAGCATGGGCCGTGGCATCGCGGTGAGGTGTTTAACTATGCGAATAAACCAAGGACCTGTGAATAGCAGCAGGGCCAAACGTACCCCTAGCTTGCGCTCGAGTGAGGTCGCAACAGGCCAATACCAAAAGGTTCTAAAGCCAACTAGCAAGGCGCCCCCAAAGGGCACAAGCCAAATCCAATAACGGCCAAAATCATCAATAAAACCGCCTTCGGCCAAGGGAAAGCGCTGGGCAGCCGCATCAAAATACCAATGATTCGGCACCAGATCAAAACCACCATACTGAATGCCATAGGCAGCCACACCAACGACCACACTGGTAATTAAAACAACCGCCCACGCGCGCCAGGGAAAATCATATTGTGTTGAATTATTCACTCGTACCGCCTGCGTTACGCGTTTGTTAATCCAGATTGAGTAGTTTGCCTGGGTTAAGGATGTTTTTAGGATCCAAGGCCTGCTTGATGCGCTTCATCAGGGCAATCTCGACAGGGTCCTTGTAGCGTGGCAACCAATCACGTTTGAGTTGGCCAATACCATGCTCTGCACTGATAGAACCGCCAAAACGGAACACAGCGTCATGGACCAACCCGGACAATTCCTCTTGTTTGCTGATCAGCTCTTGCTCGCTATAGTGTGCACCACTCATAACATTGTAATGCAGGTTGCCATCCCCCAAATGACCAAAAATCGCATGTTCTATTTTGGGCATGAAAGCTTGTATTTCTGCGTTGGTTTGCTCGATAAACTCGGCAAAACTGGACACAGGAACCGAAATGTCATGCTTGATGCCTATACCGTGGGCACGCTCGGCCAATGGAATACTCTCGCGTAGATGCCACAGTGCTGCACTTTGGGCCACACTTTCGGCAATCACAGCATCGACCACAACCCCTTGCTCGATCGCCTCACCCAGGACTTCTTCGAAACGGGTACGTGCGTGTTCCTCGCTCTCGCTATCTGATAACTCGAGTAATGCAAACCAAGGCTGCTCGGCAGAAGGCCCCTGAAAAGGCAGGCGCTGTTCGGGATAGCATTCGACCACACCCTCGAGACAGTTGCGAGCCATCAATTCAAAACCAGTCAATGCGGGACCAAAGCCTTGGCGAGCCAAATTCAACATCTGAATGGCTGCCTCGACGGACTCAAATGCCAGCATGGCTGTGCACTGTGCCACCGGCTGCGGAAAGAGCTTGAGAGTCGCGGCTGTGATGATTCCCAAAGTACCCTCGCTGCCGATAAATAAATTGCGCAAGTCATAACCGGTGTTGTCTTTGCGCAACCCACGTAATCCGTGCATGATTTCACCTTCGGCGGTAACCACCTCGAGCCCCAACACCAAATCACGAGCATTTCCATAGCGCAGCACCTGGGTACCCCCCGCATTGGTGGCTAAATTTCCACCGATGGTGCAGCTGCCTTCGGCAGCTAAGCTTAAAGGAAATAACCGCTCAACATCAGTCGCAGCCTGTTGGATGTTTTGCAAAATACAGCCTGCCTCGACCACCATTGTGTCGTTGTCTGTATCAACAGCTCGAATCGCAGTTAGTCGCTCGGTAGATAAAATAATGGCCTGTCCGGTGCTGTCGGGAGTTGCACCGCCGCACAAACCCGTATTTCCCCCTTGGGTGATGACCGGTACCTCGTGGCGATAACACCAGCGCATGACCTCGGCCACCTGTTCGGTATCTGCAGGGCGCACTACTGCCAGCGCCTGTCCGTGATAACGGCCACGCCAGTCTTCCTCGTATTGAGCCTTTAATTGAGGTTCGGTCAATACATGCGCTGACCCAATGAGCGCAACCAATTCAGATAGCTGTTCCATGATTTTCCCTATAGCATGTATTTTGTGTCTGACCCGCTTGCTCGATTAGCCCTGCATTGGGCCAAAATGTACAAATGGGCGATAATAGACATCATTTTAACTCGACAAAAGGATACTAAAGCCCATGACCTCTGCCAAATTTCCTGCTGCTGTCTTCAAGGCTTATGATATTCGCGGGACTGTGCCCGACCAACTGAATGCTAAATTTGCCTTTCACCTGGGGCTTGCATTGGGCCAACAGGCACGCGCACAAAACATCCAAAAGTTTGTCATTGGTTATGATGGGCGCCACAGTAGTCCCGAGCTTTCTGTCGCTTTACAGCAAGGCTTAATGCGAGCAGGCGTCGAGTGCATTGATCTGGGTTTAGTCCCAACACCATTAGTTTATTTTGCTGCCCATCAGCTGGACACTGGTTCGGCAGTGGCCATCACAGGCAGCCACAACCCCCCTGAATATAACGGGTTTAAAATGATGTTGGGCGGTAAAACACTCTATGGCCCAGATATACAGGCTCTACACTCGCTGATGGAGCACCCCGCTGAAACCCCTCCAAGCCCCGCTATTGACCGTGCTTACGCCCCCATAGCAGATTACATTCAAACAGTGACCGAGCGCGTCCAACTCGAGCGCCCCATGCGTGTGGCGATTGATTGTGGCAACGGCGCCACAGGTGTCGTTGCACGAGCACTTTTTGAGGCCCTAGGATGCGAGACCATCATGCTGTACGACACTGTAGATGGTGATTTTCCAAATCATCACCCTGATCCTGCTGATCCGAACAACCTACAAGACTTGATTGCCGCCGTGCGCAAACATGATTGCGAGCTTGGGCTGGCCTTTGATGGTGATGGTGATCGTTTGGGGGTTGTGACTCCAGGCGCAGATATCATCTGGCCCGATCGCCAGTTGATCTTGTTCGCCAGAGATATCCTCGAGCGCAAACCCGGCAGCACGATTATCTATGATGTGAAATGCAGCCGCCATGTGGGGCTGGCCATCAAAGAAGCCGGGGGCATCCCATTGATGTGGCAAACCGGGCACTCATTGATCAAGGCAAAGCTGGCTGAAACCGGGGCCCCTTTGGCCGGTGAAATGAGTGGGCATATATTTTTTGTAGAGCGCTGGTTTGGTTTTGATGATGGTCTTTACACTGGCGCACGGATGCTAGAGATACTATCGCGCAGTCAGGATCCTGCCGCTGTGCTTAATGCCTTGCCTCAGGATCACTCTACACCAGAGCTCAAAATAGAAATGCGTGAGGGCGAGCCCCACTCCTTTGTCGAACAGTTACAACAGGCTGATTTCCCTGGTGCCATAGAAAGGATCACTATCGATGGCATTCGTGCCGAGTACCCCGATGGATTTGGATTAGCGCGTGCATCTAACACCACGCCTGTAGTGGTATTACGCTTTGAGGCTGACAACATACAGGCATTAGAACGCATTCAACAAGAGTTTAAAACAGCCATTACGCAACTACGCCCAGATTTACAGCTGCCTATTTAATTATTTTTCATTAATCAGCTAGGGTGTTAATTAATCGGCGGCGGCCGATTTGTGCGCTAACTCTTTATATAAATCTAAATGTACTCGCACAACCTGCGCGACATCAAAGCGCTCTTCGGCCAGCCGCCGACCGGCAATACCCAATTGCCGACGCAGGGCATTATCTAAAGCCAACCGCTCAATCGCTTGTGCCAGCGCCTGACTGTCGCGTACCGGCACTAACACCCCTGTTTGATCCGCAATGATGGCATCGCGGCACCCGGGGACATCTGTAGTAACCACTGCGCGGCCACTGGCTGCTGCCTCGATCAGGCTCTTGGGTAGGCCCTCACGATATGAAGGCAACACCACAATATGGGCCTGGCGGTACAGTACGTCAATGTCTTGGCGTTCGCCCAACCATTGCACTACCCCGGCGTCATGCCAGCCTTTGATTTCATCCTCAGTCAAACTGGCTGGATTGCCAGGATCTACAGAACCGGCAATCTGCCAACGCCAATCGTAACCCTGCTTATGAGCCCACTGGGCCGCCTGAATGTATTCTTGGACCCCTTTGTCATGCAACAACCGAGCCGCCATAACTAATGTGATAGGCTCTTGGGGCTCAGTAGTCAACGTAAATTTATCAATATCAACGCCCGACCCAGGAATGAGCACACATTGTTTTTCTTGGACGACGCCAGCCTGAACGAGCATTTCCTGGTCAGATTCATTTTGCACGATCACACGTGTGCTCGGGCGCCCCAGAGCCAAGCGATAAAGACCCAAGGCAATACGTCGTTGCCATCCCGTGTCACGAGTAAATAAATAGCCTAGACCTGAGATAGCGGCCAAAAAAGGCCCCACCTCGGCACCCGCAAAGCGTGCCGCAATCCCGCCATAGAGCACGGGTTTGATAGTTACAGCATGCACCACATGCGGGCGCAAGCGCCGCATCAACCGCCATAATGCGTACAAAGTCCGGAGCTCTTGGAATGGATTTTTGCCGCTGCGCGTCATTGGAATGACATGGTGCTTAAAACCATGCGCGCGTATCTGTGCTACAGCCGGGCCATCCATGGTGGCAATATGTACCTCATAACCCGTAGCCAATGCCGCTTGGGCGATTTCCAATCGATGAGAAAGGAAAAATGCCGGATTATTTACCAGGATCAAGACACGTTTGCCCTGCTGTGTTGCTGCCATATGCATCACCCTTTGGAATCAGCTTGATTTGCAACCTCACGCCACAATCGAACATAGGCAGCATTCATTTGATCGGCACCAAATTCGGCTTGCATGCGTTTGCGGCCTGTTTCTATGGCCTGCCTATGTACATCAGCGCTAAGCTCATAAATGGCTTGTTCAATACCGACTGCCAAAGCATTGGCATCCTCAGGTGCTACGACTACCCCCTCATTGCCCACAATGAGTGCGGCATCGCCCACATCTGTAACCACACAACGCACGCCTGACGCCATCGCCTCGCAGACCACATTAGGAAAACCCTCGGCTTTGCTTGAAAGGACAAAAATATCCATGGCGCGCATCCACTCTGCTACATCATCGCGCTGCCCTAATAAAAGCACATTGTTTTCTAATTGATGTTCTTTTATTAAACGCATCAGTTCTTTATTGGTCTGCACCACCTCACCACCAATCAGCAGGCATTTGACGTTGGGATACTTTTGCACCACCTGACCCAAGGCACGTAAAAGGTTGGGATAATCTTTAAGGGGGTGCCAACGCGCCACCACACCAAGCACCGGCATATCAGGTCGTATCCGCATTTTGCTGCGTTGTTCTTGGCCTTGCGTGGCATCCGGCTGCCAATAGACCGTGTCTATACCATTGGGGATTACGGTCATTGGTGGCCCACGAAAGCCTAACCGGCGGTGCTGTTCTGCGGCACTTTGGGCACAGCTCACAATGGCAGTCGGCAACCGACGTGACAACCAGGCACCAGCGCGCAAAGACAGACGAGATATCAGGCTAAAGTCCTCGAGATGCTTGCCTGAATTGCGGATATTCCAGACGATTCGACCTTTGTATCCTGCACGATAGGCCCACCACGAAGCTAACGCATTAGAGTGATACATCCAGGTTTGAATCACATCGGGCTGAATACGTTCTAGCGCGCGCAAGAACGGGGCGCGCCCTTGGGTCAATACATTGCGCCCAGATAACCCAAAAGCCTGAACGGGAATCCCCTCTGCCTGTAATTTGGGTCCAAACTCATCCATGCCTCCTAACGACACTACCTCGTGCGCGACCTCATATCGAGTAGCCGTCAATAAGCGAAACATGACGGTTTCTGCCCCTCCTTGGCCTAAACCGGATATGACGTGCATCACCTTTAGAGGCATCGTATCAGAATCCGCACTGGCTGACTTTTGTGTCTTTTCCTGGACACCCGATTGATCAGCCATTTGTACCAAATCTAATTCTTTCATTGTGCTCTACTTTATTTACTACTTTCTAGTTCTGTAAATAACTCGTCCCAGCGAGTTAGGACCGTCGCCAAAGCATAGCGGCGCACCACTGATTCGCGTGCCGCGGCCCCTAAATCACGACGTTGTTTAGGATCGCCCATCAACTGTTCTAAAGCTCGGGCCAGTGTCTGCGCATCAGCGTCTTTAGGCAGCAGCCGCGCCACTTGTCCTTGTTCACTAATTTCAGCGGGCCCACTGGGACAATCTAGGGTAATACATGGCAAACCCAAGGCCATAGCCTCGAGCAAGGCATTGGGAAAACCTTCGTAATCGGAGCATAATACAAACAGCTGTGATTCTGATAATTTCTGCCAAGGCTCGTCAGTGCGTCCTTGAAAAAACACCCGTTTATCGACCCCACGCTGCTGAGCCAGCTGTTGCAATGCCTCGCGCTGTGGCCCATCACCGTATAGATGCAACTCCCAAGTCTGATAGGCGCTGGGCAAGGCCGCAAATGCCTCGATCAGTAAATCAAAGCGTTTGACCTCGGCTAATCGACCCAGCGCGATGAGCTTGGGCGGCATCTGCAACGTATTTTCATAGACCGGCCGGCGCTGTAATAACCGCGGGTCAATTGGATTGGGCACCACAGCATAAGATCGGGCATGAGTTTGTACACGGGCAAAATCCTGGGCACTGGCTGTCGTCTGTAAAACCACTCGACTGGCACGGGGATAAAGCCAACGCCGCAGCAGGCGTAAACTACGCGTAGCGCTGCGACTATGTAATGGGTGTGTGCGTTCACATACCACAATTGGGGTTGGAATATTTTTTAGAGCGTACAACACATTAATGTTGACGTTGGTCAGAAAAGACAAGACCACATCAGGCTGAAATTCATGGTAGATCGCCCGAATAGCCCGTGCCTTGGCCATCGGTTTTAACCAACGTCCACGCGCTGGCAAATAATCTGCCAATGAAACGCACTGCACCTGTGAATGCAATGAATAAAAGCTTTCCCGCGAGGCCAAATGCGTCATGACCAGACACACCTCGTCTCCGCGTGCCGCCCACGCATTAACCAAAGTCGCTGCAACGCGTTCAGCGCCTCCGGCATTCATACTGCCCACAAAAAAAAGAATACGTCGTGGCGAATGCTGTAAAGCGGCGGCTACGGTCATGCTTCCTCCTGCTTATGATGAGACGGACGACTATGCCCTGAGTTTTCTGCGTTATTTGTACCGGCTGCCGGGGACCCGTGATCAGTATTTACTGAGGCATCCGCGGTCGGGCTTGTTTCATGCGCAGAACCCTTGTGTCTATGTGGTTCGTAATCGTCTGTACTCTCTACTCCTGATTGCTCATCGCGTACCGAGGCTTTGGGTTGAGGGGCTTGCAAAGGGTCCTGCTCAGCGCGCAGCACAGCCTCCCAGAGGGTCATGATACGCGCCACAGAAAACCGATCGCGTACATCAACAGCTCGGCGTGCTAATGCAGTCCGATGTAAAGGTCGCCCCATCAAATCGGATAAATGGGCAGCCAAAGCTTCGATATCATCCGCTGGCGACACCAATACCCCATCTATATCGTTGCGAATGATCTCACGGGGCCCGACATCACAGTCCACTGCAACCACAGGCAAACCGCATGCCATGGCTTCTAATAAGCTATTCGATAAACCCTCGTAACGAGAGCTCAAAACGTAAATATCGGCGCTTTCGTACCAGTCTTGAATATTGCCCACCTGACCAACCAACTGTACACGCTCTTGTAAACCCAGGGCATCTATTTGTTCGCTTAGGGCTTCACGCTGGGCGCCGTCACCAACGATGGCCAAGTCCCAATCTGGAAAATACTTGGCCAGCATCCCAAAAGCCTCGATCAGACGATCAAAACCTTTGACTTCGTGATATCGGCCCACAGCCAGTAAGCGATAACGACCCGGGGTTTTATGACTGTCGACCTGGGGCTCCATAGCCGGCAAGGGCCAACGCACCGCATTGGGAATGACGTGCACTTGTGTGCCGGGGATATGTTGACGCACCCATTGGGCCGTCGCGCTGGTCAGTGTCACCACAGCATCGGTGCGTTGATAGGCCCAGTGACGCATTTTTTGCCACGCATCCGGTAATTTCTGCTTGGGCGGATGCGTATGCTCCATAGCGATAACACGGTTTTTCAAACCTCGTGAGGCCATGACAGATAATACAGAGCTAGTTGTCATCATGCCTAATACGCAGTCAGGACGATGCTTTTTGATCAGTGCGCGCAAACGACGCGCACGGCGCCAATTGGCCCATAATCCGCGCAAACCGCCCCCCGTATCATAAGCAGTATGCAGCACGTGCCGCTGCACCCCTTGGGCAAGCGGGTAAACATCAGTATCTGGCTCTAGCTGAGTCACGACACTGACCTTGTAACCCAATCGATGCCAATAACTGCTGAGATCTGCCGTTACTCGTTCGGCCCCTCCGCTACGCAGCGAATGGATAACAATCATGATGTGCATAATTATGTCCTACCTGACTTGACCTTGTTCAAGCGCCTGAAAATAGGACAAATACCAAGGCATGGCTTTTTCTAGCCCCTCGGCCAAGCGATACTGCGGCGCATAGCCTAAGTGTTGCTGCGCCTTGGAGATATCAGCCTGAGAATGACGGACGTCGCCGGGTCGGAAATCTGTGTGTTGAGGCGCATGCGGATAATCAACCCCTAATGGTTTTAGCGTCTCGCAGAGCATTGCAAACAGATCATTAAGCGAGGTACGGTCATTCACTGCCACGTTGTAAACCTCATTGACCGACTCTTGGGGACCCAAAGCAGCCAGCAAATTGATTTGAACGACATTATCAATAAAACAGAAATCTCGGCTGGTCTCACCATCTCCGTAAATCTGCACCGGCTGTTGTTGAATAATCGCTGACACCCACTTAGGAATGACAGCAGCATAAGCACCATTAGGATCCTGACGACGCCCAAACACATTAAAATAACGCAAACCAATACTGGGCACACCATAGGCGCGCGCAAATACATCGGCATAAAGCTCATTGACGTATTTGGTCACAGCATAAGGCGACAACGGCTTGCCAATTCTGTCTTCGACCTTGGGTAAACCTGGGTGGTCTCCGTAAGTCGAGCTAGAAGCCGCATAAACAAAACGCTTGACCTTGGCATCACGCGCAGCAATCAGCATATTTAGATGCCCAGTCACATTGACCTCGTTGCTGGTCAGTGGGTCTTCGAGTGAGCGCGGCACCGAGCCCAAGGCTGCTTGGTGCAAAATATAATCCACACCTGCACTGACCTCGTGGCAGGTAGCTAAATCGCGGATATCGCCCTCTACAAAACGAAAACGCCCCCATGCCTCAGGCCCGACATTGCGTTCGACTTCATGTAGGTTATGAGCGTGTCCAGTAGAAAAATTGTCCAGCCCGATCACCTCTTGGCCATTTTCTAATAAAGCCTCGATCAGATTAGAGCCAATAAAACCTGCACATCCTGTGACCAGCCAACGCTTAGAGTCCCCTTTCAAGGGTGTGAATAATTCAGCAAAAACACTGTCTGTACGCGTCATGTGGACTCCTTATAAACGTAAATCCGAATCGTCGCGACCCAATACATACTTGAGGTCGTACAAGACATGGCTTTCACGCCCTAAACGACGAATGCCTTGGGCACCAAGTTTTTTAAACTGATCATGGGCCACAGCAATAATCATGCCGTCGTACTGATTTTCCTGAGGCTCTGCTACCAAATCAATGCCATATTCTTCTTTGGCCTCTTGGGGGTCAACCCATGGATCGAAAACATCCGTTTGTACACCGTACTCTTTTAGCTCAGTCACAATGTCAATAACTCGGGTATTGCGTAAGTCAGGACAGTTTTCCTTAAAACTCAAACCCATGAGCAAAACACGCGCGCCTTGGATTTGGATGCACTTTTTAAGCATCGCTTTTATCAGCTGAGAAGCCACATAACTACCCATCCCGTCATTCAGGCGACGGCCCGCGAGAATAATTTCAGGGTGATAGCCAATGGATTGTGCCTTGTGTGTGAGGTAATAAGGATCCACACCAATGCAGTGCCCCCCGACCAAGCCCGGACGGAAAGGTAAAAAATTCCACTTGGTACCAGCTGCCTCGAGGACATCTTCGGTATCAATATCCAAACGATTAAAAATCAATGCCAACTCGTTGATCAAGGCAATGTTGACGTCACGCTGGGTGTTTTCAATGACCTTTGCAGCCTCGGCCACCTTGATCGATGCAGCCTTGTGCGTGCCTGCTGTAATAATCTCGGCGTATAACGCATCTACCCGATCGGCAATTTCGGGCGTCGACCCCGAAGTGACCTTGACGATGCCAGGCAGGCGGTTTTTCTTATCCCCTGGATTGATACGCTCAGGACTATAACCTGCAAAAAAGTCCTCGTTATAACGCAATCCAGAGACATCCTCGAGTACGGGCACACAAACACTCTCAGTCGCCCCTGGGAACACCGTGGACTCGTAAATAACGATATCGCCTTTTTTTAATACCTTGCCGATGGTTTCACTGGCACGCACCAAAGGCTCGAGCTGCGGCTGTTTATATTCGTCAATCGGCGTAGGAACAGTCACCACAAACACATTGGCCTCGGCCAACTCATTAGGATCAGCAGTGTAATGAACCAGCTTGGCAGCCAGCAGGTCCTCGGGCTCAACCTCCAAGGTGCGATCCTCGCCGGCCCGCAATTCATCAATACGGTGTGGATTAATATCAAAACCAATGACAGTACGTTTTTTTCCAAACTCTACAGCCAAAGGCAGGCCCACATAGCCCAAACCAATGACTGCCAACTTCATGTCCTGTGTTGACACGGCGTTCCCCTTTTTAAAAATATTTTATTGAGCGCGGCAAAGGAAGCGCGCATAATCGATGAATCATTAAAAACGCTTTTACATGGGGTCAATATCTGGCCCTACGACGCATCGTCATGTTTATGCCGTTTCGTCTTGGGTGGTGACGAAGCGCTGTTATGACGGGTGCTGGACGGCGCTTTGGGTGGTTTTTTATCCTGTGCGGCCTGCAGGCCATGTGCCCGTCGCACTGATGGCAAAAGCAGCCAACGAGGCCGACGCCAGCGCACCAAGCGCGCGTACAACCAGATATAACACAGCGCGAACACCACTAAGCTGAGCACCAGCATCCACGAATTATCCCACCAAACGGTAGCAGGTACTAACCCGATCAGCACCAACCCCCAAAGATACGGGGATGCCATAGCATTAGAGGTTGGGGGGACATATCGGCGCCCTTCGCGCAAAACACTAACACGCACCAAACGACGAAATACCAATTGGTGCAGATGTAAAGAATCCGGCTGATCCACGGGCACATTGCGCTTAATTAAGCGTCGCCAAATGGAAAACATAGTTTCGAAGACCGGATAAAAAAGTACGGCCAAAGCATAAAAAGGCGAGATGCTAGGATTGCGCACTACGAGCAAGACCGCTAACTCGGCCAGCATAAAACCTAAAAAATAGGCCCCACCATCCCCTAGGAAGACACGCCCAAAGGGAAAGTTCCATGCCAGAAATCCAAGTGTGGAAAATGCTAATGAGGTGGCAATCAATACAATGGGATAATCCTGCACCTGCCAAGCGACAGCGGCTAATGAAGCAGCCATGAGCACAGCCACCATCCCTGCTAATCCATTGATGCCATCAATAATATTAAGTGCGTGCGTACAGCCGCCCACCGCTACGACTGTAAAGACCAAGGAAATCGGCCAAAACGACAATAGCCAATCAGCCCATTCGACATCAACACGCATTACACCGCCTAATAGCCACCAGGCAATAGCCGCCGAAGCAAACGCGGCGAGCAGCCGCTTTAAAGAGCCGACATCCTTGCTGATATCCTCGACGACACCTGCTACGAACACTGGCAATGCTGCTATGAACAAGACCGGCCATAACCAGGTCAATGTCATATTGCTAGGGCCCAAAACTAACAACCCCGCCAAACTGCCGGCCCAAATTGCCAGCCCACCCACGCGGGGAGCCGGCCTTAGGTGACTGGCCTGGGGTTTGTCCATATCGGTATCACCTGTTATTTTGCCGTGCCAACGCTCAGAGAGGACAATAATCCCCCCCACCACAAAGGCCACTGTAGCGATAGACAGCCAAGTTACTAAGTCCCAGGTTGCAGAGCCCTGCACAATACCCCCTAAAAAAGAAGATCAGCCTATATTATCGGCTGCAAATGTAACTTTCCCAAGCCCTGTACAGATACAGATGCAACAAAAACTGTTAATACACTTTCGATATTATTTGATGCCGCACTCACTGCACTCAAAGCACGTATCGATGTTCGTCCCAATAGCCAGGGCGGTTATAAATCGCGCGGATATATTCAATAAATCGTTGTACCTTGGCAGGCAAATACTGTTGCTGGGGATACACCGCCTGAATATCGTAATTGGGCAACGCAAACTCATCGAGCACTGTAACTAATTCACCTTTTTTTAACTCGGGGTGAATCTCCCAAGTCGAACGCCATGCAATGCCATGTCCCTGCTTGGCCCAATGATAAAGCAGCTCGCCATCATTACAAGCCACATCACCATTCACCCGCACAGCAAAAGGTTTGCCATTGCGCATAAAGGTCCATCCCTGCTGCTGGCCACCTTGTAGATTAAAGGCCAGACAATTAAAACGAGTTAGGTCCTCGGGCTTTTTAGGTACCCCGTGGCGCTCAAAGAATACAGGTGCACCGCATACAACACGTTGATTGGGAAAAAGGTTAATGGCAACATAGTTAGGATCAATAACCCCGCCAATGCGAATGGCCATGTCATAACCCTCGCGCACTAAATCCACCACGCTATCGGTAAAATTAAAAGACAATTTCAGCTCGGGGTATTTCTTTTTAAACCCCATCACATGCGGCGCCACGTGTTGACGCCCAAAAGAAGCCGGTGCAGACACCACCAAATGCCCCCTCACCAATTCGCGTTGAGCGCTAATGCTAGCCTCGGCTTCGTCAAAATCCAGCAGCAACTGTTTGCAGCGTTCTAAAAACTGCTCACCCAGCACAGTCAGAGTCAGGCCGCGGGTAGAACGGTGCATCAGCCGTACCCCTAAGCGCTTTTCTAGAGCATCCAGACGACGCCCCAATACCACTGGGGTAACTCCCTCTACCTCGGCAGCGGCTGCGAAACTGCCATGTTCGGCCACTAGGGCAAAGGTCCTAAATTCGGTATAACGGCTCATTGAACTCCCCAAGATTTGTTACTGCATTAGCGTCATCAGCACAGCCAACTTCATACATAGCCAAGCTGATGCCCGCATTATTCTACTACGTCATTTGAGCGGGCAAGTATAAATAACAACGCCTATAAATCGGGTAGATAAAGCACACAAATGCGTATAATGACCCAATGCTACTGGGCAGCTGCGCGCTGCTCGTATCAAAGCATTTTAAAATACTCAGCCAACCACGAGGAATTCACCCGCCATGAGCGCTGCTGCACCCCTAGCCGTCTTAGAGCAAATGCTAAACAAAGCGATCGATGTTGCTCGTCCTGAAAACTGCCTGCCGCGATATTTACCCAGTCCACCTACCCGCGGTCAAACCTATGTGATTGGCGCAGGCAAGGCTGCTGCTGTGATGGCTCAGACACTGGAAGCACATTGGCCAGGCCCGCTAAGCGGTACAGTCGTGACTCGTTATGATTATCAGGTGGACTGTAAACACATACAAATCTTGCAGGCCGCGCACCCTGTTCCCGATGAAAACAGCCTAGATGCGGCACGACATATACAGGCAATAGCAGACCAAGCAACGGCCGACGATCTGATCATTATGTTGATCTCTGGGGGCGGCTCTTCGCTACTGTGCATGCCGGCTCACGGGCTCGACCTCCAGGAAAAGCAACGCATCCACGAGGCCTTATTGCATAGTGGTGCAACTATTCGTGAGATTAACTGTGTGCGCCGCCACCTATCTGCGATCAAAGGGGGCCATTTGGCTCAGGCGTGCGC
>DATGSS010000041.1:0-20923 GCA_035302345.1 Paenalcaligenes sp.
GTGCGCGCCCTCTTTGATAAAGTCCCTGCACGACGTAAATTTCTACGTACCGAGCGCACTGAATATGGGCATTGTTTGAAAACGCTCAGACAAATTGCCCTGGCACACCCAGCCATCCACTTTCGTTTGACGCATAATCAAAGACTGGTTGCTAACTGGCCAGCAGGCCATTTTGGCGAGCGGCTCAAGGATATCCTTGGCGAGGATTTTATCTTGCAGTCGGTGCCGCTTGAAAACGAGCACGAACACATCAAACTTTTTGGGCGCATTATTCGTCCCGAACATGCCAGCAGCAAAGAGCCACAGCTGTTATACGTAAACGGTCGATTTGTGCGCGACTATCGTTTGCAGCATGCCATCCGCCAAGCTTATCGTGATATTTTACACGGAGATCGTCAGCCTACTTTTGTCCTTTTTCTATATGTGGACCCAAAAGAAGTCGATGTCAACGTTCATCCTGCCAAACACGAAGTCCGATTTCGCAATGATGGCGCAGTATACCGATTTGTATTGGATAATCTTAGCCAGACATTAGCGGGGTTACCTCTGGGTGAGGATGCCGTCCTCAGTGCTCAATCTGCACGCCCAACAGCCACCGATCAACATGCCAGCAATAACACTGATTCATTCGCCACAGCACCCAGCCCCCATACGGATACTGGCAGCCATGGGGGGCGCTTAGCGCACCATCAATCTCCATTACCGCTGCACCAAACACAACGTGCCCCAGCTGATGCCTGGCAAAAATTATATGAGCCCTTACCTAAGACGCTAGACACAGCCCCTAATGAACAGGCATCCGGCGAGCAGACATCCGACCAACATGCCCAGCTGGCTCAGCAAACCCAACGCGGCCAACTCGCACAGGCCGATACTGAATACCCACTAGGAATGGCCATCGCCCAACTGCACGGTATTTATATTTTGTCCCAAACCCGCGATGGTCTCTTATTGATTGATATGCATGCCGCCCATGAACGTGTCGTTTATGAGCGCATGAAACAAAAGTACCAAGCCCAAGAACTCATTAGCCAAGAATTACTGGTCCCGGTCGTCATGCAATTAGAAGAAGCACAAATGGGTCTGCTCGAAGAGCATCAAGACACCCTCAAAGCACTCGGATTGCACATCAGCCCCAGCGGGCCGCAACATGTCAGCGTGCGGGCGGTGCCTGCTATGCTCAGTCAGGGCAATATTGAAACCATGGTCCGCGAGGTCCTGGCCGAGCTAGATGAGTTTGGCCAAAGTGCGCAACTACAGGCACAACATCATGAGCTGCTGGCTACAATGGCCTGCCATGGCTCGGTACGCGCTAATCGTCGCCTGAGTATCGATGAAATGAATGCCTTGCTACGTGATATGGAGCAAACAGACCGAGCAGGTCTATGTAATCACGGCCGACCCACCTGGCACTTTTGGCATCTCAATGATTTAGATAAACTCTTTTTGCGCGGACAATAGCGCTTTAGCCGTATGAATACAGAATCAGTCGTTTTCCTCATTGGGCCCACTGCGGCGGGTAAAAGTGCTGCCAGCTTGGCGTTGGCCGACCATTGGCCCATTGAAATTATTGCTATGGACTCAGCCACTGTTTATCGTGGCATGGACATTGGCACTGCCAAACCCAGCTCGGCGGAACGCGCGCTCATCCCACATCATTTACTCGATATCTTGGACCCGGCTGACAGCTACGATGTCGCGACCTTTGTGTCGGATTGCATACGGCACATCAAAGACATCCAAGCACGCGGTCGCTTGGCCGTTATTTGTGGGGGAACACTGATGTACTACCATGCCCTGACGCGAGGTTTGAGCCCTGTACCTACCAGCTGTGCTGAGGTACGCCGCCGCGTCGAGGCCCAAGCTGCAAAAATAGGCTGGCCAGCGATGCACCAGCGTTTGGCGCAAATAGATCCGGACAGTGCGCAACGCATCGCGCCTAACGATAGTCAACGTACGGGTCGTGCCCTAGAGGTTTATGAGCAAACTGGCACCCCGCTATCTGTCTGGCAACAAAAGCCTCGTCGCAAAGACTTTCAATTGCCTTTTTTAACCCTTAGTATCGAACCAACCCAGCGCCAATTACTGCATCCCCGTATCCGTGAGCGTTTTTTGAACATGATTGAAAATGGGTTTGTGGAAGAGGTTCAGCGGCTATACGCACGCGGCGATCTGCACGAACAGATGCCCTCTATTCGTAGCGTGGGCTACCGCCAACTATGGCATTATTTGCACGGGGATTGTGATCTGGACACCGCTATCGAAAACGGTATTCGCGCTACTGAGCAACTGGCTAAACGGCAGATGACCTGGCTACGTTCGTTGGATGAGCGTAACCGTATCGATTGCTTGGCCGATGATGTCGCAAAGCAAACAATCGAACTGGTCACGCCGCTGTGGGCGAATATATAAACCACACTTATAAATCGCCCTATCTATCTAATCAAATAATCTGCAAGCGTTCGGCATTTTGGGTGGCGTCATTTTCCACCACCTGCCCCAAAGTAATGACCTGTTCGTCGTGGGCCTGCAAGGTGGCTGTCACCGCTGCGGCCTGAGCCTGGGGCACAATCACGACCATCCCGATGCCACAGTTAAACACGCGACGCATTTCCTCATCGGTCACTTGACCTTGGTCTTGTAGCCATTTAAAGAGCTCGGGTAAATGCCAAGCGCCACTGTCAATTTGTGCGCCTAGTCCGGCCGGCAATACGCGTGGGATATTTTCGGTGAGACCGCCTCCAGTGATATGCGCCATCCCCTTGATAGCACCTGGATGTGCTTTTAAAGCTGCTAACACAGCGGGGACATAAATACGTGTAGGCGCCATCACCAGATCTGCCAGGCTCTGGCCATTAAGGGTGTCCTCGGGTTTGGCATGGGCACGCTCGAGGATTTTTCGGATTAAAGAATAACCATTGGAATGCGGACCACTAGATGGCAGACCTAATAGGACGTCACCACTTTTGATTTGTTGCCCATCAATGATTTCTTCTTTTTCTACAATCCCTACTGCAAAACCAGCCAGATCGTATTCGCCTTCGGGATACATCCCTGGCATTTCTGCTGTTTCGCCGCCAATCAGAGCACAGCCCGCCTGGGTGCAGCCCTCGGCGATGCCTGCCACGACCTCTGTGGCTGTCTCGACAGAGAGTACGCCACAAGCAAAATAGTCTAAAAAGTACAACGGTTCTGCACCCTGCACTAAAATATCGTTGACACTCATCGCTACGAGGTCTATACCCACTGTACGATGACGTTGCCAATCAAATGCTAGACGCAGCTTTGTGCCCACCCCGTCGGTACCTGAAACCAATACAGGCTGACGATAGCCTGCTGGTATTTCAAAGAGTGCACCAAAACCGCCCAAACCAGACAATACGCCAGGGCGCATCGTGCGCTGGACCAAGGGTTTGATACGTTGCACTAGGGCCTCGCCGGTATCAATATCTACACCGGCATCCCGATACGTCAGAGGTGTTTGAGATGTCACTGTTTTCTTTGTCATGAGCCTTGCCATGGGATGTAAAAAAATACCAAGTTGGATAGAATTGTACGACACATGCACCAACAATTGATTCTGGATATCTCTCCAGCCCCTCAGCCGGCGCTGAATAACTACGTTGTCGGCACTAACCAACAAGCACTGGCTGCCCTGCGCGAGTGCTCGCCTGGACGTGCCATTTATCTGTGGGGGCCACAGGGCGTGGGGCGTACGCACCTACTCAAGGCTATGGCCACAGCACATAATGGCCTGTACTTTAGTGCATTTACGCCATCTGCCCAGCTGTTGCGTTTTGCCCAAGATGACACCCCGATGCCAGCCTTATTAGCCGTTGATGATGTGGATTTGCTTAATACGGCGGCCCAAAGTGCTCTATTTGGCATTTATAATCGTTGGCGTCTACTGCAGGGGTCGAAACAGGCCTTTATCATTTTAACGGCGGGGGCCAAGGCACCCCTACATTTAGAGATTCGCGATGATTTGCGTACCCGCTTGGCCTGGGACCTGGTTTTTTACCTAGAACAACTGTCTGATGAGGCACGCGCCCAGGCCATCCAAAACCGCGCCCAAGCTCGTGGCTTACAATTAAGTCCCGAGGTCATTCGCTGGGTGCTGACACATTATTCACGCAACATGAGCCGACTCAGCGCTTTGGTGGATGCCTTGGATCATCATTCGTTGGTACGTAAGCGCGCCATCACCATTCCATTTTTACGTCAATTATTGGCGGAACAAACCGCCCATAAACCGCACAATGAATAAACCTCAAAACCTAGCATTATTCGATCTGGATCACACCCTTTTACCTTTAGACAGTGATTATCACTGGGCCGACTTTCTAGCGCGTTCTGGGCATGTGGGCGATCCAGAAACTGCGCTGCGTCGTAATGACGAGCTCATGCAACGATACAACGAAGGCAATCTAAGCGCCCAAGAATCGTTTGGTTTTATGCTGGGCCTCATCGCCCAACGTCCACTGGCCGACTTGCACCAATGGCAAGCTGAATACATGGACAAAATAATTTTACCTGCCATTACTGACGAGGCCCGAAATCTGCTCAAAAAGCACCAAGATGCTGGTGATTTATGCGCTATTGTGACAGCGACCAATGATTTTGTGACGACCCCCATCGCTCATGCTTTTGATATCGAGCATTTAATTGCAACCATTGCCGAGCGCGAGGGTGACCAATTTACTGGTCAGGTGGCCGGAATTGCCAGCTACCAAGAGGGCAAAATCACCCGCGTGGATGCCTGGCTACAAGATTTAGGCTATCAACGGGATGATTTCGAGCGCATTTGGTTCTATAGTGACTCTATTAATGACCTGCCACTAATGGAGATTGTCAGCGATCCCGTGGCGACCAATCCATGCCCTCAACTACGCGCTCACGCTCAGCAAAACGATTGGCAAATCATTGATCTATTTCCTGCTGAATAAACTATTGAGTCTATATTTATCGCCCCCCAAGAGCGCCCTTTATAATTACATTTTATGTTGACCCGAAAAATAATAAATTTCGTTCGACGTGTTTTGAAACCTAATTCTCATACTCCTTTGCGTATCCCTGTCGAAGAGCACAAGATTAATAAACGCCACGTATCTCGGCATGCCATCAAGGTCTGCGAGGTCTTGCAAGACCATGGCTACGAGGCATACGTGGTCGGCGGTGCTGTGCGCGACCTACTAGTGGGCATACAGCCCAAAGACTTTGATGTTGCCACCAATGCGACCCCCGAGCAGATACGCCCTCTTTTTCGTCGAGCATTTATCATTGGGCGACGCTTTAGATTAGTTCATGTTGTTTTTGGGCGCGAGGTGATAGAAACCTCGACTTTTCGAGCTGCCTCTAATAAAGGGCACCAAACTGATCAGCATGGGCGCATTCTGCGTGACAACGTCTACGGCACGTTGCGTGATGATGCGACTCGCAGGGATTTTACCTTTAACGCTTTGTACTATGACCCCCGTACCCAAGAGGTCATCGATTTTCACCAAGGTGTTGAGGATCTTAGGAATCAGATCGTACGTATTATTGGTGACGCCGAGACGCGTTACCGTGAGGATCCTGTACGTATGCTACGCGCTGTACGCTTTGCCGCCAAACTCGAGGCCCAGATTGATTCCGACACGCATGCGCCCATCCCAAAACTGGCCCATTTGATAGACAATGTGCCCACCTCACGTCGTTTTGACGAGGCCATCAAATTACTCAGCTGTGGACAGGCGATTGATTGCCTCAAACAGCTTGACAAAGAAGGGCTTATAAAATATATTTTTTCGGTTTTCCCAAATCTGTACGCCCAACAAGAAAGCGCTCATTTTTTAGATTTAGCTTTTGAACGCACGGATCAGCGAGTACGAACCGGGCAATCGATTAGCCCCAGCTTTTTATTTGCAGCGTTGCTTTGGCCCTTGGTGCGGCAGCAATGGCAATTAGAGCAAGAGAATGGCACACCGCCTATCCCTGCTATGGCCAATGCATGCGCTCATGTATTGGACCAACACGCAGCTGAAATCGCAATTCAGCGTCGTTTTCAGTCCGATATGCGTGAAATCTGGTTTATGCAGGCTCGCTTTCATCGCGTCAGTAACCGAGCCATCTGGCGAATGGTAGAACAGCCCCGCTTTAGAGCAGCTGTGGATTTCTTACAGCTACGGGCTGCTACGCGTGATTTTGATAGTGTCCAAGCACAATGGTGGATGGATTTGGCCAACAGCAACCACGACACACGCGCTGAAATGATTGCCCAACGGGCTCCCGCACGCAAAAGCAGCCGCCGACGCAGACCCAGACGACGCGGACGCGCACGCACGGCCAAGAAAACTGAACAATAAAACAAATCATCAATCAACTAACCTACGCATGGTCACAGCTTATATTGCACTGGGAGCAAATCTTGGTGCGCCCCTCCAAACATTACGCTCTGTTTGCCACGAACTTGCCGCCTTGCCACAGACCCGGTTAGAGGCCTGCTCACGCGTTTATCGTAGTGCTCCTATAGATGCATCTGGACCCGACTTCTTCAATGCAGTAGTGAGCCTAGAAACACAACTTGATGCGTTCACACTGTTAGAACTCATGCAATCACTAGAAAACAAATACGGCCGCGTGCGTAGTTATACCAATGCCCCGCGTACGTTGGATCTGGATTTATTGTTGTACGGCACCGAATCAATACACACACCCACACTCACTGTGCCACACCCACGCATGCATTTACGGGCGTTTGTCCTAATGCCTTTGGCAGACATCGCCCCAGATATGCAATTGTCACAGGGCCTTATTGACCATTTGATCGCACAGTGCAGCGATCAGGACATAACGCCCATCGAGGATTCATTGATTAACCCATAAGGAGCATTTCATGCCCTCACAACGAACTGCCTTTGTCACCGGAGGCCTGGGCTGCATCGGCACAGCAATTGCTCGTCAGCTGCATGATCAAGGCCATCACGTACTGGTTGGCTATTACCCCGCCGAGGACTATCAGAGCTGGCAAACTGCCCAATCAGCTGATGGTTATGATTTCAAATGCTATGCCGTTGACGTCGCTGATAACGATTCCACCCGTGCTTGTGCAGAAAAAATACATGCCGATGGCCATCACATCGATATTTTAGTAAATAGTGCTGGCATTACTCGTGACGCCACCTTGCGCAAGATGAGTTTGGCACAATGGCAAGATGTTTTGCGTACGAATCTGGGCTCGATGTTTAATATGACACAGCCTTTGCTAGATCCCATGTTAGAAAAGGGTTGGGGTCGTATCATTAATATTTCATCGGTCAATGGCAGTAAAGGGGCTTTTGGGCAAACCAATTATTCAGCCGCTAAATCCGGTATTTACGGATTCACCAAAGCGCTCGCCTTGGAAACTGCTCGTAAAGGAATCACTGTCAATGCGGTTTCGCCGGGCTATATTGACTCGCCCATGGTTGCCGAGGTCCCCCAAGAGACCCTCGAGAAACATATTTTGACGGAAATCCCCATGGGCCGACTCGGGAAACCCCAAGAAATCGCCGCCATGGTGGATTTTTTAGCCAGCGATCAAGCCGCCTTTATTACCGGTGCAAATATGCCCGTTAATGGCGGCCAACATCTGTATTAAATCTTACGCTGGGAAAGTCGCACCAGATCTCTTATACCGGCATGATCGGGAGATCTGGTGTTTCCTTGCGCCATTGGGCTGGGCCACTGACATGTACTGATTGGCCACGTGCATCGACTGCCACTGTGACCGGCATATCCACAACCTCAAACTCGTAGATAGCCTCCATGCCCAAATCCTCGAATGCCACAACACGCGCATTTCTAACTGCCTTGGACACCAGATAGGCAGCCCCCCCTACAGCAACCAAATAAGCTGACTGATGCTGTTTGATGAGCTCAACAGTTGCCGGGCCGCGTTCGGCTTTACCAACCATGGCAATTAATCCGGTCTCGCCAAGCATCATCTCGGTAAAACTGTCCATTCGAGTAGCGGTCGTTGGACCTGCCGGGCCGACTGCCTCATCCCCTACGGGGTCTACCGGACCCACGTAATAAATCACCCTATTTTTAAAGTCCACAGGCAAAGGCTCACCATCAGCTAGCATCTGCTGTATACGTTTGTGAGCAGCATCTCGTCCCGTCAACAAACGACCCGATAAAAGCAGCGTTTGACCAGGCTGCCACTGGGCTACTTGCTGAGCCGTGAGGTTATCCAAATCGACCCGTTGTGATTTTTGCTCATCAGGTGCCCATTCGACCTCGGGCCAGGTCTCAGGAGCCGGCGGAACGAGCTCTGCGGGCCCGTTGCCATCCAATACAAACTCGACATGCCGAGTAGCAGCACAGTTAGGAATCAATGCGACAGGCTTTGAGGCAGCATGAGTTGGAAAGCTTTTTATTTTCACATCCAACACCGTGCTGAGCCCACCCAGACCCTGGGCGCCAATACCCAAGTCATTAATGCGTTCGTATAGGTACAAGCGCAGTTCGTCTAATTTAGTTTGCGGGCCCTTTTCCAGCAGCTCGAGCATGTCCAAAGGCTCTGATAGGGACTCTTTGGCCAATAACATGGCCTTGTCTGCGGAACCGCCGACCCCAATACCCAGGATCCCAGGCGGGCACCAACCCGCCCCCATCTTTGGTACCGTTTCTAATACCCAATCCACCAAAGAATCACTGGGGTTTAACATCGCAAAGTGTGCTTTGTTTTCTGAGCCGCCCCCCTTGGCAGCAACATGTATGTGCACCTCATGCCCAGGCACCAGGCTCACCTGCAACATACAGGGTGTATTGTCACGCGTATTTTTACGCTCAAAAATCGGATCAGCAACCACCGAGGCTCGCAAAGGATTATCAGCGTCCAGATAACCGCGACGCACGCCCTGATCACACAACGCTTGCAGACTCAGGGTACTGTCAAAGCGTACCCCCATCCCAACTTCCATAAAAATATTCACAACCCCAGTGTCTTGGCACATAGGACGATGGCCATAAGCACTCATCCGTGAATTACTCAAAATCTGCGCCAATGCGTCACGCGCTGCAGGGCTCTCTTCGCGTTCGTAGGCATGACTGAGATGCTGAATGAAATCAGCGGGGTGGTAATAGCTAATATACTGGACAGCATCAGCTATGGATTGGATTAAATCATCAGCTTTGATAACCGTTGTTTTCATAAAAGACCCTTTTGAAACTGCACTTCAGTTTTTTCAATTGTACATCTAAAGTCGTTACTGAATTCACGGGAGGCGCCGTTATTTCTGGTAAAATGGCCATTTTTATCTGCTAAATTCTGGCTGGACTCATGCTCACCTTTCAGGAAATCACTTTAAAACTTCATCAATATTGGGATAAACACGGCTGTACTCTATTACAGCCCTACGACATGGAAGTAGGTGCCGGAACATCTCATACGGCCACCTTTTTACGTGCTATCGGACCAGAGCCCTGGCATGCTGCATATGTGCAGCCATCGCGCCGTCCTGCGGATGGACGCTACGGGGACAATCCCAATCGTCTACAACACTATTATCAATACCAGGTCGTGCTCAAGCCCGCACCCCGCGATATGGTGGATGTTTATCTTGATTCTTTGACTGCGTTGGGTATCAATGCTCAAGAACATGACATCCGCTTTGTTGAAGACGACTGGGAAAACCCCACCCTGGGCGCCTGGGGCTTGGGTTGGGAAATTTGGCTCAATGGTATGGAAATCACCCAATTCACCTATTTCCAACAGATTGGTGGCTTGGACTGTGTGCCTGCCACTGGCGAGATTACCTATGGGCTTGAGCGCTTAGCCATGTATCTGCAGCGGGTAGAAAGTGTGTACGATTTAGTCTGGACCCGCACCCCTGACGGCAGAAACATATATTACCGCGACGTGTTCCATCAAAACGAGGTTGAGCAATCCAAATTCAACTTTGAGCATGCGGACACCGACATGCTTTTCAAGCACTTTGCCAATCACGAACGCGAGGCTCAACGCATGTTGGAAATCCCCCTGCCTTTACCGGCTTATGAGCAGACTCTCAAGGCTGCCCATACTTTCAACCTGCTCGACGCCCGCGGTGCCATTAGCGTGACCGAGCGCGCTGCTTATATTGGGCGTATCCGTGCTCTATCACGTGCGGTTGCCCAGGCCTACTATGATTCTCGCAAAGCTCTTGGCTTTCCTTTGTTGCACTCAACTTCTGCGGAGGCGGTTTAATGCATCACGCCCAGCCTACTGACCATACTGATTCACTACTCATCGAGTTACTGACCGAAGAACTCCCCCCAAAGGCGTTACCCAAACTAGGCCAGGCTTTTGCACAAGGGATTATCCACACATTGCAGCAAAAGCATTTGCTCGACGAGCACCCGCATTTTGAAATCTTTGCGACCCCACGCCGTCTGGCTGTGCTCGTGCATGATGTTCCTGGACAAGCGCCAGACCAAAATTTTAAAGAGCGCCTCATGCCCGTCACAGTGGGTGTTGATGAGTCGGGTCAAATGACTGAGCCCTTGCGCAAGCGTCTCGAGGCCAAAGGTTGGGAGCATCTCGGGCTAGATGATTTGCACCGCGAGCAACACGGCAAACAAGAATTCCTGTTTGCTGTTGGTAGTGCCCCCGGCGCCACATTGCAAGGCACCGTCCAAGAAGCCATCGAATATGCTTTAGATCATTTACCTATTCCCAAGGTCATGCGCTATCAACTCGAGGACGGCCAAACTAGCGTACGCTTTGTTCGTCCCGCACATGGATTGGTTGTGCTTTGGGGTGATCAGGTCTTAGAGGCCGAGGTTTTGGGCCTCAAAGCCGGTCGAGAAACTGATGGCCACCGCTTTATGGCGTCCGGCCCCATACGGTTTGAGCATGCCAATGAATATGAGTCCACATTGCTCGACGAGGGCAAAGTCGTCGTCTCTTTTGACAAGCGCAGAGAACAAATAGCCACACAATTACAAGCCCTATGCACCGAACACCAGGCTGTGCTTAGCCCATACGACACTGATGACGAGGTCCAAGACCTACTCGACGAGGTCACCGCACTGGTCGAGCATCCGACCGTTTATGTCGGTAGCTTTGAACCCGAATTCCTCGAGGTACCCGCCGAGTGCTTGATTTTGGCGATGCGTTTGCATCAGCGCTATTTCCCTCTCTTTGATGCACAAAGCAAACAACTCACACATCGCTTTCTAATCGTCAGCAATATGCAGCTGGATAATCCCACCAACATTATCGAGGGCAACGAACGAGTCGTGCGCCCTCGCTTGGCAGACGCCCGTTTTTTCTATGAAACAGACCGTCAGCTGCCCTTGCACGAACGCGTAGAAAGCCTGCATCAAAGCGTCTATCACAACAAATTAGGTAGCCAATATGACCGCGTGCAGCGCCTGCGTCGCCTAAGCACACATATTGCTCAGCTCTTAGGGGCTGACGAGCAATTAGCTGCTCGCGCTGCGGTGTTAGCAAAGGCAGACTTGAACACCCAAATGGTAGGCGAGTTTCCCGAGCTCCAAGGCATTATTGGGGGTTATTATGCCAAAGCAGATGGCGAGCCCACCGAGGTCTGCACCGCACTGCAACATCAATATGCCTTGCGCATCCAGAAACCAGTCGATCAAGCCCACCTCATTGCAGCTATTTTATTTATCGCCGAACGCATCGATACCTTGGTTGGTATTTGGGGCATCGGGCTGGCACCCACTGGCGAGCGCGACCCTTATGCATTGCGCCGCGCTGCTTTGGGACTTATTAGTGCTTACGAGCAACTACAGGCGGGGGGCTTTTTCAAAACCCACCAGTTGGATCTCACCGCGCTGTTAGAATTCGCTGCTCAGGGGTACGACCAAGGCCTAATCGCTGAAAACACCATCGACGAAGTACGCACTTTTATTTACGAGCGCTATCGTAATGCTTTGGTCCAGAAAACTGCGCGCGCTGTGGTCGAAGCTGTGCTTAGCACGCGTCCGCCACTTGAGCAGGTACCTGCTCGTATTGCAGCCTGTCAGCGTTTTGCACAATTACCTCAGGCAGAAAGCTTGGCAGCTACCAATAAACGCATCAGCAATATCCTGCAAAAAGCCCCTCAAGAGCCCTTGGTTCTTGACCAAGCATTGCTCAAAGAACCGGCTGAATTGGCTCTGGCCAAATGCATTGATCAGCTAGCGCCTCAGGCGCAGGCACAATTTGAGGCTTTAGATTTTACAGAAAGTCTAAGCACGATGGCCCAGGCCAAAGATGCGGTAGATAATTTCTTTGATGAGGTCATGGTTATGGACGAGGATTTGGCTTTACGCCATAATCGTTTGGCTTTATTAGCCCAGCTCTATCAGGCCATGAATTTAACTGCTGATATTTCAAAGCTTGCCGAGTGAACACTGTCATATTGGATCGCGACGGGGTCATCAATTTTGACTCCAAGGAATACATCAAAAGCCCATCAGAATGGCAGCCTATTCCGGGCAGCCTAAATGCCATTGCTCGCCTCAATCAGGCGGGCTGGCAGGTCCTGGTGGCCACGAATCAGTCTGGCGTTGCACGAGGGTTTTACGACATGCACACCCTCAATGCCATTCACCACAAATTTCAACGGCTTTTGACTCAGGCTGGTGGACACGTAGATGCTATTTTTATCTGCCCTCATGGTCCGGATGATAATTGCAGCTGCCGCAAGCCCAAACCTGGGCTTTTCCTAAGCGCCATTAAACGCTTTGAAATAGATCCCAAGCGCACCTACGCGGTTGGAGACTCTTTGCGCGACCTACAGGCGGCCTCGGAAGCAGGCTGCCGTCCTTGGTTGGTGCGTACAGGTAATGGCAAAAAGACCCAAGCCATGGATTTACCAGTGGGCACACAAATATCCGACGACCTGGCCCAGGCCGTCGATACCTGGTTAAAAGGAGCGTGACCGTGCTGGTTTTACGCGCAGTTATTTATCAGCTCATCCTTATTGTCACCGTCATACCCTATTCATTTGCCTGCTTAGTATGGGCCCCTTTACCTTTGAATTGGCGCTATCGACTCACCAGCGGTTGGCCGCGGCTCGCGGTGTGGTGTGCCCGTTGGGTGTTAGGGGTACGTTGGCAATACAAAGGTTTAGAAAATCTACCTGATACTCCTTCGGTCATTCTGTCCAAGCATCAATCTGCTTGGGAGACCATGTTTTATTTGGCCTATTTGCCGCCGCAAGTATGCTTTGTTTACAAAAAAGAACTGCATCGCATCCCGTTTTTTGGCTGGGGTTTAGCTCTGCTGCGCATGATACCTATTGATCGCAAACAAGGGCGCAACGCCATGGCTCAAGTCACCCGTATCGGTGGCCGGCGGCTACAGGAAGGCCGATGGCCGCTGCTATTTCCCGAGGGAACGCGAATCGCCCCCGGCAAAATGGGGCGCTATAAAGCAGGAGGGGCTATCTTGGCTCATGCACACCAGGTTGATATCGTTCCGATCGCCGTGAACTCTGCAGAATGCTGGCCGCGCAACGCCTTTATTAAAACCCCTGGCATAATCACCGTATCAATCGGGCCGGCCATATCCACACGGGGCATCACTGCCGATCAGGCCAATGTCTTAGCCCGAGACTGGATTGAAGCCGAAATGCGTCGTCTCAACCCCGAACGTTATTCTTAAACCCATGCAGCGTTACACCACGACTTGCGGTTTGCACTTTGAGTATGTGCTTAAATACAGCCGACGCAAAACCATAGGGTTTCATATCCGGGCGCATGGTCTGGAAATAAGGGCGCCCCGCAATGTGAAACTACGTCAGCTCGAGCGAGCCATTGAAAGCAAAAAAAACTGGCTCAAAAACAATCTGCATGCACTGGAAAAAAGACAGCAGCGATGGTTAGACCCAGCAGAAGTGTGGTGCGAGCATGGTGTGTTTCCTTTCATGGGGAAACCCGTTGAGATTGCATTTAAAAATTTGCCCTACTCGCGCGCTCAGTCGGTAAAAGAACATCCGCAGCGATTATTCATTCCCCCTGCTAGCAACACTGATGAAGTTTATAATCACTGTAAAAACTGGTTGCAAGATCAAGCGCGGTTACGTTTGGCACAACGCTTAAAATGGTGGGCGGACAAGCACAAAATCAGTTACCAGCGTTTTACATTAGGTTGGTCAAAGCGCACCTGGGGCTGGTGCAAAAGCGATGGGGCTATTATGCTCAATTGGCGGCTCATTTATTATCCCTTGCATTTGATAGACTATGTAGCCACCCATGAGCTTACTCATATCACCCACATGCATCATGGACCTGAGTTCTGGCACGCTCTGGGGCAGATTTACCCTAATTACGAGATGGCCAAAACCGAGCTCAGCCTTTATCATCCTGCATGTGTTCCTAACTTTATCTCACAGGAGTCATCATAATGCGTATACTTCATACCATGCTTCGTGTTGGCGATTTACAGCGTTCCATTGATTTTTATACCGATGTCATGGGAATGCGTTTATTGCGCCAAAAAGAATACCCGGATGGTCGCTTTACCTTGGCCTTTGTAGGCTACCAAGAAGAAAGCGAAGGCGCCGTACTCGAGCTCACTTACAACTGGGATACCTCTAGTTACGATTTAGGCGAGGGTTACGGGCACATCGCTATTGAGGTCGAGGATGCCTATGCGGCATGCGATAAAATCAAAAGCAAAGGCGGCAATGTCGTTCGCGAGGCAGGCCCCATGAAGCACGGCACCACCGTGATTGCTTTTGTTGAAGATCCCGATGGCTATAAAATTGAACTCATCCAAGCCAAAGGTCGCAACGATTAAATGCTGTACGGGCAGCCAATTACTGGCTGCCTACCCTGCCCTTTAGTAGGCCTCCAATATTATGCTCAATATTCTTTGGCTCTGGTTTTTCATTGTTGGTCTGCTCAGCGGTGCATACCAATTTCTAGTCCTCCAGAACTCTGACGTTTTTGCGGCCATGGTGCGCAGCCTGTTTGATATGGCTGAGCTCTCAGTCCAGGTGGTGCTCGTGCTATTTGGCACGCTCACACTCTGGATGGGCTTTTTACGCATCGCTGAAAAAGCTGGGCTAATAGAGCTATTGGCTAAATTGCTGAGTCCTATTTTGGGCCGTTTGATGCCAGGCGTGCCGCACGGGCACCCAGCTTTTGGTCTTATTACATTGAATTTCGCCGCTAATGGTCTGGGCCTAGACAATGCTGCTACACCCATTGGTTTACGAGCCATGCATTCGCTGCAAAGCTTGAACACCAATGAAAAAACTGCCTCCAACGCGCAGATCTTATTTTTAGTACTCAATAGCTCATCACTCACCTTGTTGCCGGTGACGATTTTTATGTATCGTGCCCAGCAAGGTGCGGCCGACCCGACGTTGGTCTTTTTACCTATTTTATTGGCGACCTTTTGCTCCTCGATGGTGGGCTTAATTTCAGTAGCGATTGTCCAAAGATTGCCGTTATGGCGCCCTTTTTTACTGCTGACCTTAGGCGGGCTGATCGCTGCTTTCGCCCTTTTTATTGCCGTTCTTAGCACCCTAAGCGCCAGTGCCCTAAATTTTGTTTCATCCTTGATGGGCAACCTCAGTTTGCTGCTAATTATCGTGGGTTTTTTAGTCTACGCAGCACTCAAAAAAGTCACTGTATATGATGCCTTTATAGAGGGTGCCAAAGGCGGTTTTGCAGTCGGCAAAGAACTCTTACCCTATTTGGTGGCCATGCTATGTGCCATTGGTTTTTTACGCAGCTCTGGTGCTTTAGATTTAGTCCTGGGTGGCGTGCAATGGCTATTCGAACTGGCCCACCTGGATACACGTTTTATCGAGGGCTTACCGACAGCATTAGCCAAGCCCTTTTCAGGCAGTGCAGCCCGCGCACTGATGATTGAAACCATGCAGCACCACGGGGTGGATAGCTTTCCTGCCTTGGTAGCGGCAACGGTCCAGGGCAGTACAGAAACGACCTTTTATGTGCTAGCTGTTTATTTTGGAGCCGTAGGCATTCAACGTACCCGTCACGCCCTACCCTGTGCTCTGATCGCCGATCTGAGCGGGATTATTGCCGCCATCACTATTTGTTATTGGTTCTTTGGCTAATAGTAAAGACGAATTTTAGAGCCGGTTAGGCTTATTTATAGCCTGTGTCTATAAACCTTAGACCTGCGATACAGGATCTATCTAGAGCCCGATTATTGACCTGATTATTGTCTGTCAGAGTCGGACGACGTATTGACGTCCGTTGGCTCTAAATAGGGGGTGAGTTGGTCACTGAGCGCCACGAACTGTGCCACACTGAGTTGCTCGGCACGAAAGCTATCCTGTGCATCAAAGGCCTGCCAATCAATCCACTGCTGCCAGCCTGACAAGACCCGTCGCAACATTTTGCGACGTTGGCTAAAGGCGCGCGCCACTACCTGTGCAAACACAGCCTCGCTTTTGGGCTGCCAGCGCCTTTTTGCAGACAAAGGTCGCATGCGAACCACCGCTGACATAACATTAGGGGGCGGGTCAAAAGCCTCAGGCGGAACATCAAAAAGCGGCATCATGCGATATTTGGCCTGTAACATGACCGATAATCGGCTGTAATGGCGCGTCCCAGGCTGCGCTGACATGCGCTCTACCATCTCTTTTTGCAACATAAAATGTTGATCCTGCACCTGATCTACATATTGCAGCAAATGAAACAATAAGGGACTAGAGATGTTGTAGGGCAAATTACCGACGATACGTAGGTTGTCGCCAAAGGGTTTGAAATCGACCTCTAGTACATCTGCCTGAATGACTTCTAAAGACTTGAGATCTGGATGCTGGCGTAACTGAGCCACCAAATCACGATCGATCTCGATCGCAGTTAACTGCGGAACACGCCACAACAAGGGGCGAGTCAAAGCAGATAACCCAGGGCCGATCTCGATGATGCGATCCTGGGGCTGCGGATCAATGGCACGCACAATCTGATCAATAATGCCCAAATCATGCAAAAAATGCTGGCCAAAACGCTTTCTAGGTGTGGTATGCATACTGACTAATACCCTTAGCGACGACGTTGCGCACGTCTGTTATCGCTGGGATCCAAACGATTTTCCACATAAGCCTGGCCACGCACCTGTGCTAACCAATCCTCGAAGGCTGGCTGGGCATATTGCTCGTAAAGCTGTTGTCGAGCCTCTAAACGGCGCAATTCATCGCTCATGTCTTTCTCGCGACGATCAGTCACCTGAATAAGATGCCAGCCAAAAGGACTACGGACAGGAGCACTCACCTCTTCGATGCTAAGTGCATCCATCGCATGCTCAAAAGCAGGCACTGTCTCGCCAGGACTCAACCACCCTAAATCACCCCCCTGTGGCGCACTGGGGTCTTCGGAATAGCTACGTGCGAGCTCGGCAAAGTCTTCGCCATGGGCAATGCGCTGGCGCAGTTGTTCGAGGCGCTCGCGGGCTTTGTTATCGTCCATTACCTGTGAGAGTTTGACCAAGATGTGGCGGGCGCGCGTTTGCGTAACCATCACTGGGCCTGCATTACCCCCCTCGCCTGCCTGTGAGGGCGGACGCTGTCGAGCGACGGGCTCGGGAACGCCGCGGTTGGTCACCTTGAAAATATGGAACCCCTGGCCAGAACGTACAATTTCACTGACCTCGCCAGGTTGTAAGTCTTTGATGGCTACAGCGAAAACATCAGGCCACCCATCTAAAGGGCGGGTCCCTAAATGGCCACCACTGAGCGCCTCATCGCCATCAGAAAAAGACGCCGCCAAAGTGGCAAAGTCTTCTCCAGAGCGTAGTTGTTCTAGAATTGAATCGGCCTTGGCGCGCAGCTCGCGCTCTTGGCCTAAAGAGCTGCTCTCGGGCACACGAATCACGATCTGTGACAGCTCGACTAACTCGTCCGCGTCATCATCTGCAGCAGAGGCTGCGGCGGCACTGCTAGGCGCATGTCCGTGACGCGCTAAATAAGCATCAACCTCGGACTCGCTGATATTAATCATTTCATCTACAGTTCTAAAACGTAACTGATCGATCAATATATCGTGACGCAGGCTATGTAGGTATTCCTCCCATTGGATACCGGCCGCACTGATCTCACGCTTTAGACCGGCCTCGTCTAGGTCATTGTTTTCTGCGATCATCTGCACCGCACGCTGAACGTCTTCATCAGTGACCTGTATGCCGAATTCTACTGCTTGTTGCTCTAAGAGTTTTTCTGTAATTAAGCGCTGCAGCACCTGCTTTTGCAATGTTTCATCATCAGGCAAAGGGATATTTTGAGTGCTAAATTCGCGTTTTATACTCTCTGTTTCCTGAATGACAGTCCGCATTGTAATGACGTCATTATTCACAATGGCAGCGATCGTGTCCAGACCACCCTTTTGCTCTTGAGCATGAGCAAAGGCAAAAAAACCACTATACAGCACGACCAATAGCGCGATGATCGACGCCTTGAATGTATTGAATTGAGATGTTCGCATATTAATCATACCTTTCGAATACGGTACGCTTTGGTAGCGGCGAGCTGACAGGACGATATCCTGTGACTTGCTCGCGCAATAAGCTCATCGGATCGGTGCCCAGAGCCCCCAAGCCATGTAATTCTAGCTGTAAAAATACAGCACTGTTGGATTTCTCGGCAGAGACCGCATAACGCTGTACTACAAAGCGCGCTGTCCAGCAGCAGTCACCCTTATACTCTAAACCAAAAATATTTTGTGTGCTGCGTTTCTCATGCAGCGAATAATCGGTACGCCCCATCAAATACAAATTTTTATTGATGGGCCACTGACCCGCAAATGATACTTGCTCTTTGTCCCTGTCTGGATCATATTCACTGGTATCATAGAACCCTCGAGGGTCACGCTCATAGCGATAACTAAGATTCAAAGATGCCAAACGTTTGGGCTCCCAGCGCACCCCTGCATTCATGCGGTTGCGCCCCCGAGTTTCTGGATTGATCTGGGTATCAAAACGGACGTGAAAATTATTCGTTAACGATGCTGCCACCCCTAGTAAATAATCAGAACGAGGACGCTCTACAGGGTGCTCTCGTAGATGGCCTTGACCCGCTGTATTTAGAAAAACCTTGCGATCCTCGAAATACAGGCGTTGGGCTGCTTGCAAACGGATAATCTGGGCGCCTGTTTCCGCATTTAACCAACGCGAGGTCAGGCCAATAGTCAGTTGGTTAGCATTAGCAATGCGATCCCAACCCCCACTAAAAAGGTTATGGCTAAAGGCCTGCGAAAAATTAAAAGTTGCGACACTGGTATCTAATAACGGGATATCATCCTGATCCACATAGGGTACATACAGGTAAAAAAGCCGCGGCTCGAGGGTTTGAATGGCTGCATTTCCAAACAATTGAGTATCGCGCTCAAAGGTCATACCGGTATCGATAGAATACAGAGGCACAAAACGCGATACATTGCGCGCGCGGTTATCCGGATTACCGCCACGAACGGCGTTCCAGTCGGTGCTGTAGTGACTGTAATGCAAGCCCACCTGAGGTTTGATATACCAACCCGGCGTGCGATAAGGAAAGGAAATAGTCGTGTAGGAACTCATGCGCGTTGAGTTCGGCCACAAGCGATCGCGCCGATAATCAATATTTTTATTCCACAAATCAGCTTGATCATAACGCCCCGTGTAATAAGGCATCATAAAGCGCGTTAACTCGTTCTCCATGCGCAAATCAAATCCGCCATAGTTATACCTCGAGCCTACGAGCCTGAGTTTGGGCAGCTCGTTATAGGTGGGCCGCCTGTAGCTGCTAGATGTTTTGTCTTGGAGGGTTTGATATTTGGTCGCAGAAACCGAGGCAGACCAATAGCGAACCGGCGACCAGTTGAGCTGTGCACGACTACGCAAACGTCGCACTGACGCCTCATTGAGCCCAAAAGTAGATAAATCTCGAAAGTAATCGTCATCAGACACTTTGCGATACTGCAAGGACAAACGTCCGCCAAAATCAAAGCGCTGTTTGTGCTCTAAATCGAGCAGCCAACGATTAAAATGGGCTTTGCGGTCATTATGTAGATACTGACCGGCCCAAATCCCAGAGTATTTAGGCTGTAAATAACGAAATTCGCCTTGCCATTGTAGGCCCCGCTTGCTCAAAATACGTGGGGTTAATGTCGCATCGTAATTGGGCGCCAAATTAAAATAATAGGGTACTGCCATCTCAAAGCCGCTATTGCTAGAGTACCCATATATAGGGGATAAAAACCCTGATTTGCGCTCTTCTCGCAAAGGAAAACCAAACAAGGGCGAGTACATGATGGGCACGCCCTTGAAGTACAGCACACCGTGCCGGGCTAATCCCTGATTTTTGTCATTATATAAATCAACCCGTGGCGAGCGGATATGCCATTCAGAAGCTGCATCTGGGCAAGGACAACCTGTATATATGGCCTGCTCGAGGCGCATATGGTCGCGACTAAAGATCTCAGCATACTCGGCCTCGCCAGAGCCTGCTGAATCGCCTAGCCAAAAGTCAGGGGTGATCAGTTCCCCCGTTTCGGCATCTAGGTTATAGTCAATTGAATCGCTCTTGATGAGGGTGCCATCACGCATGAGCAACCCATCACCACGTACCTTGACATCAGAGGTGCGCTGGTTGTATTCGATGGTGTCGCCCTTGACGACAGAGTCTATCCGACGTACCTCGGCCTGCCCTATTAACTTTAGACGATCTGAGTCCAACCGTCGCATAGTATCGGCCTGCGAAAATACGCCCATCTGATTCTCGGGTACCTGATGTTCTTTTAACATGGGTGCGACCTTTAGCCGCGCCACTTGATCAGCCGCTTGGGCAGTGGCAGTATAACTGCTTAAAACTGGGGCTACTGCTAGCGCGCAGAGCATCCCTCGCAGCAAAACCGAGGTGTTTTTTTTCGGTGTCAAAGGCACAATTTTTTTATGATGGAAATAACAAAGAAACTGTTATGAAAGATACAAACCCACGTTTTAACCAATTGC
>DATGSS010000042.1:0-11591 GCA_035302345.1 Paenalcaligenes sp.
GGGGGCGGCGGATTGCGAGGATTATGTCATAGGAAAATATTTTTCCTTGATTCATTTGGGTGTTTCCCCTGAAAAGCTACGTTTGATTTATGTGCGTGCCCAAGTGGCAGGGCGGAGTATTGCTCATATGGTATTGGGTTACTACCCTGAACCTAATGCCGAGCCACTGATTTTGGATAATTTGACCGGGCTTATCAAACGAGCCAGTCAGCGGCCGGATTTGACTCCGGTGTTCAGCTTTAATTCGCAAGGGGTTTATGTATCCGGGGCAAGTCCGCGCTCGGTTGATAATATCAGCCGTTGGCGCAATTTATTAGAGAGAATGCGTAATGAGGGCTTTACGCCTTAGGAGCATGGTATGTCATTATTAAGGCAGCTATTAGTCAGTGTCAGTGTGGCAGTTTTTGTGATTTTAATCGGTGCTGTGTGGTTAAGTACCCAGTCTGCCCGTGAGTATTTGAATACCCAATTACAGATACAAGCAGATTCTGCAGTGACTTCTTTGGCTTTGACACTATCTCAGCCTGCCAATCAGGATGAAATCACCAGGGAATTGATTGTTGCGGCAGTTTTTGATACCGGGCAGTTTAGCCGGATTGCGTTCAAGGATCCCGAGGGGCAGTTGGAGGTTGAGCGATTAGCAACCCGATTGGATATTCGCGGGGTTCCTAATTGGTTTGTGCAGTACGCTGATATTGAAACCGCACGTGCAGCAGCCCAGGTTAGTGATGGCTGGACCCAGGTGGGGCAGGTGTTGGTGCAGGCCGATCCGAGCTATGCCTATCACAGTTTGTGGAATAGCTTTTTAAGACTGGTCGGTTGGGTCGCAGCGGCCGGTATCTTGTGGGCTGTATTTGTGCTTTTCCTGATTCGTTGGCTGCGGCGGGTGCTGCATATAGAAGTAGCACAGCGGCTTAACACTTTGGCTCAGGCCGATAGCACAGGGGCTATCGTGCTGCCAAGTGAGGGGGTGCCCACTTTTGTTGAGCTTCGTGAAGTGGCGCAGGCATTGGATAGTGCTCGACAAAGCATATTGGCCACTGCCGAAGAGCGACGGATGAAAATCGAGTCCCTCGAGCTTGAGCTGAACCAGGATTCTGTCACCTTGTTGGCCAATAGAAAGTATTTTATTAATGAGCTGCGTCAGCGCTTGGAAAAAGGGCAAAGAGGTTGGCTCCTGATTGCTCGTTTACGGGATTTGGCGGAAATTAACCGTTCGCTATCACGTCCTTTGGTCGATGATTGGCTTTTGAGCATGGGCCAACAACTACACGCGCGGGTGATAGAGTTGCTCGGTGAGCAGGCGGTACTGGCGCGATTGAATGGCTCGGATTTTGTCGTTTTGCTCGATGACCTGCCCGTTAATGAGTTAAGGCGTATCACACAATTGCTGCGTGACGAGCTTTTACAACAGCGCATACAGTTGGGCAGTGGTGCTTTTTGCCGCTGGGCATTTGCGCAAACCAACTTTCAGGATGATGAGTCCTTTAGCCAGGTGCTAGCTCGCCTTGATCAGGCTTTGATGCGTTCAGAGAGCGCTGGCCATGAACAAATAGAAATCCTGACAGCCGATGATAGCGGGCTGGCCCAGGCTTTTTTGACCAAGGGTGAGACACAGTGGCGGGAGCGACTGGAAAAGGCTTTGCAGCAAGGGCAGTTTAGTCTGGCTGTTCAGCGTCATAAAGAACGGGCGGGCTGGCATGAGGCGACATTGATGCTGGCAGATGACGGGCAGAATTTGCTGTCCGCCTTCCAGTTCATGCCCGTAGCTGCGCGGGTAGGGTTGTCAGGAGCCTGTGATCTGCAGGCTATCAAATTGGCACTACAATGGTTACAGGAAAATGATTCATGCTTGGTTGTGCGGGTTTCGTTGCCCTCCCTGAGCCAAACAGCCTTGTTGGATCATATGACAGCTGTATTGCAGCGTGAGGAGTATCGGCAGGCAGCCAACCGTTTATATATAGAGCTGGATGCCTATGCGCTAGATGCAGCTTTGCCAGCAGTCCAGAGGTTTGTAGATAAGTTGCGGCCGTATGGAGTGAATTTGGGCGTAAGACGTGTTTTGCAATTACCCCAGGTTGTGCTCGAGTTTCGAGCGCTCGGTGTGCGCTATGTAAAGCTTGATGCCGACATGTTGGCCGCAATGAGTAGCCGGTGCAGTGGGATGAAATTTATCAAGGCGCTGTGGGATATCAGTCAGCAGGCCGATACAGCATGGTTTCTGGAGCAAGGACAGCAAACAGAGAACACACCGCTCATACGGTTGTTGCGAGAAAACGGCATTTATTTTAAATAAACGGCGCATTGCCTAAAATATGGGCCAAACTTGCATTGTTATTTTTTATGGGTTAATATTTACATCTTTACCCAATTGAGGGTAAGGGTTGCAGTACCTAATACATCATATAGGTACTCATTGTCACTTCACAAAGTTTCAACCTAGGGTTAGGAGCAGCATTGCTTATAGCCTGACGGGGCCAAAACTGGTTGTCTTGGGATGTTTGGCGCTAGGCCGGATATGCAGGGCAGTTAAGTTGGATTAGGAATAGTCATGATTCAAATGCAGACCACGCTTGATGTGGCCGACAACACGGGTGCGCGCTCTGTGCAGTGCATCAAGGTGTTGGGCGGCTCAAAGCGCCGCTATGCTGCCATTGGTGATATTATCAAGGTCACCGTCAAAGAGGCAGCGCCGCGCGGGCGCGTAAAGAAAGGCGAGATTTACAACGCTGTTGTCGTGCGTACCGCAAAGGGTGTGCGCCGCAGTGATGGCTCGCTGATTAAGTTTGGCAGCAATGCTGCGGTATTGCTTAATGCAAAGTTAGAGCCCATTGGCACACGTATTTTCGGTCCTGTGACGCGTGAGTTGCGTACCGAAAAGTTTATGAAGATCGTGTCGTTGGCGCCAGAGGTTCTATAGGAGCCAAAACATGAGAAAAATCAGGAAAGACGACGAGGTTGTTGTGCTCGCAGGGCGTGACAAGGGCCGTCGGGGCACAGTGCTCAGTGTAAAGGGTGACCGGGTAACGGTCGAGGGTATCAATATTGCAAAAAAGCACGTGCGACCAAACCCAATGACTGGCGAGCAGGGGGGCATCGTTGACAAGACAATGCCACTGCATATTTCAAACGTTGCTTTGTATAACCCGGAGACGGGCAAAGGTGAGCGTGTAGGGTTCGATGTCGTTGATGGGCGCAAGGTTCGTGTTTTTCGTTCCACTGGTAAGGTCGTAGGCGCCAAGGCATAAGGATACAAAAATGGCACGTTTACAGAAATACTACCGTGAAAATGTCACCCAGGAGCTGATGAAGCAGTTTGGGTACAAGAGCATCATGCAAGTGCCTCGCATTGAAAAGATTACCCTTAATATGGGGGTTGGCGAGGGGGTTGCAGATCGTAAGCACATTGAAAATGCGGTCGAGGATTTGACCCAGATAGCAGGTCAAAAGGCGGTTGTTACAACAGCGCGCAAGGCCATTGCAGGCTTTAAAATCCGCGAAGGCTATCCCATCGGGTGCAAGGTCACATTACGTGGCCGCCGCATGTATGAGTTTTTAGATCGATTGATTTCGATTGCATTGCCGCGTGTGCGTGACTTCCGCGGGTTGTCTGCACGGTCCTTTGATGGGCGCGGTAACTATAATCTCGGGGTTAGAGAGCAGATTATCTTCCCCGAAATCGAATATGACAAAATTGATGCTGTTCGTGGGCTGAATATCAGTATTACCACATCAGCACAAAATAACGAGGAAGCAAAGGCGCTGTTATCGGCCTTTAATTTCCCGTTTCGTAACTAAGGGGTGATGACGTGGCAAAACTTTCACTCATCAATCGCAATTTAAAACGCGAAAGATTAGTCGCAAAATACGCAGAGAAACGCGCAGAACTCAGAGCCATTATCAACGATCAGTCAAAGTCTGACGAGGAGCGTTATCTGGCTCGCCTGGAGCTGCAAAAGCTACCACGCAACTCAAACCCAACCCGGGTGCGCAGACGTTGTGCGGTGACTGGGCGTGGACGTAGCGTCTACAGACAATTTGGTATTACTCGTCACAAGTTGCGTGAGATGGCATTGCGTGGTGAGATACCAGGTATGACCAAATCTAGCTGGTAGGAGAACATATATGAGCATGAGCGATCCAGTCGCCGATATGTTGACACGTGTGCGTAATGCACAAATGGTCAATAAAGAGTCGGTTAGCATGCCCTCCTCAAAGCTAAAGGTTGCCATTGCGACCGTGCTAAAAGACGAAGGCTATATCGAGGGTTTTCAGGTTGAAGGCGATAAAAAGCCCGTCCTGAAGATCAGTTTGAAATACTATGCAGGACGCCCTGTGATTGAGCGTATCGACCGTGTGTCGCGCCCTGGTTTGCGTGTGTACAGGGGGAGCAACGATCTGCCACAGGTAATGAACGGGCTGGGCGTAGCGATCATATCCACCTCTCACGGGGTGATGACCGACCGCAAGGCACGTGATACTGGCGTCGGAGGCGAAGTCCTCTGTTACGTGGCATAAGGGGGGTTAGCATGTCACGCATAGCAAGTTATCCAATTGAACTGCCCAAAGGGGTAGAGGTCGCTATCGGAGCTGATGACATTACAGTCAAGGGTCAGCAAGGTGAGCTTAGGCAAGCACTCGATAGCAATGTCAAAATCGAAATTAGCGATAATCAGATATCGTTCGGGCCTGCAAATGGCTCACGCCATGCCGCAGCCATGGCGGGTACCATGCGTTCACTGGTGAACAACATGGTTGTTGGTGTGAGCGCTGGGTTTGCCCGCAAACTCAACCTTATCGGGGTTGGATTCCGGGCACAGGCCCAAGGTCAGGCATTGCGCTTGCAGCTCGGCTTTTCACACGATATCGTCCACGAATTGCCCGAGGGCATTACTGCAGAGTGTCCTTCTGCTACCGAGATTATTATCAAGGGGATGGACAAGCAGGTGGTAGGCCAGGTGGCAGCTGAGATTCGAGGCTATCGCCCTCCCGAGCCTTACAAAGGCAAAGGCGTACGCTACGAGGGTGAGCAGGTGTCTCTGAAAGACGCGAAGAAAGCATAATCGCACAGGCAAGGACGAATCATGGATAAAAGAAAATCTCGTTTACGTCGTGCAGGAGCAACCCGTCGCAAGATTCGTGAGTTGCGCGAACACCGTTTGGCGGTACATCGCTCTAACCTGCACATTTACGCCAATATTATTTCTCCCGAGGGCGACAAGATATTGGTCAGCGCCTCTACTGTTGAGCCAGAAGTCCGCAAGGAGCTCAGCAAGGGTAGCAACGTCGAGGCCGCCGCTTTTATTGGCAAGCGGGTGGCAGAAAAAGCTAAAGCAGCCGGTATCGAGCGCGTAGCTTTCGATCGCTCGGGCTTTCGTTATCATGGCCGCGTAAAAGCGCTGGCAGAAGCCGCGCGTGAAGCTGGCTTGAAGTTCTAAGCAAGGAATGTCAAATGGCTAAAGCACAAGGCAGACATGCCGATCAAGATCGCGAAGACGGCCTGCGTGAAAAAATGATTGCGGTAAACCGCGTCAGTAAAGTCGTCAAAGGCGGTCGTACCATGAGCTTTGCTGCACTGGCAGTAGTAGGTGATGGTGATGGCCGCATAGGTATGGGCAAAGGGAAAGCACGTGAGGTGCCCACAGCTGTACAAAAAGCGATGGAGCAAGGACGTCGTAATTTGTTTGCTGTACCTTTGAAAGGGGGTACCATTCATCATGCGGTGATTGGACGTCACGGCGCCTCCAAGGTGCTGATCGCTCCTGCCGTTGAGGGTACAGGGGTTATCGCAGGTGGTCCAATGCGTGCAATTTTTGAAGTATTAGGGGTTCGTGATGTTGTGGCCAAAAGTTTCGGCTCCAACAACCCATATAACCTCGTACGTGCCACTTTAAACGGGCTGGCATCATGCAATACTCCATCTGAGATTGCTGCCAAGCGTGGGAAAACCGTCGAAGAGATACTGGGATAAGGCTATGGCACAAAAACAGATTAAAGTCACACTCGTGCGCTCTGTGATTGGCACAAAGAAAGACCATCGCGCAACTGTGCGTGGACTGGGCTTGCGTCGTATCAACAGCAGCCGTGTTCTTGCCGATACGCCAGAGATTCGGGGTATGATCCGCAAGGTGGATTATTTGGTGTCGGTATCAGAGGTGTAAAGGAATAGCGATGAGCACATTGCAATTAAATAACCTCCAATCTGCGCAGGGCGCCAAACATGCGCGCCGCCGGGTTGGCCGTGGTATGGGTTCGGGCTTGGGCAAGACCTCTGGCCGTGGACATAAGGGCCTTAAAGCTCGTTCAGGCGGTAGCGTCAAGCCAGGGTTCGAAGGGGGGCAGATGCCTTTGCATCGCCGTTTGCCCAAGCGCGGCTTTAACGCTCGCGGTAGACACCTGCGTGCAGAGTTGCGTTTGTCCGATTTACAAGCACTTACTGCTGAGGAGATTGATCTGCAGGTACTCAAGCAAGCCGGCCTCGTAGGTCAGCTGGTGCGTACCGTCAAGGTCATCAAGTCAGGCGAGATCTCACGCAAAGTAACCCTCAGGGGTGTTCGTGCGACCGCCGGCGCTCGTGCCGCCATCGAAGCAGCGGGCGGCTCAGTTGTTGATTAAAAGGGGTTACGGTGGCTAAAGCACAGGCTAGGGGTCAATCAGGATCGGGCTATTCAGATTTACAGCGTAGAATAATTTTTCTACTGCTGGCCCTTGTCGTGTACCGTTTGGGTACACATATCCCCGTGCCAGGTATCAACCCTGACGCACTCTCCGATCTGTTCAGGCAAAACCAGGGCGGTATCCTGGGATTGTTTAACATGTTTTCCGGGGGTGCGCTGCAACGCTTTTCAGTGTTTGCATTAGGGATTATGCCGTATATTTCGGCCGCCATTATCATGCAGTTGATGTCTGCAGTGGTACCCACCCTGGAGGCCATCAAAAAAGAGGGCGAAAGCGGGCGACGCAAGATTACTCAGTACACACGCTATGGAACGGTATTTTTAGCCTTGTTTCAGGCTGTGGGGATTTCTGTGGCCCTTGAGTCGCAGCCCGGGTTGGTCATTGATCCTGGGGTTGTGTTCCGCTTTACCACTGTTGTGACTTTGGTCACGGGCACGATGTTCATGATGTGGCTGGGTGAGCAGATCACCGAGCGTGGTATCGGCAACGGTATTTCCATATTGATTTTCGCAGGTATTGTCGCAGGGCTACCGAGTGCACTGGGTGGTATGCTCGATTTGGTGCGCACGAATTCGATGTCCATTATTTCGGCACTGTTCATCATGCTGCTGGTAGTGGGGATTACCTACTTTGTGGTTTTTGTAGAGCGTGGGCAACGCCGTATTACGGTAAACTACGCCAAGCGCCAGGTAGGTAACCGCATCTACGGCGGGCAAAGTTCACACTTGCCCCTCAAGCTGAATATGGCCGGGGTTATCCCACCCATTTTTGCGTCATCGATTATTTTGCTGCCGGCAACAATTGCTGCCTGGTTTTCTACTACGCCAGGGCTCAGCTGGTTGCGTGACCTTGAGGCGGCTTTGTCTCCTAGACAGCCGCTCTATATCACGCTGTTTTCAGCCCTGATCATTTTGTTCTGTTTTTTCTATACGGCGCTGGTATTTAACAGCCGGGAAACAGCAGACAACCTGAAGCGTAGTGGGGCATTTATTCCCGGGATAAGACCTGGGACGCAGACTGCGCGTTACATTGACAGGATTTTGACCCGGTTGACACTGGCAGGTTCGATTTATATCACCATTGTCTGTCTGGTCCCTGAGTTTTTACAGATGCGCTGGAATGTCCCGTTTTATTTTGGGGGTACATCCTTACTCATTATTGTTGTCGTCACGATGGACTTCATGTCTCAGGCCCAGGCCTATGTGATGTCGCAACAATATGACTCGTTAATGAAAAAGGCAAATTTCCGCGGCACTGGTTTGCCTATGTGATCAAAGACAATGGCTAAAGACGACGTCATTCAAATGGAAGGTGAGGTCATCGAAAACCTCCCAAACGCAACATTTCGTATTCGCTTGGAAAATGGTCATACCGTATTGGGCTACGTTTCCGGAAAAATGCGAATGCACTACATCCGGATTCTACCGGGGGATAAGGTCACTGTGGAGCTCACGCCTTATGACCTTAGTCGCGGTAGGATTGTGTTCCGCTCTAAATAAGCGGCCGGTATTACACTAGGAGTCAACCATGAAGGTAATGGCATCAGTAAGGCGTATTTGCCGTAACTGTAAAATAGTAAGACGCCATGGTGTGGTTCGAGTAATTTGTACCGATCCCCGTCATAAACAGCGTCAAGGCTAATTAAGCTTTAATGCAAGGTATTTAAACAAGGAACAATTATGGCCCGTATTGCTGGCATTAATATTCCGCCTCAACAACATGTAGGCATTGGTTTGACCGCCATTTATGGCATTGGTCGAAGCCGTGCGCGCCAGATTTGCAGCGCCGCTGGAGTAGATGTAACGAAAAAGGTAGCAGATCTCGACGACAAGGAGTTAGAGGCGATTCGGGAGGAAATCACTAACTACATGGTAGAAGGTGATTTGCGTCGTGAAGTTCAATTGTCCATTAAGCGTCTCATCGACTTGGGCACTTACCGTGGCATGCGCCACCGCCGCGGGTTGCCTGTGCGCGGCCAGCGTACACGCACCAATGCACGTACCCGCAAGGGACCCCGTCGTGCTGCGCAGGCACTTAGAAAATAAACGAGGAATAGAAGATGGCAAAAGCTTCTAGCGCTGCTCGCGCTCGCAAGAGAGTTCGCAAGAATGTCACCGATGGCATTGCCCATGTTCAGGCGACATTCAATAACACAGTGATAACCATCACCGACCGTCAGGGCAATACACTGTCTTGGGCAACGTCGGGAGGTGCTGGTTTCAAGGGTTCGCGTAAGTCCACCCCCTTTGCTGCCCAGATGGCTGCCGAGATGGCAGGGCGCGCAGCAATGGAATATGGGATCAAAAACCTGGAGGTTCGTATCAAGGGCCCTGGTCCTGGTCGTGACTCCTCCATCCGCGCCCTCAACGCATTAGGTATTCGTATTGTTAGTCTTGCCGACGTCACGCCGATTCCACACAACGGCTGCCGTCCGCCCAAGCGTCGTCGCATTTAAGGGGAAGCTCCGTGGCACGTTATACAGGTCCAAAATGTAAACTCTCGCGTCGCGAGGGTACAGATTTATTTTTAAAAAGTGCACGTCGTTCTTTAGACTCCAAGTGCAGACTCGAGACTCGTCCAGGTCAACATGGACGGATGTCCGGTATGCGCACTTCGGACTTTGGTCTACAGTTACGCGAAAAGCAAAAGCTAAAGCGTATGTACGGTGTGCTTGAAAGACAATTCCGCCGTTACTTTGCCGAGGCAGATCGCCGTCGCGGTAACACGGGTGAAATTCTTATTGAGCTGCTCGAGTCCCGCCTGGACAATGTGGTGTACCGCATGGGCTTTGGTTCTACTCGTGCTGAGGCCCGTCAGTTGGTCAATCACCGTGCAGTAGAGCTCAATGGTCAGCGTGCTGATATTGCCTCTATGCTTGTCAAGCCCGGCGATGTAGTCAGCATCCGTGAGAAATCACGTTCACAGGTACGCATACAGGAAGCTTTGGAGCTCGCCGAAGAGTCAGGCTTCCCACAGTGGGTTGAGGTCGATGCCAAGAAATTCACTGGCGTGTACAAGCAACATCCTGACCGTACGGATGTCGCATCCGATATTGATGAATCACTCGTCGTTGAGTTGTACTCTCGCTAAACGCTCCAGCGGGGAACAGTGGCAGCTACTTATGCTTATGCTGTAGCTGCCTGGTTTGTCCTTGGCTGTGTGATGAGGTTACAGCACGCTGCTTATCTTTCCGGTTTACCGGTTTTCCATCAGCCTTATCGGTGTAACGAGCCGAGGGTATTGAAAAGGAATACATATGTCACAAGGTTTTCTAAAACCCCGTTCTATTGAAGTAGAACCAATCACCAAACACCATGCCAAAGTCGTTATGGAGCCTTTTGAGCGTGGGTTTGGACATACGTTGGGTAACGCCCTGCGTCGTATTTTGCTGTCCTCGATGACCGGATATGCACCTACCGAGGTACAGATCACGGGGGTTGTACATGAATACTCCACTCTGCCTGGAGTACGTGAAGATGTGGTGGATATCATGTTAAACCTCAAAGGGATCGTCTTCAAACTGCATGGTCGTGATGAGGTCACCCTGACGCTAAACAAGGAAGGTGAGGGTGAGGTGCGCGCAAGTGATATTGAGCTGCCGCATGATGTAGAGGTCATTAATCCTGATCACGTGATTGCCAGCCTGACCGATGAAGGCAAACTGGAAATGCAAATCAAGGTCGAAAAAGGACGGGGTTATGTTCCGGGCAATGTTCGTGCCCTGGCCGATGATAGTCGCCAGCATACGATCGGACGCATCATCCTGGATGCTTCCTTTAGCCCGATTCGTCGTGTTAGCTACGCTGTAGAAAACGCCCGGGTAGAACAGCGTACGGACTTGGATAAGCTGGTCCTGGATATTGAAACCAATGGCGTATTGACGCCGGAGGATGCCGTACGGCATGCAGCAGGTATTTTGATGGATCAGATTTCAGTATTTGCCACCTTGGAGGGTACTGAGGAGGAGTTTGAAACGCCTGAGCGTGCCGAACCACAAATCGATCCCGTATTGCTCCGTCCGGTAGATGATTTAGAGCTGACCGTTCGTTCCGCTAACTGCCTAAAGGCAGAAAATATCTACTATATTGGCGACCTGATTCAGCGCACAGAAAATGAGTTGCTCAAGACCCCAAACCTGGGGCGCAAGTCACTCAATGAGATCAAAGAGGTATTGGCTGCTCGAGGGTTAACACTGGGCATGAAGCTGGAAGACTGGCCACCCCTGGGCCTGGAGCGCCCATAAGCGTTGTAAAAAAAGCTATTGATATCGATATTTAGCTTGCTATCTAGCTAAGCATGTTATAGTTTTTTGCTTGTTTTAGAACTTGGCCTGCAGCATATTGCTGATAAAAGAGCCTTGGTATGTGAGGAGTGTCGTCTTGTATTCCGACGCATGGTTTTAAAAGAAGACCTCCTCATCATTAAGATTCAATTATTTTTTCAAGGATAGTGCTATGCGTCACCGTCACGGTATGCGAAAGCTAAATCGCACCAGTAGCCATCGTTTGGCTATGTTCAGAAATATGTCGGTCTCCCTCATCAAGCATGAGGCGATCAAAACCACTTTACCAAAGGCCAAAGAGCTGCGTCGCGTCATCGAGCCTTTGATTACATTGGCAAAAAACCCTACAGTAGCCAATCGCCGCACTGCTTTTGCACGCTTGCGTGATCGTGAGGCTGTTACCAAGCTCTTTGATGAGCTGGGCCCTCGCTACAAAGAGCGTCCAGGTGGTTATACTCGTGTGCTCAAGATGGGTTTCCGTCAAAATGACAATGCGCCCATGGCGTTCATGGAATTTGTTGATCGTCCTGAGGAATTGGATGATGAGGGCGCAAACGATTAATTAGCGCAGATCAGATATTGTCTTACAGCCGGCCTTTAAAGGCCGGTTTTTTTATGCGCTTAAGAAGAA
>DATGSS010000043.1:0-6354 GCA_035302345.1 Paenalcaligenes sp.
GGGACGATCTACGAGCGTGAAAACATCGAGGGGGTCCGCCAAGAGCGCGCTGCTGCGGGGGTTAAAACTCGCTATGATTTTGATGGGAAAGGTCGTGTCGAGTACGAAACCCAAGGCAGCCTGATGGCGGTTTGGAACAAAACACAGATCAAAGGCATTAGCCAACGCCAAGAGGGCACCGCGCTGGAATTACTTGGGCAATTTTTGCGTCGGGACGTAAACGATAAATACGATCCTCGTGAAGGTAACCTGATCGATCTTGATTTAGGGGTGCACTATCCTTTTAAAAATCGCCACAAAACCCTCTATCGAGCAGGGTTGCGTGTGCAACAGTGGTTCCCGATAGGAAAATACGATGTCTTTACCATTCGTGGCGAAGTCGGTCGTGTTTGGCCGCGCTCGGACTACATCCCCCTGGGATTCGGCTTCCGTACTGGTGGGGCGCGTTCCATTCGTGGTTATAAATACCAAAGCATTGGCCTACACCGAGGCCGTGCGACGGTGGGTGCACCAGCAATGGCGGTTGCCAGTGTTGAATATATTCATTATTTCAACGAGATGTTTGGCATGAGTGTGTTTGTAGATGCCGGTGATGCGGCCGAGAGTTTCAAAGACTTCAAAACTCATTTGGGTTACGGGGTCGGCGCAGCAGTGCGAACCCCGGCAGGTCCTTTTTATGTGGACTTGGCCTACGGGCAGCGTGATAAGAGCGTTCGTTTACACTTTTCACTGGGGATCGCATTTTGAGCAAGTCCTCCTCCTCTTCATGGTTGCGTAAAGGGTTCATTTGGCTGGGCCCCGTTGTTGTCCTGTTATTAGCTTTGGTGTGTGGTTTTTTGTATTGGGTCGTGGCGACCCAAGCAGGGACGCGCTGGGCTTTGCATACGGGCGTGCATAGTCAAAATGGAACCCTTCAAGGGGTGCGTGGAAATCTCTGGGAGGGGGTGCAGTTTGAGCGCCTGGATTTGCCCTTGCCTGATGACATGCATGTGCAAGTTCAGCAATTTGATCTCCAGGTTGATTGGGCGCAGTTATGGCATCAGCGTCAATTAATGGTCAAAGCGCTCAAGGTCGGTGATGTGGCTGTTGCTTTGCCCGAACAGGAAAGCCCCGAGGATGATGAGCCTTTTGAGTTGGAATTACCCCAATTGCCTGATTTGCCCATTTCGGTGGCCGTCAAAGAGCTTTACCTGGGCAATCTGGATTTGGATATTGGTGAACAGCATTTGCCTTCGGTCGTGGCTGGGTTAGATGCACAATTAGACTTTTCCCATGAGTTGGGGGTGCAGCTACATCAGGTGCATGTGTCTTACGAGGCCGCTCATGCTCAGTTACAGGCGCATTTAAATTACGATGGCCAACAGGCTGAAGCCCAATTAGCCATTGCGGATGCTGCGTTCGAGGATTTTTCCGGATCAGGTCAATTACAAGCTCATCTACAAGGGCAGCAGGTCAAAGCACACATACAAGACCTCGAGGTAAACCATGACGGGATGCGTGCCAAGCTGCAGGCTGAGGCAACATTAGAGGAAATAGCAGCCCCCTGGGCGTCCACCTTGGACGCACATCTCGAGGTGGATAGCAGTCGTTCAGACGCGCTTATTTGCGCTCAGCAATATTTACCGCAAACGCTACATCAACAAAAAACTAATGTTGATGCAGATGACGCGACCCAAATTGACTCTGACATTACTTATACCACCCCGGTCACAAGCGTAATGACCGATGGCGCTGTACCGCCAGCTCCTGCGTCCGAATGCGCCGTTGCGGTGGAGCTCCATTGGCAAGGTTCCTTAGAGCAAGGGGAGGTGCGTGTCAATGGTGATGGGCAGGGGTTCCATTTGGATGCGCAGGCCGATGTGCAGCCCGAGTCAGTAATGCCTGTTGAGCGCGCTTTCATCCGTGCCCAATTGCCCGATGATTCTTATTTAAATGCTGATTTTGATTGGACGCCCAGCGTGATGGCACCCGAGCGGGCTCATGTGTTTGCTCGCATGGATGCGCGCGACTTCGATTTAGGTGCTTGGCTAGAAAGCTTTGATATTCCGGTGCCTGCTGTGCTCAATTTGAATTTGGACTTACAGGCTCAGGTTGATCCCGAGGACCAAGAGCTTTATCACGCGTCTACGACATTAGAGTTGCATGAGGGTACGGTTTGGAATGCTTTGCCTGCTCAGGGGCATTTGGCGCTTGATTTAGCTCGCCAGCCCGAGCCCTCAGGGCAGCCGTGGTGGATGGATTACGTCTTGGTGCACTCAGATGCTGATATTAATTTGGGGCAAAACCATCTCGCTCTTGACGGCCGCTGGGCACAAAATCCAGATGATAATTTACATTTGGTTTTCAAAGGGCCTGCTTTGGAGACCCTTTGGCCCGGTTTGGACCCCATTGGGCATACCAATATCGACCTACAATTTGGTGGTGATTGGACACGCCATCGCCTGAGCTTAAAAGCCGAGCATTTGCTTAGCCCCGCCGAGAGCGAGGCGATTGCCGCTGATACCCAAGAGGTCCAAGACGCTGCTGATGGGGCTCAGCAACGGGGTCCACGGCAGCGCTTGGGTACCGGGTGGATACGCGCCGAATTGGATCTGCGTGGTGCGCTAAGCATGCACAATGAGCATGGTGGTCAGGACAGCCAAGGCGCCCAGCAGGGATTGCCCTTTGATCGCTGGGCAGCAGATATCCAGCATTTGCAGGTGCAGCATGGTGCCTTTACAGTCAGCAGCCAAAACACTACCCATTTTGAATTAGAATTTGAAAAAAACGATCGTCCACTGTCTGTAGAGTTAGGTGCGTGGACATTATTAACTCAGGTAGAAGACTATTCCTGGTTGACATTGGTGCATGAGCACAGCATGTGGCGAGACGGTCAATGGGCCACCAAGGGCCATACCGAGCCGGTGCGGTTTTCAGGGCGTTTCATCGATGTTTTGATGCATAATTTAGGGCTCAAAGATCAGCACGAGAAAAAAGGGGGCATTGTCTTTACAGACCAGCATATAGAGCCTTTGGCCGATATAGAGCTGCAGTTAAATTGGGATGTAGCCTTCCGCGAGGCTTTAGGAGGGCAGATTAGTCTGCGTCGTGTCGCCGGTGACATCATGGTGCCCGATGAGCCACCGTTTCCCTTGGGCCTTGATGAGGCGGCTGCGACAGTGAGCCTCAATCCACAGGGGGCTGGACGCACTCAGGTCGATGCTCAAGTAGTGTTGCGCACTGAAGCCATGGGTTATCTGCAAGGGCAGTTGGATACGATGTTGTATTTTAGCCCTGAGCATGGCTTTGAGTTGCGTGAAGATGAACTTAAAACTGTGCTGCTAGATGCTCAAATGGAGGATTTAAGCTGGACTCGACTCATCATTGGGGATGCGATGGAATTGGGCGGTGAGCTCAATGCGCATGTGGAAATGCAGATTCGGGAACTCGATAATTTAACCATGCAGGGAGAAATCCGCGGTGAAAATCTGCGAGTGACCCGCTTGGATGATGGGGTGCGATTGTTGGATGGTACCTTAGAGGCGCGCCTGGATGACCATCGTTTTATTATTGATAAATTGTATTTCCCGGCTCGCTTGCGGGTAGAGCCTAAAGAGTGGCGTACGGCGACCTGGATTACCGAGGAAGAAGACGCTAAGGATGGCTATATTGATTTGTCTGGTTTTTGGGATCTAGAAGAGGAAACCGGGCATTTCGAGGTTGATTTGCATCGCTATCCAATTTTACAGCGGGCGGATCGTTACGCCATGATGAGTGGCGATCTGACAGTCGATGCCCTCATGCCACAAATCAATATTAAAGGGCATTTGACGGCTGACGCGGGTTGGTTTGATTTGGATATGCTGGGTGGGATTCCCACTGTCGACGGTGATGTGGTGGTCATTCGCGCAGGGGATACAGTCAAAGACGACGAGGACGAGATCGATGACACCCCCTTGGATATGAGCATGGATATAGAGATAGATCTGGGCCCACGTTTTTATTTAACAGGTTACGGTGTTAATTCGGGGTTAGTGGGGCAATTGCGCGTCATGATGGTTGGTGACCAGTTGACTGGTTTAGGTGCTTTACGAACCCGTGGTGGGGCCATTGAAATATATGGGCAGCGTTTGCAATTGCGTCGCGGAACCATCACCTTCCAAGGCGATATTACCAATCCCATTCTCAATATCGAAGCCCTGCGTACCGGGCTGGCCGTCGAGGCAGGGGTACGCGTGGCCGGGACAGCCCATCGGCCTAAAATTGATTTGGTTTCATACCCTGAAGTCGACGAGCTCGAGAAGCTTTCTTGGTTGTTATTTGGGCACGGTCCTGATGAAAGTGGCGGGGATGTGGCCTTGTTAATTTCAGTGGGGACATCCATGCTGAGTGATGGCGAGCCCTTTTATAAGCGCTTTGGCATTGACGAATTGAGTTTACAATCTGGTGATATTGGCGGGGCAGGAAGTATTTTGCCCCCCACCAGCACAGCCAGTAGTATGGAGAGTGAGGTTTCCGAGGTGGAAAAACGCTTCATACAGGCCAGCAAAGTGTTTGGTCAGGGCTTTACTATAGGGGTGCGCCAGGCATTGGCTGATTCGGGTACAGTTGGACGCGCTACTTATCGATTGAGCCGTCGGCTGACTGCCGAGGTCACGCTGGGAACTGTCAGTGGGATGGCGTTGCTGTACCGCTGGTTTTCAAGAGATGATTGATGGCCTCTAACCGCTAGATATGCAGGCTTTTGGCTTTTGGCCATCACAATCAGTAGAGGATTTTATGGGCATTAAAAATGACCGTTGGATACGGGAACAAGCCGCAAAAGGCATGATCGAGCCCTTCGAGGCAGGGCAGGTCCGCGAGGCCAATGGCCAGCGCATTGTTAGCTACGGTACCAGTAGCTATGGCTATGATGTGCGTTGTGCCCGCGAGTTCAAGATTTTCACAAACATTAACTCCAGTGTCGTCGACCCTAAGAATTTTGATGAAAATTCTTTTGTTGATTTTGAAGGGGATGTCTGTATTATTCCTCCTAATTCGTTTGTGCTGGCGCGCACGATGGAGTATTTCCGCATCCCGCGCGAGGTGCTCACCATCTGTTTGGGTAAGAGTACTTATGCACGCTGTGGCATTATTGTTAATGTCACCCCGTTAGAGCCCGAATGGGAGGGGTACGTGACGCTGGAGTTCTCAAATACAACCCCGCTGCCAGCTAAAATTTATGCTGGTGAGGGCTGTGCACAAATGCTTTTCATTGGCGGAGACCAGGTGTGCGAGACCTCGTATCGCGATCGTGGTGGCAAATATCAGGGCCAAACAGGGGTTACGCTGCCGCGTACTTAATACAGGAGCAGTTGTCATGAAATTTCGATTTCCTATTGTCATCATCGATGAGGATTACCGCTCGGAAAATATTTCGGGTCTGGGAATACGCGCGTTGGCAGAAGCAATAGAGGCCGAAGGGGTCGAGGTGTTGGGCGTCACCAGCTATGGTGATCTGAGCTCTTTTGTCCAACAACAAAGTCGTGCCAGTGCGTTCATATTATCCATTGATGACGAGGAGCTCGAGGACAGCTCTCCCGAAGAGGTCGCGGCCATTATTCAGCAGTTGCGTGGCTTTATCGCCAAACTGCGATTGCGCAACGAAGATATACCCATCTATTTATATGGTGAAACGCGTACTTCACAACATATCCCCAATGACATATTACGCGAGCTACATGGCTTTATTCATATGTTTGAAGACACGCCCGAGTTTGTAGCGCGTCATATCATTCGTGATGCTCGTAGTTATTTAGCCAGTGTTGCACCGCCGTTCTTTCGCGAGCTGGTGCAATACGCTTCAGATGGCTCTTATTCGTGGCATTGCCCGGGACATTCGGGCGGAGTAGCCTTTTTAAAAAGCCCCGTAGGACAGATGTTTCACCAGTTTTTTGGAGAAAACATGCTGCGGGCAGACGTGTGTAATGCAGTTGACGAGTTGGGGCAGCTACTCGATCACACCGGGCCCGTAGCCGAGGCCGAGCGCAATGCGGCACGTATCTTTAATGCCGATCATTGCTTTTTTGTGACCAACGGTACCTCGACATCTAATAAGATTGTTTGGCATGCAAATGTGGCCCGTGACGATATTGTGGTTGTAGATAGAAACTGCCACAAATCGATTTTGCACGCCATTACCATGACCGGTGCTATCCCAGTTTTTCTGCGGCCTACCCGGAACCATTTGGGAATTATAGGGCCGATCCCCCTGGATGAGTTCAAGCCTGAAAGTATTCAGCGTAAAATCGAAGCTAATCCCTTTGCTCGCGAGGCTAAAAATAAAAATCCGCGTATTTTGACCTTGACGCAAAGTACCTATGATGGGGTGGTCTA
>DATGSS010000044.1:0-12004 GCA_035302345.1 Paenalcaligenes sp.
ATGCGCCAATAGCCAGAACCAGAAGGGTGCTATGGGTTTTGTTCATCTGGGTGATATATGTTCGCTGTCAGGTTAAAGCCGTGCTGCAAAGCGATAACCTGCACCACGTACAGTTTCTATGTGTTGGTCATGGCCGGTCGGGGCCAGCGCTTTGCGCAGCCGTCGAATATGAACATCAACGGTTCTTTCCTCGATAAATACATGGTCTCCCCATATATTATCCAGTAACTGAGTGCGGCTAAAAACCCGCTCAGGATGCACCATAAAAAAATGCAATAAACGAAATTCTGTAGGCCCCAAGCGCAAGTTTTTACCGTTGGTGTGCACACGGTGTGTGCTGGGGTCCAAGCTGAGGGTGCCTACGGTGACCTGTTCATCGGCTAATTGTGGGGCGACGCGTCTTAGGACTGCATTAATACGAGCGCGTAGCTCTTTGGGTGAAAAAGGCTTAGTGATGTAGTCATCAGCGCCAGCTTCGAGCCCAGTGACCCGATCTTCCTCGGCACCTTTGGCGGTGAGCATAATGATAGGGATTTGACGGGTACGATGGTCAGAACGTAATTCTTTGGCATACTGAATGCCTGACAACCCAGGCAGCATCCAGTCCAGTAAGATGAGGCCAGGTAGGGCTTGTCGGATCAGCTCTTGGGCCTGTTCGGCTGTATCAGCCAGTTGGACTTCAAAGCCTGCTAAACGAAGGTTAACTGCGATTAACTCTTGAATCGCGGGCTCGTCTTCGACAACAAGTATAGTGGTTTTCATAATGCGTATAGCGTATAGAATAAGCCGTATATAGTAGACGGCACACTTGCCCAAGGGTCTACTGCTCGGATAGTACACTAAAAACCCGATTTTTTCAGGCGCAGTTCGCTATTGGACAGGGATAGTGTAAAACAAGTTTATTGCATTATTGTGTCAGGATGGCTTTTTTCGTTTAACATAAAAGGTATCCTCATAGCATGATGAGGCGTTATGGCATAAAGCGGTATCCGGTAGCGCACCCGGGTATCAAAACTAGGATACGATAAATATTATGGATAACAACACACAACGGCCTCAAGATACAGATCCCAGCGCGATGAATGACACCACGCATTTTGGTTTTAAAACCATTGATGCGGCTCAAAAAGCGCGTGAGGTCGCACAGGTATTTCATTCTGTTGCTCAACGCTATGATGTGATGAATGACCTCATGTCAGGTGGGCTGCATCGCCTCTGGAAGCGCTTTACGATCGAACGTGCAGCTATTCGTCCTGGGATGCGGGTATTGGATATCGCCGGGGGCACGGGGGATTTGGCGCGTGCGTTTGCCTCTAGAGTCGGTGGACACGGCGAGGTTTGGCTAACAGACATCAATTCGTCAATGCTTGCTGTAGGTCGCGACCGTTTGTTAGACCATGGTTTGGTCGTACCTACTGCTGTGTGTGATGCAGAAAAGCTGCCCTTCCCTGAGGCTTATTTTGATCGCGTCACTGTTGCTTTTGGCTTGCGCAATATGACCCACAAAGAAATCGCCCTGGCTGAAATGTATCGTGTGCTTAAGCCCGGCGGTCGTTTGCTGGTGCTCGAGTTCTCTCAGGTAGCCCGGCCATTGGCGCCCGCCTACGATTGGTATTCTTTCAATGTTTTACCTCGTTTGGGTCGTATGGTAGCTGACGACGAAAATAGCTACCGATATTTAGCCGAATCTATTCGTATGCACCCTGATCAAGAGACCTTGGCCGAGATGATGCGCGAGGTTGGCTTCGAACGGGTACAATACTTCAACCTGACCGCTGGGGTGGTGGCGTTGCACGAGGGTGTGCGCCTGGATGCATCCTGAGCGGTTCATATAAATCACTAAAGACTAAAGCACGGTGTATTATTGGTTTTTGGGCGATACGCTCTGCACAATCAGTGCAAAGATTTAATAAAGCCAAGCTTTATGTATAGGAGTTCTCATGGTTTCAAGGCGTTTATCACGTGCTGTGCTCATTTTTGCACTTGCAGTTACTACGCTTATGTTTATTGCGATCTCATTTGATGCTCAGGCACAACGTTTTGGTGGGATGCGTAGTTTTGGGCGTCAATCATCTAACATCATGAAGCAGCGCCAGGCTGTCAAGCCACCTGCCGCTGCCTCTTCTTCGCGTCAGCAGCAGGGGTCTTCGGCTGCGTCAGCACGCCAACAACAGGCTGGGGCACAGGGTGCCGCAGCACGTAGCGGGATGTCCCGTTTCTTGGGGCCCATTGCTGGTATTGCTGCAGGTTTAGGGATTGCTGCGCTGCTTTCTGGTTTGGGACTGTCAGGGGCCTTTTTAGAGCTTATTTCCAGTTTGGTCCTGATCTTGGCAGTGGTCTTTATCGCGCGTTGGTTATTCCGTGTATTGCGGGGTGGTGTGACCCAACCATTGGGTGCAACGCGGGGCAGCGGCAATACCAACAACAGTGGTTTTAGCAGTCACAATTATCGCCAAAGTCATCCTGGTGCAGGTGCTCCAACAGGCGCTGCCGGAGCCAGCCCGATGACCATCGACGGACAGGCTCGTGAGGTCGATGCTCAGACTAACGAGGATTCCAGCTGGTTTATCCCTCAGGATTTTGATCTGCCAGTCTTTTTGGATAATGCTAAAAAACAGTTTGCACATATCCAAAAGCTTTGGGATCAAGGTGACGCCCAGGGGTTGCAGCAGTATCTAACTGAAGATTTATTTAAAGAGTTGCAGCCTGCCATTTTGGCTAATGCACAGAGCCAAACTAACCATACCCAGATTGTGTTGCTCAACGCCGAGTTAATGGGTATTGAAAAATTCGAGGATGGCTTTTTAGCCAGCGTGCGCTATTCCGGCATGCTGCGCGAGGGCAACCACCCCGAAGCAGCTCGTTTCGAAGAGGTGTGGAACCTGCTCAAGGCAGAAGGCACCGGCTGGTTGGTTGCTGGCATTCAACAAATGCCAGATAATCATTAAATCCAATCAAACGGTTTGCTGCTTGGATTTTGATCTGCCCCGTGGTGTCATTACATTGCGGGGCATTCTTTTTCAAATGTGTGGTTCGTGATGGATGCAGTATTCAGTCGCATTAATACATTATTGCCGCCTTTTTTACGGCCCCAAGCCATGGTGGCCAGGGTGGTTAATTTTTTGCTCTTGCGAAATCCTTGGGCGATACAACGATTGGCTGCTTATGCAGGTCGACGATTGTCGATCGAATGGGGTGCTCAGGATTTTCAGTTTGTGGTGACTGAGGCCGGTTTGCTATCTGCTTTTCAGGGCGATAAACAAGCCGTTGAGGTGCGTTTAATTCTGCCCGATCAGCAGCTATGGGCTTTAGGCAGTTCTCTGTTAGAACAAGCGCCCGAGCAGTTTGCCGAGCAATTGCGCATCGAAGGAGATGTCGGCTTTGCCCGTACATTGGCCGATTTGGCTGGTCAGTTGCGTTGGGATGCCGAGGCCGATTTGGCTCGTTTTACAGGGGACATCATCGCCGTACGCATCACGCAAGCCAGCCAAGGATTACTGCAATGGATACAGCGTTTTGCAGTTCATGTACGGGATAATTTTTCCGAGTATTTAGGTCACGAAAGCGATATGCTGACCCATCAAAGTTATTGGGTTTTTTGGGAAACACGTCGACAGGCGCTGGAAGCGCAGCTGGATCGTGTTGAAGAGCGATTACACTATTTAGAGTCGGACTCAGTCTAGGACGGCCATATGCCAAGCTTTGGGCGTTTTTTGTTTATTTTTTATATCGGTTTTAGATACCGACTGGATGAGTTATTGCTGACCAGCATTCGTCATCCAGTGGCCGCTTGCTTGTTGCGCATTTGTCGTTTTGGAACTCGGGCAAAGGCTCCTCGGGGTGTGCGTTTGCGTTTGGCACTCGAGGCATTGGGGCCCGTATTTGTAAAGTTTGGGCAGGTGCTATCAACGCGGCGTGACATCATCCCGATGGATATCGCTGATGAGTTGGCTTATTTGCAAGATCGGGTGCCGCCTTTCCCTTCAGAAAAAGCAATGGCGATCATTGAGCATGCCTTGGGCGCCAGTCCGCAAGATTTATTTAAGGAATTCCAGGTCGAGCCTGTGGCATCGGCGTCGATTGCGCAGGTGCATTTTGCAGTGCTGCATAGCGGTCAAGAGGTTGCTGTCAAAGTGCTGCGTCCAGGGATGCGTAAAATCATCAGTAAAGACGTAGGGCTGATGCGTGTGTTGGCGGCTTTGGTCGAATGGATCAGTCCAGACGGCAAACGTTTGCGCCCCAAAGAGGTCGTAGCTGAATTTGATAAATACCTCAACGATGAATTGGATTTGATCCGCGAGGCCTCGAACTGCAGTCAATTACGACGCAATTTTAGCCATGATAAAAAGCGCGCCAATCTACTGATGGTGCCCGAGGTCTTTTGGGACTACTGTGCCACCGATGTTTTTACTATGGAGCGTATGCACGGGGTACAGGTTAGCAAAACACAAGCTCTGAGAGATGCAGGTGTTGATTTGCCCGAGCTGGCTCGAAAAGGGGTGGAAATCTTTTTTAGTCAGGTCTTTGGAGATGGTTTTTTCCACGCTGATATGCATCCGGGCAACATTTACGTTTCCGCAGCACCCGAGACTTTTGGGCAATATATCGCGCTGGATTTTGGCATTATGGGGACTTTGTCCGAGTTCGATAAAAACTATTTAGCGCAAAATTTCCTCGCCTTTTTTCAACGCGATTACCGCCGTGTAGCGCAGCTGCACATAGAGTCGGGCTGGGTTCCTGCGGATACCCGTGAAGAAGAGCTCGAGGGGGCGATACGTGGGGTGTGCGAGCCTTATTTTGACCGACCCCTATCACAAATCTCTTTGGCGCAGGTGTTGATGCGTTTATTTCAGACATCACGCCGCTTTAATGTTGAAATACAACCGCAGTTGGTTTTATTACAAAAGACGCTGCTTAATGTCGAAGGGATGGGCCGCGAGCTTGATCCCGAGCTCGATCTATGGGATACAGCGCAGCCGTATTTGGAAAATTGGATGCGCCAGCGGATTGGATTAAATGGACTGTTAGAGCAATTGCAAAAAGAGGGCAGTCAGTGGTCGCAGATATTACCGCAGTTGCCGCGTTTGACCTATGAGCGCCTCAAACGCCCCGATCAAAGCACCGCTATCGAGCAACGCCTGGCACAACTTAGTCGCCAAATACGGCGCACGAATCAGTTGTTGTTTTTGTTTTGGTTGTTATTGATCGTTCTCGTTGTAGGTATTCTCTATTATGTCTGAGTTAAGCGCAGCGCCGCTATTCGAAGAAAAAATCATCGACCCCGAAAAATTAGTCCAACAGCTGGCCCATGAGTACTGGCCGCGTCCTTTGGTGTTTACCAATGGGGTATTTGATATTTTGCATCGAGGTCATGTGAGTTATTTAGATGCAGCTGCGCAGTTAGGGGGCAGTTTGTTTGTAGCTGTGAATACGGATGCTTCTGTGCGGCGCCTGAATAAAGGCGCCGAGCGGCCACTAAACCCATTGACTGATCGATTGGCATTACTTGCGGCTTTAGCCTCAACAACGGTAGTGACCTGGTTTGATGAGGATACCCCTGAGACCATTATTGAACGATTGCGACCGGACCTCATAGTTAAAGGTGGGGACTATGATATGGAATTATTGCCGGAAACAGCTCTAGTACGCAGTTGGGGCGGTGACGCGCGTGCTATTCCCATTGCACACCAGCGTTCTACAACAGCGTTAGTGAATAAAATAAGGGGCGATTAGTGCTACAGGGCGATCAATACCGCTGGGTGATTAGCGCTGCAATATTGGTGGCTGGGTGATTGGTGCGGTAGCGTCGTCAGGTGTAGGGGTGGATTGTTCTTGTTCTGTAGGGATGACTTCTAGGGTTTGCTCGGTAGGCTGGGTTTCTAGTAATTGATTAATCGCCCAGAGGTCATCATCAGTTAGGGTGCCGGCTGCATATTTTAGTTGTAAGCTATTTAGCAGTACACGGTATCGCGCATTAAAAAGGCTGCGGCGGGTCTCGTAAAACTGCTGCTGAGCATTAAGCACATCTACTAACGTGCGCACCCCTACTTGGTAGGCCAATTGGTTGGCTTCTAAAGCTGACTGACTGGACTTTTTAGCTTCTTCGAGTGAGCGCACCTCGAGCAATCCAGAGGTCACCCCGGAAAAATATCGTTGTGCTGCTTCGACTGCAGCGCGGCGGGCGTTTTCACGCTCAAAGTGGCGTTGCCGCAAACGTTCGCTTTCTTCTTGGACCTTGGCTGAGATCTCGCCGCCGGTAAAGATGGGGATACTCAGTTCGATACTGATACTGCTGTCCATAGAGCGGGGTGAACGGCGTTCGGTAAAGGCATTGTTGCGATGCTGGCTGCCAGTTCGGGCCTGTAGCTGCACAGTAGGATCGTGGCGGCTTTTGCTGGATTCCAAATATTGTTGTTGAGCTTGTAAGGCCAGATCGGCTCGGGTGACTGCTAGATTATGCTCACCCGCCTGAGTTTGCCATTGATTAGGGTCATCTGGTTCGGGGGCGGGCAAGTGGGCATCGGTCCTGAGTGTGGCCAGATCTTGGGAGGGCTGGCCAATCATGCGCTCTAGAGCGTAAAATTGTTGTCGCAGCGTGTCCTCTGCAGTCACGATTTGGGCACGCAATAAATCTAGCCGAGATTGCGCCTCTTGGGCATCGGTAATGGTTGCGCTGCCCAATTCAAACGCCCGTAGGGCAGCTTGGTGTTGCTTTTCCGTGGCTTTTAGCTGCGCACGCAGTGAATGCAGGGTGTCTTGAGCATTGAGGGTATCAAAATACGTCTGGCTGAGCCGTAGCATGAGCTCGGCGCGCGCGTTTTCCTCGTCTACTACGGCCATCGCTGCCAGATATTGGGCATGCTCGTACAGGCGTAGATTTTGACGATCAAACAGGGGTTGTGTCAGGGTAAAGGCCCAGAGATTATTATGGCTGCTATGTGCATTGCCAAAATCTTTGGCGTTGCGCCGATCGTGGTGGTCTACCCCAGCACTGGCATGAATATGGGGCAAGAGTTGTGCGCGTGCCTGGCCAATCAGGTGTTGATCGGCAGCACTACTGGCCTGGGCAGTTGCATAGATGGGGTCGCGCTCTTGGGCGAAACGCCAAGCGGTCCATAAATCAAGGGCCTGAGCTGTGGCTGCAAAGAGGCAAAGCACCCCCCCGAGCAGCATCATCATCACATAGATGTGACCCTGCTCTCGTTGCACCGTCATAGGGCAAAATTAAAGCTAGAGACACGAGTGCCCCGTAGCGGTTTGATTACCGTATCAAAAAGGGGTGTGGTCTCGAAGCTAGCAGCACTGGTACGGGTGATCCGCAGTACGGTCATCACAGGGTGCTGACCCACAGCGGCGACCAAACGGCCCCCGATGCTCAGTTGGTATTTAAGCGCATCAGGAACGACGGGGACTGAACCAGTCAGTAAAATAGCGTCAAACTCGGTAGTGCCCCAGCCTGCATGGGCATCGCCTGTTTCAACCTTGACGTTGGTGATGTCGTTATTTTCGAGGTTTGCCATCGCGAAAGTGGCCAGCGTGCGATTGATTTCTACTGAGGTTACCTGCTGTGCCAAAAAGCTCAGCAACGCTGCTTGGTAGCCAGAGCCTGTCCCGATCTCGAGTACGGCATCAGTAGGTTTGAGTTGTAGCTCTTGAGTAAAACGTGCCTCGATAGTTGGGCGCAACATGGTTTCGTTGGTATCTATCGAGTCGATGATCAAAGGCAGCTCGGTGTCGGAAAAGGCCATTGACTCCATACCGGCAGGCACAAAGAGCTCGCGCTGAACATCAAATAGGGTTTGTAATACTTGTTCGTCCTCTACGTGCCAAGGCCGTATTTGTTGCTCGACCATGTTGTAACGAGCGCGTTCTACACTGGATAGTGAGTGAATGTTCATACCATTCCCGCAAAAAACAAAAAACGAGTAAAAAAAGCCAATGGTTGGATAGCTAAATCTAGCCGCACGGCAATTGTTATCAGATGTGCCGAATAACGGCATTCATGATTGTAAAGTATTTTATAGATACATTATAGAGTATCTCACGAACGGAACATTGCCTTGAGCAGCACGGATGAGTTTTTAACAGCGATAGGTAAAAACTCAGCGAAATCCATATGCGCACCACTGTTGGCATTGTCTGATAGTGACCGAATGCATGCAAAAGGGCGTTCATTAAGTGCGCATACCTGAGCAATGCTGGCACTTTCCATTTCACAGGCTAATGCTTGGAAGTGTGTGTGGATCGCTCGTGCGCGCTCAGGATCGGCGATAAATTGATCTCCAGTAGCGATGCGCCCTACTTTGACCTGTCGGTCATCTAGCTGTTGAGCTGCTTGGATGACTTGTTGGCGCAAGGCCATATCAGTCGGGAAATCAAAGTATGTGCAGCGATAGATTTGCCCCAGCGGTAGACCCAAAGGGCGTACGTCCATATCGTGCTGAATCAAAGTGTCAGCAATGACCACATCCCCGGGCTTTAGCTCGGGGTCTAATCCACCGGCAATACCAATATTGATGACGCGGTCAACCCCAAACTTAGAGATTAATATTTGGGTGCAAAGGGCTGCATTGACCTTGCCAACGCCACACACTACAGCAACCACGGGCTTGCCAAAGAAAAGCCCGCGGTGAAATTCTAGGCTAGCCAAATGCTGGGATTCACGTTGTTCAAGATGCTGCAAAATGATGGACAGCTCTTCGTCCATCGCGACAATCACGCCAGTCAGAGGAGTGGAATTAATCATGGCGGGGTGGCCACCAGGCGTGAAAGTGATGGACAGGTCCATGCCCGTGACCAATTTTTAGTTCATCGGCACGTGCGATGGCCTTGTATAAATATTCTTTGGCTGCGCGCGCTGCTTGGGCTGCATCATCGTATTGAGGTAACAAGGCTGCCAATGCGGCTGACAGAGTGCATCCTGTGCCGTGAGTGTGCGGGGTTTGAATCCGCGTTGCTGGCATTTCATGCATTTCGTCCCCATCGAAGAACAGATCAATGCAGTCGGAGCCGGGCAAATGTCCACCTTTGAGGAATACCCAGCGTTGGCCGTCGTCACTCATGAGGCGGCGCAGTTTTTCTGCTTGTTGATACATTTCGCGCACATTTTCAGCTGGACGCCCATCGATGAGCACAGCGGCCTCGGGTAAATTAGGGGTAATCACCGTGCACATGGGGATGAGACCCTCTAGCAACGCCTCGGTAGCAGGCCTTTCTAATAAATGATCGCCACTTTTGGCAACCATGACCGGATCAAGCACCAAGTGGGACAAAGGCCATCGTGATAAGGCATCAACGACCGCCAAGATAACAGGGCGCTGACCCAACATGCCGATTTTGGCGGCGTCGATCCGTACATCTGCAAATAACGTATCAATTTGCTTTTCAATAAAAGCGGGATCGACAGGATAAATTTCGGTCACTGCCTGGGTGTTTTGGGCAGTCAAAGCAGCAATAATGCCATTGGCGTATGCGCCTAATGCACTCATGGCTTTGACATCAGCTAGCACACCGGCGCCACCAGAGGGATCTACCCCCGCAATAGAAACAACACTAGGAATACTCATGATTTAGAAAAAGAGGAATGAGGTTCAATAAGACCTTGGGTGGGTGAGCTGGGATCGGCATCATAATAACGTCTGGGGATGCGTCCTGCTAAGTATGCTTGGCGCCCTGCGCGAACACCATCGCGCATGGCCTGAGCCATCAAAATAGGATCGTTAGCTTCGGCGATGGCGGTATTCATGAGCACCCCATCACAGCCTAATTCCATTGCAATGGCAGCATCCGAGGCAGTGCCTACCCCAGCATCAACCAGTACAGGTACAGAGGCTTGATCAATAATCAAGCGTAGATTCCAGGGGTTTAAGATTCCCATCCCCGAACCAATCAAAGAGGCCAAAGGCATGACTGCTACGCAACCAATGTCCTCGAGCATTTTGCATTGAACGGGGTCGTCTGCACAGTAAACCATGACCTTGAAACCCTCGGCCACAAGTTGTTTGGCAGCTTTGAGGGTTTCAGGCATGTTGGGAAAGAGGTTTTGCGCATCGCCCAAGACCTCGAGCTTGACCAGGTCATGGCCATCGAGCAACTCACGGGCTAAACGCAGCGTTCGAACGGCGTCTTGGGCCGTGTAGCAACCTGCCGTATTAGGCAGGAGCGTGTATTGTTTAGGTGAAACGACATCCAGTAAATTAGGCTCATCAGGTGTTTGGCCAATATTGGTGCGGCGAATCGCAACAGTAATAATTTCGGCCTCGCTGGCCTCAATGGCTTGCTGGGTTTCCTGCAAGGAAGCGTACTTTCCTGTTCCTACCATTAGCCGAGAACGATAGGTTTTGCCGGCAATAGTAAGCGGATCGCTAAGGGAAGAGGTAGCAGACATATTTGCTGTGCTTGTAAATACCAAGGTAAATGGATAAGACCAACTAAGCTTAGGATCATAAACTAAAATAGTCGTTTTGCACTATAATTGCTAAATCTAACCGTGCAGAAGATCAGCGTGTATGGAAATGCAGCCTACTGCATTGTGACAGGTACGTATATTTTTTAGCGATTGAATTTCAAAAGGTGCTTATGTCCAAAGGCTACGAATCCGAAATTACCGAGTTTTTAAAAAACTATAAACAGCAGCATCCCGATACCGAACAGCGTCAACGCGAAGGACGGGCGCGGTTATGGGATAAGTACATTGACCCCGAGCTCCAAGAGGACTTTAAAGCGGCCAAGGTACCCCAACAGCCCTACGTTTACTATGAAAACGAATCAGAATAAATTTGTTCGTGTTACCCCTCACTAAGGGGCGGCTGATAACCTCATGACCGAGGCATCTACATCAACTACCTCTGCCATTCAGGATGAATCGACAGGGCAGGTGTACGCGCGTTTATATGGCGAGCCCTTATTTTCTATTCCCCAAGAGCTATACATACCTCCGGATGCCCTGGAGGTTTTTTTAGAGGCTTTTGAGGGGCCCCTAGATCTTCTGCTTTATTTAATCCGTAAACAAAACTTCGATGTGCTGGATATTCCAATGGCTCTACTAACCGAGCAATACCTGGGGTACGTTCGGGGTTTAGAGCACAGTAGTTTTGAATTGGCGGGTGAATACCTCTTGATGGCAGCGGTCTTGATTGAAATTAAATCACGCATGCTTTTGCCTGTGCCCAAAAGCGCTGCCGACGAGGACGAAGAAGACCCTCGCGCCGAGCTTTTGCGCCGTTTGCTCGAATATGAACAAATTAAACAAGGGGCTGAGCAGCTGGATGAACAAGAATGGCGAGGACGCGATTTTTGGCGCCCTTTAGTAGATGCTGACATCGAAGTAGAACAGGTCCTGCCTGACGTGGATCCCGAGGATTTAATTGCTGCCTGGCGCGGGATTCTCAAACGCGCCAAGCTGCACCAAGAGCACGCCGTTATTCGCGAAACGCTTTCTGTACGGGATCACATGAGCCAGATACTCAGGCGTTTGCAGCGGCAAAACGTACTGCTTTTTACCGAATTGTTCGAAGAGCATTTAGCACAGGATGATCCATCTGCTATCGTGGTGGTGCATTTCTTGGCTATTCTTGAGCTTGCTCGTGAAGCCCTGATTCAGGTGACTCAGACCGAGCCTTATGCGCCTATTTATGTGCGTTTGTCCTATGTGGACTGAGGTTTGATTTTCTGTTTTTCCAGTTTGGAGTTTTGTAGTGAAAGTTGTGCACACCGTCCAAGAATTACGCGATCAATTACAAGGACAACTGCGTATCGCTTTTGTGCCGACGATGGGCAATTTACACGAAGCGCATTTGTCTTTAATGAAGATGGCGCGTCAGTATGGCGACCCTGTGGTGGCCAGTATTTTTGTAAATCCCTTACAGTTTGGTCCTAACGAAGATTTTGATCGCTATCCACGCACATTGGCAGCAGACATAGAAAAACTCGAAGCAGAGCGTGACGTTTATGTGCTGTTTGCTCCGTCAGAGCGCGAGATGTACCCCGTGCCGCAAAACTTTCG
>DATGSS010000045.1:0-4568 GCA_035302345.1 Paenalcaligenes sp.
TGTTAGTTTTGTTGGCTTTTTTCGATGGCTTGTTCTAGGTCGGCAATGATGTCGTCGATGTGTTCTATGCCGATTGATAGGCGGACGAGGTCGTTGCTGACGCCGGCTGCTTCGAGTTCTTTTTCGTCAAGCTGTCGATGGGTAGTTGTTGCCGGGTGGCAGGCTAGTGATTTGGCGTCACCGATGTTTACGAGCCTTGTGATGAGTTCTAGGCTGTCGATTAGGCGTGCTCCGGCTTCACGGCCGCCTTTGATGCCAAAGCTCAGGATTGAGGCGGGTTTGCCACCGTAGTATTTCTGGGCCAGTTCATAGTCGGGATGTGAGGGTAGGCCTGCGTATTGTACCCATGCTACTTGTGGGTGGTTTTCTAGGTATTCGGCGACTTTGATGGCGTTTTCGCAGTGTCTTTCCATGCGCAGCGAGAGTGTTTCAATGCCTTGTAGGATCAGGAATGCGTTAAAGGGTGAGAGGGCTGCGCCTGTGTTTCTGAGGGGGCCTACGCGGCAGCGGCCGATAAAGGCGGCTGGGCCTAGGGCTTCTGTAAATACGGTGCCGTGGTATGAGGGGTCGGGTTCGTTGAGCATCGGGAAGCGGTCTTTGTGTTTAACCCAGTCAAATTTACCTGAGTCTACGATGGCGCCCGCGATGGTTGTACCGTGTCCACCCATGTATTTGGTCAGCGAGTGTACGACGATGGCTGCGCCATAGTCGATTGGTCGACATAGGGCTGGTGAGGCGACTGTGTTGTCGACGATGACTGGTACGCCGTGGCGATCGCCGATGGCTGTGAGTTTTTCGATATCAATTATATTGCCGGCTGGGTTACCAATTGTTTCGCAGAAGATGGCGCGAGTTTGATCGTCAATGAGGGCGTCGATTGCATCCAGGTCGTCGTGTGGCGCAAATTTGACCTCTATTCCCTGACGGGGCAGGGTGTGGGCAAATAGGTTGTAGGTGCCACCGTAAAGCTTACTTACCGAAACAATGTTGTTGCCAGCTTCGGCGATGGTTTGGATAGCATAGAGGATAGCAGCCATTCCAGAGGATACCGCAAGCGCAGCAATGCCGCCTTCGAGCGCCGCGACACGTTCTTCGAGTACGGCGTTGGTTGGGTTGGTGATGCGTGTATAAATATTGCCGGGTACTTTTAAATCAAAAAGATCAGCGCCATGTTGGGTATCGTCAAATGCGTAGGATGTGGTTTGGTAGATAGGTACCGCCACGGATTTGGTGGTAGGCTCAGGCGTGTATCCGGCGTGAACGGCCAGTGTTTCAAATTTCATGGATGCCCCCATATGAGTTAAGTGACAAGAGATGCCGAGGATAAAAGGATCCTCTTATACTAATCTTTATAAATAATGTATATACGGAATAACCCCTTTTCACAAAGAAATAATAGAGATAAGTTTAATCTTGGTACGAGCTTTGTTGTGTGTGTCTTGCAGTGCCTTGGTTCAGCGCTTATCATCAGGCACACTGATTATCACTGGCAGGCAATTCAGCGGTTGAGGGTTTAATGAGCAAATGGATTAGACGATTAATTTTTGCGGTGATTACGCTGCTGATTATTTCAATCGTAGGCATTGCCGTCTTTTTCCTGACTTTTGACCCTAATGCGTATAAAGACAAACTGCAGGAATTTGTTTATCAGCGCTATGAGCGTCATCTAGAGATCAAGGGGGATATTTCTCTTTCTCTGTTCCCGCGTATTGGTTTATCAGCCCAGGGGGTGCAGCTTTCTGAGCGGGGTAGTGATGTCCCTTTTGCTGCGGTGGATCATATGCGCTTTTCAGTGGCCGTTTGGCCGCTGTTATGGAATCGGCTGGTTGTTGATCATTTGTCTTTAGATGGCGTGCAGGCTTGGTTTGAGGTGCCTGCTTTGCGGGCTGATCTCGGGGAGGCTATCGAACAGGTTTTAGATGGCGCTGACGAGCCGGATGCAGTAGCGCCGGATAGTGCGGTGTTTTCCGTGCCATTGTTGGGTTCATCGGCTGTTGCGGTAAATGATTGGGCCGAGTATCTGATCCCATCTGCTCAGGCTCAGGCTCAGGCTTTGGAGGATACTGTTCGGCCGCGGGTACAGCGTTCTGAATTTCAAGTTGATATTGCCGGGTTGGAGGTTCACGACGCTACTTTGCATTTTTATGATGCTCAACAGCGTTGGAAGGCGGATCTTAGGGACCTGTCTGTGAATACTGGGCGCATCACGTTGGAACAGCCTTTTGATGTTTCTATGAAGGGGCGTTTTTCTAGTGATGATTTAGGCGCTGATTTACGTATAGATGGTCAGGGTGTGCTGCAGTTAGAGTCTACGACTCAGCGTCTTATTGTGCATCGTTCGCATGTGCAATCTTCTGGTGTGGTTGGGCCGTTTAAGGTCAAAAGCGCAGATTTTCGGGGTTCTGCAGAATATCTGCATGAGCAGGCGTTGGATTTTGAGCAATTTGAATTAATGGCTCGGGGTCAGTGGCAGCGCGATGATGGTGATCAGGCTGCTGATTTACAGCTCAGGGCTAAGTCTCTTGGTTGGCATTGGCAGCAAGAGCAGTTGTGGTGGGAAAAGCTTAATATACGTGCCAATGCTAATTCGACAAACGCTAAAACTGAAATTGCTGCTGAGTCCGAAGAGTTTTGGATGAGTCCCCAACAGGCAGAGGGGGCCCCTATCTTGACTAGCTTTAAACATGCCTGGGGCCAAGAGGTAACCGGATTGACGATGAAGCTGGATGGTTTCACCTCTGGCTGGCATGACTTGAAAGTGGATGAAGTGTATTTGCAGGGCGGTTACCAAACGCCGCATCAGCATTGGCAGTTGCAGTTTGATTCGGCTCTGTTTTGGTCACACGAGGATGAGCAGCTGATATTTTCTGATGGGCAAGGGCTATTGTCCTTGCGTGATTCAGCCTTAGTTGATGGGCAGAGTGCACGTGCGCTCAGTGGCGATTTTTATATTGAGCCCTTTAATGGGCATGCTGCTGGGGCGCTTGAAGGGCGGATAGTCAAAAGTCTGGAGGCGACTAATGAGCAGTCTACAGATGATGTTGATGGCGATGCTGAGGGCCAGGGTTCTGCTGCTCAAAATAATGAAGATGAGCCCACGAGCACTAACAGCAGCGCCAAGTCTTTAGTGACGGATCAGGATGTCATATCTGGACAGATGCAGCAATCCGAAAACAATCAAGTGGAACCTGGGACTTTATTTTTGGACGAGCATACCGTGGCTGGCCAGGTGAATGAGCGCTTGAATTGGTTTTTTTGGTTTGATAAAGAAAACACTCCGCCGCGTTTAATTACGCATTTAGAGGCCGAGCAGATTGATCTGACTCATTGGGTTCCTGCTTTGTCGATCCGCAATGAGCGTGCCGATAAACAGCCCGTCTCGACGCGTCCCACGGCCGTAGCGACAGCTGAAATACAGATTGAGCCCGAGGCAGATTTGAATTGGCGTCAGTTGCCTTTTGAGTGGTCTTGGCGTCTCGAGGCCGATGAGCTGCGCGTAGAAAATCTATGGCTGCAAGAATTCAATGCCCATGGCCAGTGGCAACGCAAGGGGCTCGAGATTTCCGAGTTACAAGCAGCTCTGTATGGCGGCCATCTGCGTGCCCACGCAGCATGGGTCGATAGCGATCAATTTTATGGTTATTTAGATCTTCAGGATGTTAATTCAGCAGCTTTGTTAGCAGGATTAGACTTGCCCGTGTTTCTACAAGGTACTGGCGATTTAGAAGCGACTTGGCATACTTGGGGAACTACTTTGGCTGCTTGGCGCGCGGCCTTGAATACACGTATCGAAGCAAAAATGACTGAGGGGGCATTTATCGGTTTCTCTGTCTGGGAGCAGGTAGATGCCGCTAATGACGTCTTGCAGCAGTTATTTTCGCGTCAAGTACCTACTATGCCCGAGGCTTATGATGCTGATGCGGTTACCGGTTTTGATAATGCCCAATTTGATTTGCAAGGCAAGGACGGACAGCTGCAATTTACTCAGCTATCTATGGCAGGACCTAATTATGAAATAAGCTTGGGGCAACCAGCTTGGGTGGATTTGGTCAATGAGCAGTTGGATTTGATGTTGTTGTTGGATCTCGATTTGCCCGAAAAAGATGCCGATCAGGCGACAGATGAACGTCAGCAATCCACGGAACAAAAGCAGCAGGGTTCGTTGTCAGACGAGGATGAAGATCACATACCGGCAGAGTTTTCTGCTTATCATTATGGGTTTGCGCAGGCGCTTATCCCTTTACGGGTTACAGGCCCTCTGGAGGCTCCAGAGATGCGCATGCAATGGGCTGACATGCGACACCGTTTTGTTCAAGATGCTATTCAAGAGGGTCTGCTAGATGTGTTCGGTGTATCGCTATACGGGGCTTTGGTTAATACCCAACCCGAACCTAAAAAAACAGCTGTAGAGACCTTTGTAGAGGATGCAGCAAAATATTTTGGTGCGACTTTAAAAGAGTTTTTGCAGAAATAAAGATGACTACAGTTTTAGTAAATGCGCCTGCAGTGCATGATGAGCGCGCTCGGGCTTATGCGCAACGCTGGTTTTTGTGTGATGCAGATCGTGC
>DATGSS010000046.1:0-28537 GCA_035302345.1 Paenalcaligenes sp.
GGGTGTTCGGCCTGTATCCACTGCCACAGCTGCTCTTTGGTGTTTTTCTTTTCCACCATTTGATAAAAGATGTTAGGCCGATCAAAACTGTCTACAAATTGGGTCGCATCCTCAAGCCCTAAACGGTGAGCAATTTCCTGGCGCGTCTGTGCATTGGCAGTTGCGGTCAGTGCAATTCGCGGTACCTGGGGCCAATGCTCGGCCAGTACCGATAAACCCAAATATTCGGGTCTAAAGTCATGCCCCCATTGGGCCACACAGTGTGCCTCGTCGATCGCAAATAAGGCCAAAGGCAATGATTTCAAAAGCTCGAGCGTGCGTGGACTGGTCAATCGCTCGGGCGCGATATACAACAAATCAATGGTGCCTTGCCGCAAAGCCTGCTCGATCTCTTGTGTTTCTGACCAGCTAAGCGTCGAATTCAAATAAGCTGCCTGCACTCCGAGCGCTTGGAGACTGTGTACCTGATCCTGCATCAGTGCAATCAGTGGCGAAATAACCACTGCCACCCCGGACCGTACCAAGGCGGGTACCTGATAACACAAGGACTTGCCCCCGCCAGTGGGCATCAGTACTAACGCGTGATTACCCGCACAAACATGTGTGATGATTTCTTCTTGTTGTCCCTTAAATGAGGTATGGCCAAAAACTGTGCGTAACACCTCGTAGGCCTTTTGCATAACACCTCACCCAAGTTAATAAAACAAATCTCACCCACCATAGACAACTAGCGGCGGAAATGCAACAGGGCCTCACTTGAGGCATCTAGCGTGCGCTTTAAAACAGAATAGCGCTCGAGTAAAGCAGATTTATACACCACCCCCAATAAACGCTTTTGTGTCGGGTTATTAACTACCGGGAGGCGTTCGCCATTAAAATTCACAAACAGTCCCTGCGCGTCGTCCAGACTCATGGCTGATGTAAGGGGCTCAATAGCATCAATTTTCACATACTCACCCAAGGGCTCATCCTGGGCTTCGGGGTGCTGTATCAATAACCGCGTGAGGCTTTGTTGCTCGATCACGCCTTGGTAGATATTGCCCTCGTCAACGATGTAAATATAGCGCACCGGATAATCTAAAAACATCTGGATGGATTCTCGCACAGTGGCTGTCATCGGCAGCACCGTTTCAGCAGGCTTAATGAGCTGATTAATACGTGTATAACGTAATGTATGACGCAGTAATTCATCACGCTCACGCACCAGCACCACATCATACATAGCGACCTCAGCCATAGTACGAGACACAAAATAAGCAATCACCGAGGCCATAATCAAGGGCAGCACCAGTTGATAGCTAAGCGTCATTTCAAAGATCATCAATATGGCCATCAGTGGTGCACTGGTCGCGGCACCTAAAAACGCCCCCATCCCAACCAAGGTATACATCACTGGACTGACCTCGAGACCAGGTACTAACATGTGCACCACACTGGCAAACAACGCGCCAAAAGCTGCTCCTACAAATAAAGCGGGCGTAAACACCCCACCAATCGCGCCAGAGCCCACGGTAATAACCGTAGCAAAAACCTTGGCAAACAGCATCGAAACAATGGCATACCAAGCCCAATCATCGTGCAACAAAGAGCGCACGACACTGTAGCCATTGCCCGCTACCTCGGGGGTCAACAGTAAAAGCAGCCCCAAAATAAAGCCCCCCAAGGTCAAACGCGCTATCAGCGGCATCCCTGTGCGTGCCACGTAGCTCCGGGTGGCACTCATCAATTGCAAGAATCCTGGAGCAACCACCCCAATAATAGCGCCTAGAACAACAAAGATAGCCATGTCCAACCCCGAACTGACTGCCTCGAGACCAAACATCTCATAGGGTGCTTGGTAGTGTCCGGTCATTCGCATGGTCAAATTGGCCGATGCTGCAGCCACTAGCAAAGGACCCAGCGTTTGAATCTGCATCGAACCCAAAATAATTTCTGCCACAAACAGCGTGCCCGCCAAAGGAGCACCATAAGCTGCCGACACCCCAGCAGCCGCCCCACAAGCTACCAATAAACGCAATCGAGAGGTGGCAATCTTAATCAGCCGGCCAAAGAGAGAAGCCACCAAAGACGAAAGCAAGATCATGGCCCCTTCCCGACCGATGGAGCCTCCAGAGGATACAGTAAACAACGAAGAAAGAGAGCGCAGTACTGACTGCCGTACAGATAAACGCCCATCGCCAATGACCACAGCTTCCATGTAGTCAGCAGTCGCGCCTTTTTTAGTGCGATTGCCAAACCATAGAAACACCCCAGCAATCGCACCACCTAGGGTAGGGAAAAGCACTCGTAACCAAGGCTCTAGCGAACTGGTCACCCCTACAATGCTTCCAGAGCGACCCGTCGCCACCTGCTGGATGAGCAAGATACCCTGATGAAAGGCGATGACCGCAGCAGCCCCCAAAATGCCCATAATGCCAGCCCAGAACAACATCGCGGGTGTATCCGCCAGCCAGCGTCGGTGGCGGAAACGGCGACGTAGGGGGACAATGGCTTTTTTTAGCATGGGCACCCAAAAATGAGGATAATAAAGGCCTAACTACTGAGCTGCTCGTAATCAGGCACCCGTGGCGGACGGGATAACCCGAATAACCGCCAATACACTCGGAAATTAAAAAACAGCACAAATGGCAAAGCGACTAAAGCCATCACCCCCACTATATACAAAGTGGCTACAGGCACCGCGGCATCCCAAAGCGTGATCTGATCCAAGACGAAAAAAGGAAAAAAACTAAACACAAAGCCTAAAGCCACGGCAAAAAATATAATCAGCGTCAAAACAAACGGTAATATGGTTGTGCGAATACTGCTGTGCAATAGACGTTGCAAACACATTTCTATGCCGACAAAACATGCCAATAATCCAGCCCAAAAGAAATACACTGACCAACGTCGTGCCCCCTCGGTCCATTTGAGAAAGACACCCGCATTTTCTAGTGCCAACACCACTGATGCGGCCACCACGCCCGCTGCAAACCAACGGATAGAACGACGTGCCCATAAAATAGAGCGCACGCGCAACACCCCTGCCTGACGCATCATTAGCCAAGCAGCACCCAGCAACAAATAAGCTGCCACGCTACACAGCCCGACCAGCAAGCTAAACCACAAATATCCCCCCTGCCATTGCCCGTTAACAACCACCTGTGCCACCAAAAGGCCATGTGCAAAGGCCACGGTCAACGAACCCAGGCAAAAGCCTACTGCCCACACCGGCTGCTGAGCCTCGGGAGCGCGTAACCGCCACTCGAAACACACGGTGCGCACCAGAACGCCCATAGCCAGTAAGAACAAGGGAATAAACAAGTGGCCTAATAAACCCGCCCACGCTCCTGGAAACACCGTGGCCAAAAGACCTAACCCCATAATAAGCCACAGCTCATTGGCGTCACGCCAAGGGCTAAGCAGGCCGAGCATACGGGCACGCAGTTCTTGCGGGGCCACCCCGATAAGGCAGCCCACACCGATATCAAAGCCATCTAATAGCATGCCCAAAAAGGACACCAGCACAAAGAGCGCAAAAAATAGCAAGGGCAGCCAGAAAACCGGATCGCTGGCACTCACACCCAATGCAGCGACAAGAAAATCAATCATGCGCGCCCCCGATGACGAGCCACGGGAATCACCCCGTAACGCCCGGCATAACGAACCAAAGAAACAAAGCCAATAGTACCCAGCAAATAAACAACAACACTAATCAAAATACTGGTAACCAACCAACTAAAGCGTAATTGGCTATAGAGCTCACTGGTCGTCAAGCTTTCGAACACTACATAAGGTAATTCGCCAAACAGCTGATACGCCAGACCAAACCAAATCATGGCAGCCGCTAAAAAAGGCAAGATCAGCAGCACGTGGCGCCAGCGTTCGCTAAGCATATTAGGATCAAAATAACGCCGACCAATTAACCACCAAGTACGCAGCTGCGCTAAAAGCAGCAAGACACCGACTAGCAAGGCCAATCGAAATGACCAAAAGACCAGATTAACGGGGGGCAGCATCCCTACCCCTTTATCTAAACCAATGTAGTGTTGCTGCGCATCCTGACCTAACCACCATAAATGCAGGGGACGCAGTCCAAAGCTAAACAGATTTTTCTGCTCGCTCTCGCTAGACCAAGCAGCTAATAGCCATTCCGGTGTTGCACCGCTGTGCCAAAAAGCATTGAGAGCTGCAGCCTTGAACGGTTGATTCAGAGCCAACCATCCCCCATGGCCAACCACCCCAATGACCAAGCCAGCTACGGCAAACAAAGAGAGCAACAACGCAAACCGATTAACCCGACGCTCGCCCTCGTTAGCTGGGCGGCGAATAGACTGCCGCGCGAGCATTGCCTGGATCAGCACGCCCACAAATAAAAAGCTGCCAGCGACATACAGCCCCCCGTACCAATAGATCAACGGGTTACGAAAAACGACTGACCAATCGATAGCCTTTAACCCTGCATCAGACCACTGCGCACCCACTGGATGGTGCAGCCAGCTAATCCAAGCCAAAATGATAAACAGCAGTCCTGTATTGATCAGCGCGCTCACCCCCACTACGCCAGCATGCAACCAATTAGGCATGCGCCGCTGGGCATACAGCATCAATCCTAGAAATGAGGATTTAAAAATTAAAGTTGTTACAATAGCCGCTGCTAATAAAGGGCTACTCAGCAGTGCAGTTTTTTGTAAAAACTGCGGCCACAACGTACCCAGTAATATAATCACAGGTATACTGGCAGCAATGCTCAGGACCGTGGCCAACGCAAAAACACGCACCCAGGTTCGATAGGCAGGTAGCCACATCGCTTGATTGCCACCCAATGTGCGCAGGCGAAACGCAAACAGTACCCACGACAACCCTAGCTCGATGGCGAAAAACACAGCCACAAAGCTCAGGCTCAGAAAAAATTGTAATTCAGCCAGCCAAAGTGTCGATTGGTTCATGATTGATACGCTCTTTTGCCACCCAGTATATTTTTATGTGCCTCAAGTCGCAACATGCTCAGTATATCGGCTTTGTTCATGGCAAAATAGTAACCGTTTAGTTTGTTTCTTTTAATAGACTCGCATATGACCACTGATTCACATCCCGCTCCGTCTAATTTTATCCGTACGATCATAGACAAAGACCTCAAAGATGGTCGCTATGCAAAAAAACGCTGGGCCGGTCGACCCGGGCCAGCTAACATACAAGAGGGGGCACCCGTTGATCAGGCTCGGATTCGCACTCGCTTTCCCCCTGAGCCCAACGGCTATTTACACATCGGCCACGCCAAGAGTATTTGTTTAAACTTTGGCTTGGCCAAAGACTACCAAGGCGCATGCCACCTACGTTTTGACGACACCAACCCAGAAACCGAAGAGCAAGAATACGTAGATGCCATTATTGAAATGGTGCAATGGCTAGGCTTTGATTGGGTCGATGGCGAGGATGACAACCTATATTTTGCCAGTGATTATTTCGATGATATGTATACCTTTGCCGAGGCCTTAGTGCTGGCAGGCTATGCTTACATCGATGAACAAAGCCCCGAAGAGATCAGTCGCACGCGGGGTACCCTCACAGAAAAAGGCACCCCTTCACCGTGGCGCGATCGTCCCGCAGACGAATCTTTGCAACTACTGCGCGAGATGAAAGACGGTAAACACCCTAATGGCAGCATGTGCTTGCGCGCCAAGATTGACATGGGTTCGCCCAATATCAACATGCGCGATCCTGTGATTTATCGCATTCGTCACGCTGCACACCACCGTACCGGTGATAAATGGTGCATCTACCCCATGTATAGCTGGGCACACCCCGTCGAAGACGCGCTCGAGATGATCAGCCACAGCCTATGCACACTCGAGTTTGAAGACCAACGCCCTTTTTATAACTGGACCTTGGAAAAACTCAGCGAGCTAGGCTTTTTCACTGACCCCCTGCCGCAGCAAATAGAATTCGCCCGCTTGTACCTGACGCATGTGGTCACCAGCAAACGCAAACTGCGCCAACTCGTAGAAAATGGGCATGTTGATGGCTGGGATGATCCACGCCTGCCCACCCTGGCAGGATTGCGCCGCCGTGGCTATACCCCCGAGGCTATTCGCCTCTTTTGCGAGCGTATCGGTATCTCAAAGGCTGACTCACGCATTGAATACAGCGTGCTCGAGCAATCCCTACGGGATGTGCAAGATCCAATTGCCCCCCGTAGCGTAGCTGTACTGGATCCCATTAAACTCATCATCACCAATTTACCCGAGGATCATGACGAGCCCTGCACGGCACCGCTTAGCCCGCATAATCCGGACGCTGGCCAACGTCATTTCAGCTTTACTCGCGAACTTTGGATCGAGCGCGATGATTTCCGCGAGGACCCAGAAAAACGCTATTTCCGTCTTTTCCCCGGCAACAAAGTACGCTTAAAATACGCTTACATCGTTGAATGCACTGGGTTTAAAAAGGACGAGGATGGCAATGTGACCGAGGTCTATGCCGAATATATCCCCGACACCAAATCAGGGACTCCAGGGGCCAGCTCTATCCGTGTACGCGGGGCCATTACTTGGGTCAGCGTCAAACACGCCCTTTCTGCCGAGGTACGTCTCTACGATCGCCTGTTTACAGACCCACACCCAGATATTGGTGACAAAGACTTCCTCAGCTTGATCAACCCTGACTCTATGCAAACAGTACAGGCCTGGATCGAGCCTGGCTTGGTTGCCAAGCCCGAGGCATTCTGGCAGTTTGAACGTTTAGGCTATTTTGTTGCAGATCGCGAGCTTTCCACTCCCGAGCGCCCAGTCTTGAACCGCACCGCAACATTGCGCGATACCTGGGTCTAATTTTCAAAAGGTGCAACGTGACACAAGAAGAGCGCACAGCAGATAAGGCTATTGACTTTAAAAGCGCGACTTTGGATACCGTTCGGTTAGTGCTGCAGCCAGAGGATATGAACACCATCCTCGCACAGCTGCAGCAACACTTAGAGCAATCCTCTGGTTTTTTTGCTGGTGAAGCAGTTGTGATTGATGCCAGTGCCCTAGAACAGGGGGTTGACTGGCAGGCGCTACAAAACTGCTTATTAACGCATGAACTGCACCCAATCGGTGTGGTGGCTACCGGTGCGGTCGCGAGCAATGCCGAACAGGCCGGACTCGCAATACTGAGTTTATCCCGACCACAACCACGCGCACCTGTCGCAGATACAGCCACAGAGGTCACACCCACAAAGGGTGCCGATACAGACTCAACGGCCACAGCCGTCAGCCAAGACGCCAGCCACTCTGACGATGGCAGTGCTCAAAACGAACAACCAGCTGTCCCTAGCCACAACGCAGAAAACGATGCAGACAGCAGTGCACGGCCTACCAAGGTCATCCAGCGTCAACTACGTTCGGGGCAGCGCGTCTACGCCAAAGACAGCGATCTGATTATCATTGGCGTTGTCAGCCAGGGGGCCGAGGTCATCGCCGATGGCAACATCCATGTTTATGGCCCCTTGCGTGGGCGCGCTATGGCCGGTGCCAGCGGCAATACCGAAGCTCGTATTTTTACCACCGAGCTCGATCCAGAGCTCATTGCTATTGCTGGGGTGTACAAGGTCATCGACGAGGCTCTACCCGATCGACACCACAACCAAAATGCAGTTATTTCATTGCACGGCGAAAGCTTAAGAATTGAATCAATCAGTTAAGCATTGTTCTGAATACTTGCGTAAAATACTAAACCGTGCCAACGTAACTGTTGCATGCACCCCGGTTTCTTTTAAAATCAAGGACGCTACTGCCACTACTCAGTCATTATTATCATCACTGTAGTGGCCAGACTTAAAGCGTGTTATTAACTTTTAAGGATGCACACCGTCATGACACGAATCGTTGTGGTGACTTCAGGCAAAGGTGGCGTGGGCAAGACCACCACCAGTGCCAGTTTCGCAGCCGGCCTCGCCATCCGCGGCCATAAAACAGCAGTGATTGATTTTGATGTCGGATTACGTAACCTCGATCTCATCATGGGGTGCGAGCGTCGTGTAGTCTATGACTTTGTCAACGTCATACAGGGTGAGGCCACACTCAATCAGGCCTTAATCCGTGATAAACAACTAGAAAACCTGTTTATCTTGCCTGCTTCACAAACCCGCGACAAAGATGCTTTGACTCGTGATGGCGTGGGTAAAGTTCTCCAAGAGCTCAAAGAAATGGAGTTCGAATACATCGTCTGTGATTCACCCGCTGGCATCGAAACGGGGGCTTTGATGGCGTCTTATTTTGCCGATGATGCTGTTGTGGTCACCAATCCCGAAATCTCATCAGTGCGCGACTCGGACCGTATCTTGGGCATTCTTTCGGCTAAATCCAAACGCGCCGAAGAAGGTGGCGAGCCCGTTAGCGAATACCTACTGATTACGCGCTACAGCGCCAAGCGTGTCGCCGAGGGCGAAATGCTATCGGTCTCTGATGTCGAGGACATCCTGCGCATCAAACTACTGGGGGTTATTCCCGAGTCGGAAATCGTCCTCCAAGCCTCTAACCAAGGGGTACCCGTAGTGCATCTACGTGATAGCGATGCTGCACAGGCGTATCAGGATGTGGTTGATCGCTACCTCGGCAAGGACGTCTCCATGCGCTTTGTGGATTACGAAAAGCCGGGACTTTTCAAACGACTTTTTGGAGGAAAGTAATTATGTCTTTCCTTTCTTTCCTGCTAGGGAGCAGAAAAAAATCAGCCTCTGTCGCCAAAGACAGGCTTCAACTCATCCTGATTAACGAGCGCGGCCACGGCGGTGTCACACCCGACTACCTGCCGCGCTTACAAAAAGAGCTCGTCGAGGTGATCTCTAGATACGTAAAAATAAATCCTGATGATATCCAGGTCAATTTAGACAAGAAAGATGAGCTCGAAGTACTCGAGGTCAAAATTGAAATGCCTGGCGAGGAAAAGAAAGCATAACAGGCGCAGTGTGATTAATAATTAATCTTGCGCCTGTCATTGGGCGGGCGTGCACACCCACCGAGTCATACTTGATATAAATGTTGTGGGAATAGCGGTCTAGGGATTCTTGCCGATTTGGTCGCCAATAACCCCGCCAATAGCAGCACCACCTACGGTGCCTAAAATGCCACCACCAGAAATTACAGCGCCGGCAACCCCGCCAACCCCTGCCCCGGCCGTGGCACTTTTTTGTCGCGAGGACATGGTATCCCAAGAAGCACAGCCTGCCAAAGAGGCAATCAAAGTGATTGCTAACAAACCTTTAGTCCATCTTTTTCGCATATCAAACTCCTTAAATCTTTACCTAATAAGATAGCTCAATCAATGACAGGCAACAATAAAATTGCGTGTTTTTTTGTATCATTCTGGTGCTAAATTAAAACGTGTTTTCCACTAAAATTAAGCGTCAACCGCGCAATAAAAAGGGGAATATCAGTGTGATACTCCCCTAAATTATTTGGCGTAGAGGTTTAGCGTAGAGGCTTATAGCGAATACGACGTGGTTGCGCTGCTTGCTCGCCTAAACGACGGCGCTTGTCCTCTTCGTATTCTTGGTAGTTACCTGCAAAGAACTCGACATGAGAGTCGCCCTCAAAAGCCAAAATATGCGTAGCGATGCGGTCCAAGAACCAGCGATCGTGACTGATCACCATCACGCATCCTGCGAATTCCAGCAAAGCATCCTCAAGGGCGCGCAAGGTTTCGACATCCAAGTCATTTGAGGGTTCATCAAGCAGCAATACATTGCCCCCGGTGACCAGTGTCTTGGCCAAATGCAAGCGCCCTCGCTCACCGCCAGACAGCTGCCCAACTTTTTTATTTTGATCAGCCCCGCGGAAATTAAAGCGGCTCAGGTAAGCACGCACAGGAATAGAGTGGCGGCCCACTTCGATATTATCCGAACCCTCTACAGAAAGAGCTTCGAACACGCTTTTCTCATCAGGCAAATCAGAACGCGATTGATCTACATGAGCTATTTGCACTGTTTGCCCTAAATTAATCTCGCCCTGGTCAGGTTGTTCCTGCCCACTGATCATGCGAAATAAGGTGGATTTACCCGCCCCGTTGGGCCCTATGATACCCACAATTGCACCCGGTGGCACACTAAAGCTCAAATCATCGATCAGCAAACGATCGTCGTAGCCTTTGCTAACGTTTTTAAACTCGATAACCTCATTGCCCAAGCGCTCGGCAACAGGAATAAATATTTCCTGAGTCTCGTTACGGCGCTGGTACTCATAAGAAGACAGCTCTTCAAAGCGATTCAAACGCGCTTTAGATTTGGCTTGGCGCCCTCTGGGATTTTGACGTACCCACTCGAGCTCTTTGCGAATAGTACGCTGACGCGCGCTTTCAGCGGCCTCTTCTTGGGCCAAACGGTTTTCCTTTTGCTCGAGCCATGAGCTGTAATTACCTTTCCATGGGATGCCATGGCCTCGGTCAAGCTCTAAAATCCAACCCGCAGCATTGTCCAGGAAATATCGATCGTGCGTAACAGCCACCACCGTACCGGGGAATTGGGTTAAAAATTGCTCAAGCCAATGAACACTTTCCGCATCCAAGTGGTTAGTAGGCTCGTCAAGCAAAAGCATGTCGGGCTTGGATAAAAGCAGCTGGCACAGAGCAACACGGCGCTTTTCCCCACCTGACAGATGTTCAATCTGAGCATCCCAAGGGGGTAGACGCAAAGCATCTGCAGCGATTTCCATCTGGGTTTCGGTATCATCACTGCCACTGGTCGCAGCAGCGGCAATAATGGCTTCTAGCTCGGCCTGTTCGGCTGCCAAAGCATCAAAATCAGCGTCGGGCTCAGCGTAGGCGGCATAAACCTCATCTAAGCGTGCTTTAGCCCGAAAAACCTCGCCCAGCCCTTCTTCGACAGCTTCGCGTACCGTTTGCTTGGGATCTAACTCGGGCTCTTGGGGCAAATAACCGATATTAATCCCAGCCATGGGCGTGGCTTGCCCTTCGATCTCGGTATCCAGGCCGGCCATGATGCGCAGCAAGGTAGACTTGCCCGCGCCATTCAGGCCGAGCACGCCGATTTTGGCACCAGGGAAAAAAGACAAAGAAATATCCCTGAGGATCTGTCGGCGTGGTGGAACAATTTTCCCCACCCGATTCATAGTAAATACGTACTGTCCCATATATTCTAATAAACTCTAAATAAAAGAAGAAAGATTTGGCACTGAAAAAAGAAAAAAAAGGCCGTACAATGGTGGCTTGTACTTCGAATTCGCTGACTGGTTTTAATTTTCTATTTTAAACATGTCCACATTGACCTTTAGCAACGCCGACATTGAATTGCTCGCCCGTACCGCCGATGCCCTGAGTGCCTACATCGGCAAGCCTGTCTTGGCTGAAATCATGGATGCCGAGGAAACCGGCTATGAATGGATCGCCTTTGCCATTCCCCTTGATATTAACGAAGACGACACAAACATTCCAGTGATTCAGATCGGTGGAGCCAACGCCCGCTTGATTGGCAGCCAAGGTGGCGTGCACGTCAATGCAAATGAAACCTATAGCTGCCGCTTTCTATGGGCCATCCAATGCGCCGATATTGGCCCCATCCGTTATATCAAGGTCAACCAAGAGGGTGATGAAATCGGCTGGGCCGAAGAGCTCATCGAGCTTTTACCCTTTGATTTTGATGACGAGCAGGAACCCGACGAGGCAACAGCCAAACCCGAGCACCTGTTTGTACAGACCCCGCCCAGTCAGTTGCAATAAGCATAGACACTCGGGCTTAGCGCTTGGGGTTTAGCACTAGGTCTAACGCTAGGGTTTGCGGCGTTCACGCCACACATCACGCAAAAACAATAGCCCCCCAACAGGTGCCATTGATGCTATCAGCAGTCTTGCCCGCCACCCTATAGGACTCAGATGGCGCGGTGGCTGGCGTTGTTGCTTCACCATATGCAATCGAAAGCGCACATACCGCGCTGCAGACAGGAAAAAGCTACGCGGATCGTACTGAAACCACGGCATACACAATGCCATCGTATCCTGCGCCAACAGCCACATGCCAAAGGCATGCTGCGAGGTTTGCTGGCCCTGTACACTCAGAGAGTCATGCTCAGAGTAATAAATACGAAAAACCTTGTTCACAAAGCGCTGCTTGTAGCCTGCTCGGGCAATAGCACGCCAGACAATGCTCTCTGGGACAAAGCCCGAATACTGCGGAAATGGAAAATCAATTAATACGTTACGGGCCAGACAACTGATTTTTTCACCCCGCACTCGGTATTTAAAATAGAGGTCTAGCGCAGTGGCATCCAATGCATCATGGAGAAATAGATCACCCACCACCGAGCCATCGGGATATTGGCATAAGCCAGTCACCCCAACAAAAGAGGCTCGCTCTGCGTCAGGTAGGCTCCACCATACGCGTATCATTTCGTACAAGCTATCGGGTAACAACGCGTCATCACTGTCTAGCACCACGATCAATTCGCCTTGGGCTAATTGCACTCCAAGATTAAAAGCTGCTTTTTTGTGTTGATTGGTTTGCCAGTGATAAGAAATAGGGAAAGTAGCCTCACGCTGCCACTGTGCAACGCGTTCGGCGGTCTCATCGGTCGAGCCATCATCCACAATGACCCACTCAAAAGACTGGTAGCTTTGTTCGACCAATGATTGAAAGACCCGCTCTAGTGTATGGGCGCGATTATAGGTAGGCGTCAATACCGTAAAATGGAAACGTGCGTCTGGATTGCGTGGCCTTTTGTATACTGGACTCATTGCGAGCACCTAAACAATGCGGGTAGGTCTGCCCTGGAACTAGATCTATGTTTTGCCTGTATCTGCCAGCAGCATCCGAGTTCAGTGCGTGAGTTATTGTTGTGTGGCCCTGACACCCATGAAAACAGATAGAAAAACCACAGAATAATTGCTCTGTGGTTTAGGCATTTGGGCATCCAACAGTCATTCGACCAGCATGCCCAAATCAAATACGTAGCGTTCAGTCAGCCTGGACTAAGCACGCTTGACCTCTTCGAGCAGCTTGAACACGCCGCGCGAAGAACCTGCAAACAGGCGCTTGAAGGATTTGCCCAAGCAACGACGCTCTAAAGTGTTACGTCTAACGCGTTTAATTTCAGCCATGAAATGCTCCAGTAATACCATTAGGTTAACGATTAAAGGTATATTATAACCTTATTTCTTTGTGAAATCGTCCCGTCCTTTTTTCTGCTCATCATCCAAGACCATCTGCTACCGCATGACTAATACGATTCGCATCATTGGCGCGAAACAAAACAACCTAAAAAACCTCAATATAGACTTTAATTCTCAGGAAATTACCGTCATTACCGGGGTTTCCGGCTCGGGCAAAAGCTCATTAGCCTTTGACACCTTGTATGCCGAAGGGCAACGTCGGTATGTAGAGACTTTTAGCCCCTATGCCCGTCAATTTTTAGATCGGATGGATAAACCCCAAGTCGATCGCATTGAAGGGGTTTTGCCTGCAATTGCTATTGACCAAATCAACCCAATACGCAATTCGCGCAGCTCGGTAGGCACCATGACCGAGCTCAATGACTATTTAAAACTATTTTATGCACGCTTAGGTCGATTGTTTTGTCAGCAATGCAGTCACGAGGTCACTATTGATAGCCCTCAAAGCATTGTTGAACAACTCGCCTCTGAGTCCGAAAGATTGGGGGACCCCCGCTGGGTGCTGTGCTTTAAAATAGACATCCCGGACAATTTCAGCACCGAAGAGATCCAGCAGTATTTGCAACAACAAGGCTACACACGCACCTACGAGCCCGCTAACGATAGCAAGGGTCTCTATGTCATCCAAGATCGCTTTCGCTCTAGTCGGGTTGATTCAACACGCCTGAGCGAAGGCTTAGAAGCCGCTTTTATGCATGGACGAGATCAATTGCATCTGTTTGCATTGGATGACGAACGAAATGAAATTGCTCACCTGCATTTCCGTGCTTCGTTGTACTGCGCGCGTTGCCATATAGAATATAGCCCCGCTCATGAAAGTACTTTTTCTTATAACTCACCTTTAGGTGCCTGTGAGACCTGTCGTGGTTTTGGACGCGTGATGGGTATTGACTATGGTTTAGTCATCCCCGATGAAAACAAAAGTCTACTAGAAGGGGCGATTCGTCCTTGGCATACCGAGCGCAATAAAAAGCACCAAAAACAAATGGAAGCGCTGGCCCCAGCAGCCGGTGTCCGACTCAGCGCCCCCTGGAACCAATTATCTGCAGCAGAAAAACAATGGGTTATCCAAGGCGATCCCGACTGGAAGCGACGTAGCAAAGACAAATGGTATGGCGTGCAACGTTTTTTCGACTATCTGGAAAAACGCAGCTACCGCATGCATGTTCGCGTCATGCTGTCCAATTACCGCAGCTATACCCCCTGCACAGAGTGTTTGGGGGCGCGTTTAAAAACCACCTCGTTACTTTGGCGCATCGGAAACCAAGACTCCAAAGGTGACCCTCAGCCATATCAGCGTTTTATTCCACACGGCTGTCACTGGACTCCCGACCAAGTAGCGGCCATGCCAGGCTTGCATCTATATGATTTAATGCGTCTACCCATTGGGCAGCTACGTGATTTTTTTAGTGGCATTGCTCAACGGCATGGTGATGACCCGGCACTAGAACTCATTTTGTCCGAGGTACAGACGCGCTTGGATTTTCTTTGCCGCGTTGGGGTGGATTATTTACACCTAGACAGACAGAGCCGTACTTTATCAGGGGGCGAGGTACAACGTATAAACCTAACGACAGCCTTGGGGAGCTCATTGGTCAACACCTTGTTCGTGCTGGATGAACCCTCTATTGGTTTACACCCCCAAGACATGCATCGCGTCATTGATGCCATGAAAAGACTCAAGACGCATGGCAACACCTTAGTCGTAGTAGAGCACGACCCCCAGGTCATGGTGGCCGCCGATCGCATTTTGGACATGGGCCCGGGCCCGGGCCCAAACGGTGGGCAAATACTCTTTGATGGCGCTCCCACAGATCTGCGTGCAGCGCACACCCTGACAGGGGATTATTTGGCGGGACGCCGACAGCTACCTGCCTATCCTAACCAGCCCGTCACAAAAGAGACCCCTTCGCTATACTTGCGTGGCGTACGTGCTCACAATCTGAAAAATATTGACGTGCGTATTCCCGTCGATCGCTTTACGGTTATTTGCGGCGTATCGGGTTCGGGTAAATCTACCCTAATTGAAAACGTGCTCTATCCGGCACTACTCAAACATTTTGGTCAGGCAACTGAGGCCCCGGGCACCTTTGATAGCCTCGAGGGCGCCGACCAGTTTTCTGAGGTGGTTTTTGTTGATCAAAGCCCCATCGGCCGTACCGCGCGTTCTAACCCTGCTAGTTATGTCGGGGCTTTTGATCCTATCCGCCGATTATTTGCACGCACAGCGCTCGCCAAAGAGCGTGGTTACACCGCCGGAACCTTTAGCTTTAATACAGGTAATGGGCGCTGTCCTGGCTGCGGTGGGTCGGGGTTTGAGCATATCGAAATGCAGTTTCTTTCGGACGTTTATCTACGCTGTCCGGACTGTGATGGCCGTCGTTATCGCCATGAGATCCTCGAAGTACACCTAGAGCATCACGGTCAACGCGCCTCGATTGCTGATGTACTGGCCATGACCATTGATGAGGCTGCGGAATTTTTCACCGGCCTACAAGAGGTACAACGTGTCCTCGCACCATTACTCGACGTCGGGTTAGGCTACCTGCAACTGGGCCAACCAGTCCCAACTCTATCAGGGGGCGAGGCCCAACGGCTCAAGCTTGCGGGCTATCTCGCCGAGACCAATAAACGCCCTACCCGCAGCGCTGGCTTAGTTAAAAAAGGCCGCCTATTTTTATTTGATGAACCCACCACCGGCCTGCATTTTGATGATATAGCCAAGCTCATGAGTGCGCTGCGCAGCCTCATGCAAACCGGTCATACGGTGGTTGTCATCGAACATAATCTAGACGTTATTCTGTCTGCTGACTGGGTGTTAGAACTGGGCCCCAAAGGTGGTCACCAAGGCGGAGAACTCATTGCCGAATGCGCACCACAAACGCTGGAATCCACCGAAAAAACGCCCACAGCAGTTGCACTTAGAGAATATCAGCAAGAAATTCGTGGTCAAGAAATAGACCTAGCTCACGACGCTGATGAGACTGTGGCGCCTGTTTCTACTAATGCGGTGTTAGCAGTGGCCGAACCCTCTGTGCACACCTATGACAGCACATCGCAGTCAATAGAAATAATCCATGCTCGCGAACACAATTTAAAAAACATCCAAGTATCTATTCCTCGTGACCAGTTCACAGTGGTTACTGGGGTATCCGGTTCGGGCAAATCTACCTTGGCCTTTGACATCCTTTTCAATGAAGGTCAACGCAGGTTCTTAGAATCTCTAAACGCCTATGCTCGTTCGATAGTGCAACCCGCAGGACAGCCTGATGTGGACGCTATTTATGGCATTCCACCTACCGTTGCTATCGAGCAGCGCATCAGCCGCGGAGGCCACAAATCCACAGTCGGCACCATGACTGAAATCCATCATTTCTTGCGCCTGCTGTATTTAAACTTGGCCACACAATACTGCCCTGATTGCCAAATCAAAGTCGAAGCACAAAGCCCTGAACAAATACTGGCTCATATCCTACAGCACTATAACGGGCAAAAAATCACTCTATTAGCTCCTTTAGTAGTTGCCCGCAAAGGCTACTACACCGATCTGGCCCAATGGGCAAATAGCAAAGGTTACCCACAACTGCGCGTCAATGGCGATTGGATTAGCACACGAGATTGGCCGCGTCTAGAACGTTATAAAGATCACTATATCGAGCTCCCAGTCGCCCAGCTAACAATAGCCTCTAACCAGGAACAAGAGCTGCGTCACAGCATCCAGCAGGCCTTGGAATACGGCCATGGTCACCTACAGGTGCTGGTCGCTGACCATATCGAGGATTATTCAGTTAACCGTTCTTGCCCTCAATGCCAACGCAGCTTCCCCGCCCCTGATCCACGCTTGTTTTCTTATAACTCGCGCTATGGCTGGTGCGAAGGTTGTTATGGCACCGGCTTGAAACTCAAAGGTTTTGATGCCGAACAAACAGGGGAAGAACAAAAATGGCTAGATGATGAACACAGTGCTGATGCACATATCTGTAACCAATGTCACGGCCAGCGTCTGAATCCGGTTGCTTTGAATTATTTCTGGCAAGAACACTCTATCGCCGCTCTTTCTGCCATGACAGTGCAACAAGCTAGCAGTTTTTTTGCGGGCCTCAGTCGACAGGGTCGTGAAGCAGAAATTGCCCGTGATATTTTTAACGAAATCGAACACCGTTTGCATTTCTTGCTCACGGTCGGGCTAGGTTATCTGGGGATGGATCGTTCGGCTCAAACCTTATCCGGAGGTGAAGCCCAACGCATCCGTTTAGCTGCCCAATTGGGTTCAAATCTGCAAGGGGTCTGCTATGTGCTGGACGAGCCCACCATAGGCTTGCACCCTCGCGACAATCAAATCCTGCTACAAGCGCTACAACGCCTGCAAGCACATGGCAACACACTGGTCGTAGTCGAACATGACGAGGACACCATCTGCGCCGCAGACCATATTATTGATTTGGGGCCTGGGGCGGGCATACGCGGCGGCCAAATCGTGGCTAGCGGCACGATCGATGACATCCGTGAGCATCCTGAATCCATGACCGGGCAGTATCTGCGTGCGCCTATTCAACACTCGCTCACAGCCCGACGGCCAATTAAGAAAACACAGCCCATGCTCGAAATCCGAGGGGCCCGTGTACATAACCTCAAAGACATTAATGCACAATTACCCTTGCAACGTTTGACCGTTATCACTGGGGTGTCGGGCTCTGGGAAGTCTAGTTTGGCTCATGAGGTTTTACTTAAAAACCTCAAAATGGCATTGCACAGAGACAACAAGGCTAAAGCAGATGACAATGCCGAGGACAAGACAGCTGCCCATTCCAATTCAGATGCAGCGCTCGAATGGCACAACTGTGACTCCCTACAAGGATGGGAATCACTCGAACGTGTACTCGAGGTTGACCAAACCCCCATTGGCAAAACGCCACGATCTTGCCCAGCGACCTATGTGGGTTTTTGGGATCATATTCGCCGGCTGTTTGCACAAACACGTGAAGCACGCATGCGCGGGTGGAATGCCTCACGGTTTTCCTTTAATACAGGCCAAGGCCGTTGTGACCAATGTGGTGGGCGCGGAATGCTAACCATGGAAATGAGCTTTTTGCCGGACATCACCGTGCCCTGCGACAATTGTCACGGACTGCGCTTTAACCCAGACACACTAGGCATTCTCTGGCAGGGGAAAAACATTGGCGAGGTGCTACGCATGGATGTGGACACGGCTGTTGAGTTTTTCTCGGCACACCCGCGGATCCTGCAGCCTCTGCGTTTGATGCAAGATGTTGGTTTGGGCTATCTCACCCTCGGCCAACCCTCGCCAACGCTATCTGGCGGCGAGGCACAGCGACTAAAACTAGTTACCGAGCTAAGTAAAGCGCGCGTTGACGAGGGGCTGACCCGCAGCGGACCGGTTCAACACAGTACGCCAACCTTATACGTCCTCGATGAACCCACCGTAGGGCTAGCCATGGCCGACGTGGAAAAGCTTTTGCACGTCTTGCATCGACTCTGCGACGCGGGCCATACCATTGTGGTTATTGAACACCACCCCGACATCATGGCCCAGGCCGACTGGATTATTGATTTGGGCCCCGAAGGCGGGGATGAGGGCGGCCATATAGTGGTTCAAGGCCCATTGAAAACGATCTTGAAAACGCGACAATCCTACACAGGACAAGCTTTGCAGAGTTTTTTGTCACGCCATGAGTCCGTTCTTAAAAGCGCTGACAAAAAAGAGGACACCCAGGAAAAAGAAAACGCCAAAGATGACGCAGCAAGCAAAGTAGATCATAGTCAGGCTGGAAAATAACCTCTAAGCCGTCTACATTTAAGACTGGGTTAAGACCGACCCGAGACCAGAACAGAGCAAATCAGCCCGAGCCCGACTCAGGGCCCGCTAAGCACCTGATCTATTGCTCGCTGAGCGACCAAAAGACCCATAGTGGCTGTCATGCTCATGGCAGAACCATAGCCCGAGCAAGACAACCCTTGTAGAGGGTCTGCCTCTTGGGTCCAGGCGGGCGGCAACACGGTTTCCTCGGCAAACCAAAACGCGTGAATATGCATTTTTGCTGGCCGCTGATTACTTTTGCGCGGACCAGCCGGCCACCCATGCTGCTTGCGCAGGCGTTGCCGCAATCGTGATAACAAGGCATCATGCGTGGCTAACGAGAGGTCCCCCTCTTTTAAGGTGAGGGGGTTACGCTTGCCCCCTGCTGCCCCACACACTAATAACTTTTTATTGGCTTGTTGTTGAGCGGCCAAAACCAGAGCAACCTTGGCATTTAAATCATCAGTGCAATCAATGATTACCTGCTCGGTACCTGCAAAAAAAGATGCTGCATTTTCAGGCGTCACAAAGTCATCAACCAAATGCACACGACAATGACGATTAATTTCACCGATGCGGTCGGCCATGACCTGAATTTTGTTCCGTCCTAAAGTGCTTTCCAAAGCGGGCAACTGTCGATTAATATTAGAGACACTGACAATATCCATATCAACCAGAGTCAGCGTCCCAACACCACTACGCGCCAACGTTTCCACACACCAACTGCCCACGCCGCCAATACCAGCCACCACGACATGAGCTTGCTGTAATTTGTGCACACTGTGATCGCCAAATAAACGGTCCAGACCGTCAAAACGACGCGCGTTGTCTTTATGACTACTCATAACTCTTTAACTAACTCCATTGACAGCATCACATACCACACCCAGTGTGGTAATTTTAGGTAGAATCTATATTCTTTGGAAACCAAGCATACGCTTAGTCATTATGTACTTACAACCCCCATCTGCGGCCTCTTTTCGTCGCCTCAGCGAACACGAACTCAATCGTTCGATGCATGAAACCTTGCGTCAATGGCATCCGCAACAACCCTTGTGGGTATTTGCCTATGCCTCGCTGATTTGGCGCCCCGAGTTTCCAACCCTCGCCCAGCGTCCAGCTACTTTGCATGGGTACCACCGTTCTTTATGTCTGTGGTCGCGCATTAACCGCGGTACCCCCGAACAACCTGGCTTAGTCTTTGCCCTAGACCGTGGGGGTAGTTGCGAGGGTGTCGTCTACCAATTACCTAATGACCAGATACGCGATATTTTTCCGCGTCTTTGGCAGCGCGAAATGCCCAGTGGTTCGTACGTACCCAAATGGCTAAACTGCGAAACTGACCAAGACCAAATAACCGCGCTGACTTTTGTTATGCGCCGCAATTGCCCTGCCTATGCGCCTCAAATCCCGCTGGTCCAGCAGCGCGACATCATCAGCCAAGCCCATGGGGTCAATGGCGCCTGCCTAGATTATGTACTCGAGACGCACCGCGCACTCGAGGAAAGTGGTATCCATGACCCAAAGCTCAGCCGCCTAGTCCATTATCTCAACTTACACCAACTAAATTAACTACCCCATTACGGAAACAACCATGAGCCTCGCGGATTATCGTAACGAATACGGCAAATACCAGCTCCCTGACAAAGATTTGCTCAGCGATCCCAAAGAACAATTCCATAAATGGCTCAAACAAGCCATGGATAACGATGCGCCTGAACCAACAGCCATGACCTTGAGCACTGTAAACAAGGATGGACAACCGACCGCGCGTATTGTGTTGCTCAAGGGCTATGATGATAACGGCCTGTGCTTTTATACAAATTACGAATCTAGAAAAGGCCAAGAGCTCGTGCATAACAACAAAGCTTGTTTGTCATTTTTCTGGCCTACGATGCAACGCCAGGTGCGTTTTGAGGGGCCAGTCATACGCATTCCACACAGCGATTCGGAAGCTTATTTCCGCAGCCGCCCTTTGTCCTCAAAAATCAACGCCTGGGCCTCGCCACAGAGCCAGCCCATCAGCGTTGATGATTTACGCAAACGCAGTGAGCATTACGCACAGGTGCTGGGCTCTGATCCCGAATGCCCTCCTTTTTGGGGCGGGTATTATCTACAGCCTGACTATATCGAGTTTTGGCAAGGGCGCACTGACCGCTTACACGATCGTTATGCCTTTAGTAACAATGCCCAAGGCAGTTGGGATATCACGCGGTTGGGGCCCTAGTTTATGTATGATGTCGAATGCGTTATTGTCGGAGCCGGTGTGGTTGGCCTGGCCATTGCCCACAGCCTGAGCAAACTCGGCCTCGAGGTATTGGTGCTCGAGCAACATGCCCACATCGGCTTTGAGGTTAGCTCACGCAACTCAGAGGTCATCCACGCGGGCATCTACTATCCCAAAGATAGTCTCAAAGCTAATCTATGCATACACGGGAAAAACCTATTGTATGATTTTTGCCAACGATACCATGTGCCACACCAGAAAATAGGCAAACTCATCATCGCCCACGGTACCGATGGGCAGCAGCAGCTGGCCAAACTACAAGCCAACGCAAAGGCATGTGGCCTACATGACCTACAGCTGCTAGACGCAGCTCAAGCGCGTGCGATCGAACCTCAGGTGCATTGTGATGCAGCGCTTTACAGCCCCTCTACCGGGATTATTGACAGCCACAGCCTCATGCTTAGCCTGCAGGGCCTTAGCGAGCAATACGGCGCGCAAATCGTACTTAACACCACGGTATCGGCACTACGTCAGCACCCTGACAGCGGTTTTCTCGTTGATATCCAAGAGCAAGACTACCAACTGCATTGCAAATATCTCATTAATGCTGCAGGTATCCATGCCCCTTTATTAGGTACAGTATTAACGCCCACAGCTATCGTCCAGCAATACTGCAAAGGCCATTATTTTAGCTACCAAGGCGCTAACCCCTTTAATCATCTGATATACCCGCTTCCTGATAACGAGGGTTTGGGAGTGCACAGTTGCCAAGATTTAGCCGGCCAACTACGGTTTGGCCCTGACGTGCAATGGGTTGATGAAATCAACTATGATCCCGACCCTACCCGACAAACCTTGTTTTATGAGACTATCCGTAAATACTGGCCGGAAATTAAAAAAGAGCGCCTACAGCCTGATTTTTGTGGCATTCGTCCTAAAATAGCAGGCCCCGGTGAACCAGCGGCTGACTTTCAGATACTGGGGCCTAAAGACCACCAAATTCCCGGGCTCGTCCAACTGTACGGCATAGAATCACCAGGGTTGACTGCCTGCCTGGCCATCGGTGAGTACGTACAACAACAATTGCAGTAACCGCAAAAAAAAACCGCACCCGGTATCGCCACAATATTTATTTTTTTAATCTTTAATTATTAGTTTTTAGAGTATTCACAGGTTTTGTAAAACATGCACGATTATATTCTCACCCTTTCATGCGCTGACCGTACCGGCATTGTGCATGCCGTTAGTGGCTGGTTATTAAAGCAAGAAGGCAACATCCTGGAAGCCCAGCAATACGGTGATCCAGAAACCAAACAGTTTTTCTTGCGCATCCACTTTGGTTTGCCCACCCCCAGCACGCCCAAAGAATTACGCGAGCGCTTTGATATCGTGGCACGTGCATTTAATATGGATGCCCACTTTTATGATGCTCAGCGCCCTGCACGTCTCTTGCTGTTGGTCAGCAAACAAGGACACTGCCTGAATGATCTGCTCTTTCGTTGGCGTGAAAATCAGCTATCCGTAGACATTGCTGCAGTAGCGTCTAACCATGAAACTCACATGGACATGGTCAAATCCTACGGCATCCCTTATTACCACCTGCCCGTTACCTCAGAGACCAAGGTACAGCAAGAACAACAAATATTGGATTTAGTAGACGAACTCAATATTGACCTGGTGGTCTTAGCGCGCTACATGCAAATCTTGACCCCACACGCCTGCGAAGTCCTCTCGGGCAAAGCCATCAACATCCATCATAGCTTTTTACCCAGTTTTAAAGGCGCGCGGCCTTATCATCAAGCCCACGCACGTGGGGTGAAAATCATTGGTGCCACGGCCCATTATGTCACCAAAGACCTCGACGAGGGCCCAATCATCGAACAAGATATTGCACACGTTAATCACACGATGAATGCCCAAGACCTCACACGAGTGGGTAGTGACATCGAATCGATGGTGCTCGCACGTGCTGTCAAGGCACACGTCGAACATCGCATCTTGTTGAATGGTCAGCGCACTATCGTTTTTCATTAGATTTATAGGACCGTACGCACAGCCCAACCCAGATAAAGTGTTGGGCCGCTGCGCTACGCAAATGCCACCTAAAACACTAGACGTCAGCCCACTTTACGCACCGAGCCTTTAGCCCACCAACCAGCTTTTACACGGCATCCACTAGCCAGCGCTCGAGCTGCAACAAAGCCGGCTCAGGCTCGCTTTCGGTGGGGTAACTAAAAAAATACCGCTCGGGCACCCGCAACACATGAGGTACAGGACGAATCAATTCGCCAGAATCCAAATGCTCCCGCGCTAAAAACCATGGTATCAGGCCCAATCCCATTCCTGCACGTACTGCTGCCAAAATCATAGAAAACAATTCATAGCGCGGTCCTACACTCATTGCCGGCAAATCCCCGTATCCCTGACTACGATACCAGTCCCGCCACGCATCAGGACGAGACGCCATATGAAAATGCACCAAATGCTCTAACTGCTGCTCCGCATCGGCCCAAGCCGCAGCCGTGCACACAGGCACAAGCTTTTCTTCAGAGAACAAAGCACTACCTTGTGTTCCAGGCCACAGCTGAGCCGCATGATAAATGGCAGCATCAAAAGGATGATCACTAAACTTAAAGGGCAACGTACGTGTAGAAAGATTCACAGTGATATCAGGGTGCTCGCGCAAAAACAAATTCAACCGCGGCAACAACCAATGAGTCGCTAAAGTAGGCAAAACAGCAATATGCAAGCTGCGCCCCATCGCCGCCCGAGAAATTAAACTCAGAGTATCCTTTTCCAACTGTTCTAGATGGCGTCGAATCCGTGCCGCATACTCACGCCCTGCCTCTGTAAGCGCCAAACGACGCCGCACCCGGACAAATAAAGCCACCCCCAAGCTTTCTTCTAAATTAGTGACCTGCCGATACACCGCACTATGCGATAGAGATAGTTCTTCGGCCGCCCGCGAAAAACTACCCAAACGAGCAGTTGCTTCAAATGCCTGCAACGCCCCTAAACTGGGAACCCCAAAACGCATCAAAACTCCTTGAATATATCCATCACGGCTCACACCACCACTACCAAGACCAAAGCCAAAGCCAAAGACATCACGCAGCTAAATACACCACCAAGGATAAGGGTTATCCCTAGGCTGTGTGCAGCTACTGAAAATAAGCGCCCACTTTATCAACCTTTGGCCCAATACATGCAAAGATAACACGTTAATGTGCAAATAAATCAATTGATAATTGCGTTTAATGCAAATAAGCTATTAGCAGTAAGTTTATTCATCTTATGCCATATGAGGGTAGAGCTATGCCACGCCTAGGTGGACATATACTTGTTGAACAGCTCAAACAACAAGGCGTAGAGCAGGTATTTTGCGTACCTGGCGAGAGCTATTTAGCCGTGCTAGACGGCCTGCACGACGCTGACATTGCTTTGACCGTATGCCGCCAAGAAGGCGGTGCAGCCATGATGGCCGAGGCCCACGGCAAACTGACAGGCCAACCCGGCATCTGCATGGTGACGCGCGGCCCAGGGGCAACCAATGCCTATGCCGGTGTACATATTGCGAAACAAGACTCAACACCGATGATTCTTTTTGTCGGTCAAATCCGTCGCGATATGCGTGATCGCGAGGCCTTTCAAGAAATGGATTACAAAAGGGTTTTTGGTGACCAGGCCAAATGGGTCACCGAGATCGATCAAATCGAGCGCATCCCGGAAATCCTATCACGCGCCTTTCACGTGGCGACCTCGGGGCGTCCTGGACCCGTTGTCATCGCATTGCCCGAGGACATGCTCACAGAAACAGCATCGGTGTCTGATGCCCCACACTACCGGCCTGTCGAAACCACCCCTTCGGCAGCTCAGCTACAAGAACTAGCACATCAACTTAAGCAGGCCAAACAACCCATCGCCATATTAGGTGGTAGCCGCTGGTCTGCACAGGCATGCGCGCAATTCGCTCAACTGGCCGAACAATGGCAACTACCTGTAGCCGTACAATTCCGCCGCCAACAGCTCTTTCCTACCGATCACCCTTATTTTGTCGGTGATTTAGGTTTGGGTAGCAATCCTGATTTGCTCAAATACATTGCTGATTCAGACTGCGTGCTTTTGTTGGGCGGACGCATGTCCGAGGTGCCCAGCCAAAGTTACACCCTATTTGATATTCCTAGTCCCAAGGCGCACCTTATTCATGTCCACCCAGATCCACTGGAACTCAACCGAGTTTATCGCGCTGATCTAGCACTTTGTGCTGCCCCACATGACTTTATCAATGCATTGCACAACAGCCCTCAGGCCAGTGACAGCATGCAGCGTGACAACGCAGCATTTACAGATCTCAAAAGCAGCTACCTGCGCTGGACTGATATTGATGGCATCCACACCCCTGGCGAACTGCAAATGGCTGCAGTGATTAAATACCTAGCAGACACCCTTCCCGAGGACGCCATACTCGCCAACGGCGCGGGTAACTACGCCACCTGGGTGCACCGTTTCTATCCATTTCGCAAATATGGCACCCAACTGGCGCCCACCTCGGGTTCAATGGGTTACGGCCTACCCGCAGCCGTTGCTGCTAAACGCACCTTGCCGGACAAAACAGTCGTCTGCTTTGCAGGTGACGGCTGCTTTATGATGCACGGCCAAGAGTTCGCAACAGCAGTGCAATACAATTTGCCCATCATCGTGCTCATCATCGACAATGCTATGTATGGAACCATACGTATGCACCAAGAAGGACATTACCCGGGGCGCCCCAGCGGCACAGACTTGCGCAACCCTGACTTTGCTGCTTATGCCCAAGCCTTTGGCGGGCATGGCGAACGCGTCACCCAAACATCCGAGTTTGCACCTGCCTTTACACGCGCACAAGCCAGTGGCAAACCCGCCATCATTCACTGTCTAATTGATCCCGAGGCAATCAGCCCAACGCGCACTTTGACCGAAATTAAAGAGGCCGCCCAGGCTAAAAATTGATTAATTAAACATTTTTTGATTATCGATTAATGGATTTTATTATTACTCCTTTAATCGTTCGACTGAAAGAAAGTAGGAGCCCTTATGTCATCAAGACCCACATTTAATTGGGAAGACCCTTTTTTACTCGATGCGCAGCTTACCGAGGACGAACGCATGGTCCGCGAGGCAGCGCGTGCATATTGCCAAGAAAAACTAGAGCCGCGCGTCTTGGAAGCCTTCCGTCACGAGCAAACAGATGTAGAGATTTTTAAAGAAATGGGCGAGCTCGGCTTGCTAGGCCCCACTATTCCCGAAGAATACGGTGGATCGGGTTTAAATTATGTCTGTTACGGCCTAATCGCGCGTGAAGTAGAGCGCGTCGATTCCGGCTATCGCTCGATGATGAGCGTGCAGTCATCACTAGTCATGGTCCCAATCAACGAGTTTGGCACCGAAGAACAAAAGAAAAAGTACCTGCCCAAGTTAGCCTCTGGCGAATGGATTGGTTGTTTTGGTCTCACCGAGCCCAATCACGGTTCCGATCCTGGCAGCATGGAAACACGCGCCAAAAAAGTGGATGGCGGTTATATCCTGACAGGGACCAAAACTTGGATTACTAATTCGCCCATTGCCGACGTATTTATCGTATGGGCCAAAGTCGTTGGTGGAGATGACGATGGCAAGATCCGCGGCTTCATCCTTGAAAAAGGTGCCAAAGGCTTAAGCGCACCTACAATCCACGGAAAAGTAGGTTTACGCGCCTCTATCACCGGCGAAGTCGTGATGGACGAGGTCCAAGTATCCGAGGATCAAATGCTGCCAAAAGTAGCCGGTCTGCGTGGCCCATTTACATGCTTAAACTCGGCGCGATATGGTATTGCTTGGGGTGCCCTAGGTGCTGCCGAATTCTGCTGGCATACCGCACGCCAGTACACCTTGGATCGTAAACAATTTGGTCGCCCTCTGGCCGCCAACCAGCTGATTCAAAAGAAACTGGCTGACATGCAAACAGAAATCACCCTAGGCTTGCAAGGCTGTCTGCGTCTAGGTCGCATGAAAGATGAAAATACCGCTGCAGTCGAAATCACATCCATACTCAAACGTAATTCATGCGGTAAGGCCCTAGATGTCGCACGCATGGCACGTGATATGTTGGGTGGTAACGGTATTTCAGATGAATTTGGAGTCGCCCGTCATCTAGTGAACCTAGAAGTGGTAAACACCTACGAAGGGACGCATGATATTCATGCCCTAATTCTAGGTCGCGCGCAAACCGGTATCCAGGCATTCTTCTAAAAGACTGAGTGCTTGATAAAAGCATTGAGCAAAACCTATTGCTCATAAAAAAAGCCGCAGAATTAAACACTGCGGCTTTTTTATAACAAAAACTATTTAGGCATCCGCACTAGGACTCTTGCCAGCAAAATGGGCCAACCAGCCCTTGGCTAGGCGATAGTAAATCCATATCAATGCGAGCAAGCCTGTAATCCAGCCAATGAAAATCAAAGTGAGAACCCAGCTAACGATTAGCCACAAAAGGCCCCACCAAAATGTTTTTATAATCCAGTCAAAATGAGCCGCATAAACAGTTCCAGCGACCTCGCTGCGCTTGTAATATGTCACAACGACTGCGGCAATCACAGCTAGTGCAAAAACTGCACCAACAATCCCAACTGAAAAAAGAGCATATATGGCATGCGTTAGATTTCTAAGTGATAGCCCTGTCTCGTGCTCGGGCTGCTGAAGCTGGGACATGCATTCCTCCATAGTTGATACAAAGCATTGGTGGCTTTATTCTACTCTGTTTCTACCTGTCTGGGCTAATACTCTTCTGCATTGCTTGACAAGTAGTTTTTGATTTTATCGGCATGTTCTGCAACCGGCTGTGTTGCAGGGTTTTTTGTGAGTGTTGCTTTTATGTGTCGTTCTACAGGGCAGCTTTTGCTCGCCGCCCTCGTCACTCAGCAGGGGAGCTTCTGCTCGCCGCTCTGCAGGAGTTGTTTTTTGATATCTCGCTGCGCTTGGAACATCTGCAAAACAGCTCCTTCCGTTCGTCGGTCTGCGAGAGTTATTTTTTCAATGTCTCGCTATCGCTCGAAACATTTCTAAAATAGCGCTCTGCGTCCGTTTTCTATATAGCGCTCTGGTGTGCGTTTCGAGCGGGCATTAAAAAACCCCGCATAGGGTGTGCTATGCGGGGTTTAGTATAGTGTGCCTGACGATGACCTACTTTCACAGGCGCAAAGCCCACTATCATCGGCGCTAAGGCGTTTCACCTTCCTGTTCGAGATGGAAAAGGGGTGGGGCCACCTTGCTATGTTCGTCAAGCGAAACGGTGTGTTGCTCTTTAAGCAACTTGGGAAAAAGCACAACGCGTATCGCGT
>DATGSS010000047.1:0-37187 GCA_035302345.1 Paenalcaligenes sp.
GGAACAGCAATCGTCCCGATTGGATCAATATGACGAAGCGGATTTAAGCTAATACGCCCAGCTAAATAAGCAGTGGGATCACCCAAGTGACGAGCCACATACCCATGCGCAGCCTCATGTAGAGTAATCGCAAAAAGAACCGGCAACGCCAGTACGGTGATAGTTTGTATGATGGAATCCATGCAAATGCGTAAGAATCAGACAATAAAAAACCCAAGGAGCTCACTAAGAAAAACAAGCATCAACGGCAGTGAGCCCTTGAGTGTATGGTTTTAAATAGTAATTAGTCAGAGACTACAAGTCTACTCCAAACCAATCTTTTGTGGATCTCCCTGGCCTTGACGCAGCACAGCGGGCACGTCAGTAGTTAAATCAATCACAGTGGTAGGCTCCCAAGGACATGGCCCACCGTCGATCACAGCCGCAACACGACCCTTGTAGCGCTCGGCAATACGTTGTGCATCGTTTAAAGGATCCTCCTCACCCTCGGGTATTAACGTAGTCGAAAGCAAATTAGTTTCTGCATGTTCAATGAGAGATTGCAGAATAGGGTTTTGCGGTACTCGAATACCAATAGTTTTTTTAGCAGTATGCGATACTCGCCGTGGCACCTGTTTAGTAGCCTCTAGAATAAAAGTCCAAGGACCAGGAGTCGCTAATTTGAGCAATCGGTACTGTACATTATCGACCTTGGCAAAATGACTGATTTCTGCCAAATCTCGACAAAGTAAAGTCAGATTGTGGCGCTCGTCCAGACCCCGTAAACGACGTAACGCCTCAGCAGCAGCACGATCATCAAGACGGGCAACCAGTGCATAGCTAGAATCCGTCGGAGTGGCGACTACCTTGCCTTCTGCGATCATCTGAGCGGCCTGTGAAATTAAACGCGGTTGCGGGTTTTCAGGGTGCACAACAAATAACTGCGTCATAATTGCTCCTTTATTCGTGGTAATCAGAGAGCGAACTTCTGTACTTGTAGCTTAGCAAAAACAAAGGGGATGCATGGCTTTTTATTTTGTGCTATAGTTACTTTTTTACGCAGTAGAGGTGGCTGTAGCTCAGTTGGTAGAGCCCCGGATTGTGATTCCGGTTGTCGTGGGTTCGAGTCCCATCAGTCACCCCAAATTATCCTTCGCTATAGCGAGGGATTTTTTTTTGCCCGAAATCTATAAACAACTAGCACGTATAAAATACAACACCCATATCCCCACACCCGAGACAAAAAATCACCCCCAAGACTGCCCACTCAAACTACCCACTCAAAACCCAGGGGTGCAATTCACAGAGCAGCCTATAACTGGCAGACAGCAAAGCAATCAAACAAAGACATGCAAGAACCCCCAAATGGGCACACACTGTAAAAAAATTAGCCAACGGTGCTAAACTCTAGGTCTTAACAAGGCCAAAAGGCCACCCAAACCTTTTATAGTGACCTTTTTACATCGTATGCACCTAGATCTGCCTGAACTTCATCGACTTCTCCAAGGTTTTTTCAGCGAATACTGGCCACACATAGCTGCTGTTTTGGGTCTTTTAATGGGTGTCACTGCGGCAATCCACGCAGCCATGTCTAAAAACGATGTACGTGCCGCTATTAGTTGGGTCGGGGTCATTATCATGTCTCCGCTGCTCGGTCCCATCCTGTACTTTGTAGCCGGTATCAACCGAATTAGAAAAAGCCAAATCTCAGAAGAGCGCGACAAGCAGCTAAAGTCCTTTAGCAACTATCAATCACCACCGATTTCAGATCTGGCCCATCATATGGGCGAACAATTCGAACCTCTACATATTTTGGGCGACAGGATCAGCCATTTCCAGCTGCGCGCAGGCAATCGTATCGAAATGCTCAATGGCGGTGATGAGGCTTATCCGCGCATGCTGCAGGCTATCGAAAACGCGCAAAAAACCATCGCGCTACAGACCTACATTTTTGATAATGACCGCATGGGCAGGCAGTTTGTGGATGCGCTCAAGCGTGCCAAAGAGCGTGGTGTGGTCATCAAAGTGCTCATTGATGCAGTGGGTTCACGTTATTCACGTCCCCCCAGTATTCGTTTACTTAGAAAGCATAAGATTCGTAGCGCTTTATTTATGACGAATCCATTTGGGATCAGAATGCCTTATGCAAATCTACGCAGCCACCGCAAGGTGCTCATCGTTGATGGTAATAAAGGCTTTACGGGGGGCATGAATATTCGTGAAGGTTTTTGCAGTGAATTCACCAACAACAAACCAGACCAAGATACGCACTTTAAAGTACAAGGCCCCATCGTGGCGCAAATCTTGTCTGCCTTTGCTCACGATTGGGAATTCACCACCAAAGAAGAGCTGGATTACAACCTATGGTTTGATGTTGACCTGGGCAATGCCCCCGAACCTCATGTACCAGCTCGTTGTATTCGTTCGGGTCCTGATCGCTTTTTGGCCAGTACGCACAATATGCTTTTGGGTGCCATCGCTGTTGCCAAGCGCCACATACGCATACAATCACCCTATTTCATCCCTGATTTAGTTCTTATTGGTGCTTTGAATACGGCCGCACGTAGAGGGGTGCAGGTAGATATCGTTATCCCCAAGAAAAACAACCTAAAGCTCGTTGACTATGCGATGACCGCCCAGCTAGATCAAATCATCTGCAGCGGTTGCCGAGTGTGGCATGCTACGGGGAATTTTAATCACTCTAAATTACTAACTATTGACGGCGCCTGGAGTTACGTGGGCTCGTCCAATATGGACGCGCGTAGCCTGCGTTTGAATTTTGAACTTGATATAGAAGTCTATAGCCACAGCCTGGCCAAAGAAATAGAAAATAAAATAGACAGGGAAATTGAAACAGCCGAACCAGTCACACTAGAGAATCTAGAAAAAATCCCCTTTAGAAAGAAACTGCGTAACCGCATTATTTGGCTGGCGAGCCCATACCTATAAGACAGGCTAGGCGGTGGCGTGCCCGGCAGGATTCGAACCTGCGACCGACTGCTTAGAAGGCAGTTGCTCTATCCAGCTGAGCTACGGGCACTAATAAAAAGTAAGCAACCATTATATACCATATATAGCTGCGATTGCTAGCATCTGTGGCTGAAATACTGCCAGCCAGCCTACGTCATCGCCAGCTACAGCCTTGTCGCTTACCAATAAATCTTGCGCCGCCTATCCTCTAGTTTGGTGGCTGCCTTTTGATAAAAACGCAACAGATGGTTTGAACGGATGATACTCACACGCGGTAAAGCCAGAATATTGTCATCAGCCCGGGCTAACCCTTTGTGGGTGGCCACAGCCCACTGATAGCCTGCCTGTTTGACAGAGTCTATCGCCTGCGCATCGATATCCCCATAGGGATAACAAAACGAATCCACGGGTACGCCCAATAATTGCTCAAGGTAATCCTTGGAACGGCTCAATTCATCCTGCTGCTCTTTAACACTGGCCTGAGATAGATAGACGTGATTACAAGTATGGGACCCTATTTCAAAGCCCTCGTTGTGCCATTGTCGAATCTGTGCATCAGTCATCAACTGTGCTGGTAGTTTACTTTTAGGCAGCATCCAACGGTTTACATCACCTACCCTATCCGTCACGATAAAGTTGGTCGCGCTAAAGCCTAGCGTTTTTAATATTGGGCGGGCATTTTCGAATACGTTTTCATAACCGTCATCAAAAGTCAGTACCACCACCTTGCCCTGCTTTTCACCGCGGATATAGGGAATACCCTCTTTTAATGAAACCACACGATAACCCAAACGACTGAGTAAAATCATCTGGTTAGCAAAACGTCTAGGGTGCACCGTCGCACCCCGTAGATAAGAACCTCGGGCGGGCGGAATCCCAATCTGGTGATACATCAAAATAGGGACCATAGCGCATACTTCCTTTTAGAAAAGCCACATAAAAACTAACTAAACCATCGATTCTAAATGCATGCTTGGGTTAGGGCTTGCATTTTTCTTAGACCCTGCCTATAATAATCTTTTTTCGGGGCGTAGCGCAGCCTGGTAGCGCATCTGGTTTGGGACCAGAGGGTCGCGAGTTCGAATCCCGCCGCCCCGACCATATTCAAAAGGCTTATGCAATTATTTTGCATAAGCCTTTTTTCATGGGCGCTGATATTAGGGCGCTACTGTAGCTGCCGTTTGCTGGCTATTTTTTAATGCGGTCGCTACAAAGCCGCTGGATTTCATTTCGGCAATAAAGGTTTCTAAATAGGCATGCGCCGTTTTGCGGCCTTTGGGGACAGCCATGGCCTGCTGGATACTAGTAAAGCTATCAGGCAGTACCCGATAGCCTGGGTGCGCGGCTGCATAGGCCTCTAAGGGCTGTCGCACACCGGCTGCACAGTCGGCCTCGCCAGCGACAAACAAACGGATTGCATCGGGCGAAGTGGCACCGCGCACCAAAGTCGCATGTTTTAGGTGACGTGATAAAAATAAATCATAGGCAGCCCCTTTGCCGACACCGATACGCATCCCTTCTCGGTCAAACTCGTCAACTGATTGCCAAGCGTCATCCTCATTGACCATATAGGTGCCCTCGATTAATACGTACGGGTCGGTAAACTCTATGGCCTCGGCGCGCCGAGGGTCAACTGCCATAAAAGCCAAGTCCCAAACGCCATCAGAAACGGCATCAAAGACTTTACCTGCTGCATCAAAACTCAAAAAACGGAGTTCTAAACCTAAGCGTTTGGCCAACTCACGCGCTAGATCTGCAGAAACACCCTGAGGTTCGGGAGAATCAGGGTGTCGCTGTGCTAATACCGGATTGCCATAATTGATGGCCACGCGTAACACACCTGTGGGTGCTAGATCAGTAATCACATTTTGGATATTGCTCATGCACTGCTCCTGTATTTTCTGTGTTATCAGTATTTTTTAATTGGCAATGAATGCTTGTACGAAATACCCCTATGATACATTCATTTGCGCTTATTCACTGTGCATGCAGCCGAAGTTAGGTCATGGTCTGTTGCTTAGCCAAAACGACCTGTAATGTATTCCTCGGTTTCTTTGCGCCCCGGATTCACAAAGATTTGATCTGTTTTACCAAACTCGATGAGTTCTCCCATATACATATAGGCTGTATAGTCCGAGCAACGCGCTGCTTGTTGCATGTTATGGGTCACAATGACAACGGTATAGTCGCTTTTGAGCTCGGCGATCAGCTCTTCTATTTTAGCGGTTGAAATAGGGTCAAGAGCAGAGCAAGGCTCATCTAATAAAAGCACCTCGGGTTTGATGGCAATCCCTCTAGCAATGCATAAACGTTGCTGCTGCCCCCCGGATAGCCCATTGCCACTTTGATGTAACTTGTCTTTGACCTCGTTCCACAAAGCCGCTTTGGTCAGCGCCCATTCCACGCGTTCATCCATTTCGCCTTTGCTTAGACGCTCGAACAAGCGTACGCCAAAAGCAATATTGTCATAAATGCTCATGGGAAAAGGAGTTGGTTTTTGAAATACCATCCCTACCTTGGCTCGAATCAAGGAAATGTCCAATTTCGAGGTCAACAGGTCTTCGCCGTCCAGTAGTATTTGTCCCTCGGCACGCTGTCCTGGATAAAGCTCGAACATACGATTTAATGTTCGCAATAATGTGGACTTACCGCATCCCGATGGACCAATGAATGCAGTGACCTTATTTTCTTTAACAAACATATTAATGTTTTTGAGCGCGTGAAAGTGGCCATAATAAAAATTAAGATCTTTGACCTCTATTTTTATATTAGCTGCATCCTGTCGTTGACCCGAGGCAGGTGTATTTTCAAATGAATAATTCATTTTTTGCCCTAAAAAAACTTGGTATGGGTATTAACCTAATGCCGTATTTATTTCTTTCTAAACCAAACACGCGCGAGAATATTTAACAACAGCACAAACAATGTAATCAGCGCGGCCCCTGCCCATGCAAGCTGGTTCCAGTCCTTGAACGGGCTGGCTGCAAATTGAAAAATAACCACTGGCAAATTGGCCATGGGCTCGTTCATATTCAAGGTTAAAAACTGGTTATTTAAAGCCGTGAATAACAATGGTGCCGTTTCGCCCGCAATGCGCGCAATAGCGAGCAAAGCACCCGTGATAATGCCCGATCGTGCAGCCCGGTAACAAATCATCGTCACGATACGCCATTGTGGGCAACCCAGGGCTGCCGCTGCTTCGCGTAAGCTATTGGGTACCAGTGTCAACATATTATCTGTCGAGCGCACAACGACGGGGATAACAATGATGGCCAAAGCAAATGCACCAGCCCAGCCCGAATGATGCCCCACCTGAACCACATAAACGGTATAGATGAATAGCCCAATCACAATCGAAGGTGCGGACAGTAAAACGTCATTCAAAAAGCGTGTGGTGGGTGCAAGCCATCCACGATTGCCGTATTCGGCCAGGTAGGTACCCGCCAAAATACCTATAGGCGTGCCTACCAGGGTACCGACCCCGGACATCATCAAACTACCCAAAATGGCATTTAATAAGCCCCCTGCAGCGCCTGGTGGCGGGGTAGACTCAGTAAATAAGGTCCAAGACAGGGCCGCAGCCCCTTTGTACAACAAAGTCAAAATAATCCAAAACAACCAAAACAAGCCAAATAACACGGCCATTGCAGCAATGAATAGCATCACCTTGTTCAGCCGCTGCCGTCGTCGATAAATTGGATTGGTAAGTTGAATTGTGTGTGTTTGAGTTGTGCGCATGATTATTCCATTTTAAACCTTGAGGCCTTCTTGCTTGGCAAGACGCATGATCAAAAGCTTAGATAAGACCAACACAACCGCAGTAATCAAAAAGAGTAACAACCCTAGCTCAAGCAAAGCAGCTTTTTGTAAGCCCCCCGCCTCATTAAATTCATTGGCCAATGCAGAAGCAATGGAATTTGACGGTGAAAATAATGACGTGGGCAATTGAAAGGCATTACCTATCACAAAGGTCACTGCCATGGTTTCGCCTAATGCTCGGCCTAGGCCCAACATGATGCCACCAATCACCCCATTGCGAGTGAACGGTAGGACAACCTTCCACAGCACCTCCCAGGTAGTACCGCCCAGCCCATAGGCTGATTCTTTGAGCATCGGGGGCACAGCCTCAAAAACATCACGCATTACCGCCGTGATAAAAGGCGTGATCATGATGGAGAGAATTAAACCTGCCGTGAATAAACCAATGCCAAAGGGAGGGCCAGAAAAAACAGCATTAAGAACAGGCACCCCAGAGAACCAGTCAATGAGGTAAGGCTGTACATAGCGCTGAAAAAGCGGCACAAAAACAAATAGCCCCCACATCCCATAAATAATGGAGGGGATGGCTGCGAGCATTTCAATAGCTATGCCCAAAGGACGCCGTAACCAAACAGGTGCCAGCTCGGTTAAAAACATGGCAATACCAAACGATGCAGGAACAGCAATCAGTAAAGCAATCAGCGATGTCAGCACAGTACCCACCATAGGCACCAACGCCCCATACTGATGATTAACTGGGTCCCATTCATTGGTCCACAAAAAGGATAGCCCAAAAGCTGAGATCGACTCTCGGCTTTCATATAGCAACGCCACAATGATTGCTAGTAACAATAGGAACACAAAAAAGGCAAATGCACGTGTGACGTTTTTAAAGAGAAAATCCAAAAAAACGTTTTGACTAGGCTTCATGTGCACCAACATTTGTATTTAAAGTTAATATCACGGCCACAAAGTTGCTCCTGTAGGGGTGTGTAGCTCGTTCTGCCAAGCTGATTGAATGGCAGTGACCAATGAGTCCGGCAAAGGGACATAATGCAAATCCAAAGCCGTTTGTTGGCCATGGTGAAATACCCAATCGAAAAATGACAGTACGGCCTTGCCTCGGGCAGGATTTTTTTGAGTTGTTTTAACCAAGATAAAAGAGGCCGCCGTGATCGGCCAAGAATCAGTCCCAGCAACATCCGTCAGAACGACCCCAAAACCCGGGGTACCCTCCCAGTCTGCTTGTGAGGCAGCGGCTGTAAAGCTCTGTTCGTCAGGCGCCACAAAGTTTCCTGCCTTGTTTTCCAAATAAGTCCAAGCCAACTCGTTTTGAACAGCATAGGCATACTCGAGATAACCAATGGAATAATTTAACTGCCGCACATAGGCAGCAACCCCCTCGTTGCCTTTACCGCCCTGGCCTACCGGCCACTTTACGGCCTTGCCTACCCCGACCTGTGAATTCCATTGGGCAGACACCTTAGCTAGGTAGTCTGTCCAATTAAAAGTGGTTCCTGAACCGTCTGAGCGATGTACAACCACTATAGACCGCGCAGGCAAAGATAAGTCAGGATTCACCGCTTGAATGGCGGGATCATCCCAGTGGGTAATTTTGCCTAAATAAATATCAGCCAACAGCGGGCCTGTCAGACGCAGTTGACCGGGTTTAATGCCTGGTAAATTGACCACTGGCACAATACCGCCGATAACTGCGGGAAATTGAAGTAGTTGTTCTTTTTGCAGTTCCTGCCCAGTCATGGGGTCATCAGTCGCGCCAAATGCGACTGTACCCACAATAATTTGCTGCTGCCCACCGCCAGAACCTATTGATTGGTAATTAACCTGCTTTGAGCTCTCTTGATGGTATTCGGCAGCCCACTTTGCATAAACTGGATACGGCAAAGATGCCCCAGCACCAGTGATATTCACAGCGTGAGCTGTCGATGCAAACAGCGCCAGCAGCGTCATCAACGTCAGCAGCAAAGGACCAGGAAAAGATTTGATTTGCATAAATACAGTAGCACTACCATGGCTGGCAGCGAGTGAAAGCTTAGTTGTCTATAGGATATTAAATCAATATGACACTATGATGACAAGAAACTAAAACCAGACACATCAAGGCGCTGATTGATGGACTATAATTAGTGCTCAGAGATTGAAATGCTTGCGGTAACGCTCATCCATAAACCCTAAATCGAGCAAAATAGGAAAATCAGCCGTATTAAAATCCGGATCCCAGGCCGGCGCACCACAAATGACTGCACCCAAGTTGAGGTAGCCCTTGATGAGTGGTGGAATACGAGCAGGCAAGGTGCTATTGAGCTTTTCTACAGGATAGCGATGGATGGGTTGCAAACGAGGCATGTGGTTATGCTTGGCCATGCTGTCTTGGGTGTGTCGCCAGACCTCGGCGGCAGTCACCCCATCATCACGCAAGCTAACACTGGCACACCCTAATAAATAACGATATCCGCCGGCGCGCATGATGGCTGCAATACCAGACCACAAAAGCATGATGACCCGCCCGGTACGGTAATTAGCATGAATACATGAACGCCCTACCTCGACCAAACTCTGACGAATATCTAGTAAAGGGTCGAGATTAAATTCTTGTTCTGAATAGTACCCACCGGCCGCCACAGCACTTTCAGGGGTGAGCAATCGATAAGTACCTACCACTTGCTCGGTGTTTCTATCAACCACCATAAAATGCTCGCACCAACTGTCAAAATGGTCGCTATCCAACCCCTGCTCGGCATCTGGAAATACCGCATGTAACTCTTCGGTGAAAATATCATAACGCAGCCGTTGCACTGCCTGTAGATCGGCAGCCGTAGCGGCAAGACGTAGTTGCAAGCCATCCTTGTCATCGTCTTGCCATAAAGCTTGACTACGAAGGTTGGCAAAACGAGAAGGTGCTAATTCGAGCATGGCATAACCCCTGTTTTTCTGCTTTTGCACAGCACAAGCTAATAAGCCCTTGTTCTCATATTACATTTTATTGGTCGCATCTAAAAGTGTGCTCATCGCCTCTTTTAGCATTTTAGTGTTTTCTGCCTCGACCATAATACGTAGTTTGGGTTCGGTACCTGAGGGACGAATTAACACGCGACCACTTTGACCTAATTGGGCCTCGACCTGTTCTTTGGCCTGCATAAGCGGACCATGGGTTGTCCAATCGCGGCCGCGTTCCCATTCAATATTTTCCATATGTTGGGGGTACATTGTTAAATCAGCAACCAGCTCAGCCAAGGAGCATTGGTGGTGACGCATCGAGGTCAGAATTTGTAATGCAGCAATTATACCGTCTCCGGTAGTGTGGTTATCCAAGCACAGGATATGTCCCGAGCTCTCGCCCCCGTAATGCCAGCCGCGCTCGCGCAGCTGCTCAAGTACATAACGGTCTCCAACCTGAGCGCGTACAAAATCCACGCCCAGCGCATTCAGTCTGTGCTCTAGCCCCAAATTTGACATCAATGTGCCAACCACACCTGGAACCTTTTGGCTAAGCATGCGATCACGCACGATCATGTAAAGCAGTTCATCACCGTTATAAACACGCCCCCCTCGATCAACCATCTGTAATCGATCAGCATCACCATCTAGAGCAATGCCCAGGTCAGCGCTGTATTTTTGCACAACGGACAATAAGTGCTGAGGATGAAGAGCACCTACGCCCTCGTTAATATTGAAACCATTGGGCGAGCAACCAATTTCAACAACCTCGGCCCCCAGCTCACGGAAAACAAATGGAGCAATGTGGTAGGCAGCCCCGTGCGCTGCATCAACGACGATCTTGAAACCAGAGAGGTTGAGATCATTAGGGAAAGTACTTTTACAAAACTCAATGTAGCGACCAGCGGCGTCAGTGATGCGCGATGCACGCCCTAATTTATCTGAGGATACACAGCCAATAGGCTCATCCAGATGCTGCTCAATTGCTAGCTCGACCTCATCGGGCAATTTCATACCTTGGGCCGAAAAAAACTTGATTCCATTATCGTAATAGGGATTATGGGATGCGCTAATGACAATGCCTGCGCTCAGCCGTAATGTACTTGTCAGATAGGCTACTGCAGGCGTTGGTACTGGGCCTGCCAATAGCACATCAACACCCGCAGCGGATAAGCCCGCCTCAAGGGCTGATTCGAGCATATAACCCGAGATTCGCGTGTCTTTACCAATTACAACTGTAGGTCGTGCTGTCGTGTGTTGCTCTTGAGCAAGCACTACCCCTGCTGCATAACCCAAACGCAGGGCAAACTCAGCATTAATCAGCTGCCCACCCACTACGCCACGGATACCGTCCGTGCCAAAATATTTTTTTGTCGTCATAATTCAGAAGGATCCTGAGTTGCTAACCAAACATTTAACGCATCACGGGCAGCAGCGACATCATGCATACGGACAACAGCAGCGCCACGTGCTACAGCTGCTAGCATGCCAGCGATGCTGCCAACCATGCGATCATTTACAGGGCGCCCGGTAACCTGCCCAATCATCCCCTTTCTAGATAAAGCAATCAACCAAGGCAAACCATCAATATCCAACTGCTTGAAATCGCGCAGCAAGGTATAGTTATGCTGCACAGTTTTGCCAAACCCCAGACCGGGGTCTAGCATCATGCGTTGGTCACTGACGCCTAATGCACGTAAAGCTTGTACCTGTTTATGCAAAAAGTCTCGTACTTGGGCTTTGAGATCGTCATAAACGGGGTTTTGTTGCATGGTTCGGGGCTCGCCCCGCATGTGCATGATACACAAACCACATTGGCTCTGGGCAACAACCTGGCGGGCTGCAGCAGTCCTAAAGCCACTAATGTCATTAATAATATCCGCCCCTGCGTCCAGCACAACACGCATGACCTCGGGTTTAAAAGTGTCAATGGAAATAGGCACGTCGAGACTGCGCAACCCCTCGATAACAGGCAAAAGTCGCTGTAACTCAGTATCCAAGGGGACGGGCTCGGCACCGGGGCGAGACGATTCGCCGCCGATATCCAGGATATCTGCTCCTTGGGCAATTAGATCCCTAGCATGTGCAACGGCATGATCGGCAGCTAAGTACTTTTGCCCATCAGAAAAAGAGTCGGGGGTAACATTAACGATACCCATGAGTAACGGGCGCTCGAGTGAAAGCTCGAAGCGCCCGCAAAGCCAATAATTATTCATGCGAAATACTACACACAGATATATTTAGACAGGCGAGGTCGCAGGCTTATCGTCTGCGGAATCTCCGTCATCTGATTTTACCCCATCTGCTGGCGGTGTTCTATCTGTTTGATTGCCACCTCCACTGTCAGAGTAATCTTTGGGTGGACGTGGTGGACGCCCGGCCATGATGTCGTCAATTTGCTCGGCATCGATGGTTTCCCACTCGAGCAGAGCTTGTGCCATGGCTTCCATCTTGTCGCGGTTATCCTCGATGAGGTCGCGTGCAATCGTGTATTGTTCATCGATGATGCTGCGGATCTCGCGATCAACTTTTTGCATCGTATCTTCGGACAAGGCGTTGCCTTTGCCAATACTGCGGCCTAAGAAAACCTCTTCGTCATTTTCAACATAAACCATGGGCCCCAAGCTATCGGTCATACCGTAGCGGGTGACGATGTCTCGTGCTAGTTGTGTCGCACGCTCAAAGTCGTTGGATGCTCCGGTAGTCATCTGATTCATAAAGACTTCTTCGGCAATTCTGCCCCCAAAAAGAACCGCGATCATGTTGAGCAAGCGTTCTTTGTCCATGCTGTAGCGGTCAGTTTCGGGCAACTGCATGGTTACACCCAAGGCGCGACCACGTGGAATGATGGTGACCTTGTGTACGGGGTCAGTTTTGGGCAGCATGCGCGCAACCAATGCGTGACCAGCCTCGTGGTAAGCAGTGTTGCGGCGCTCTTCCTCGGGCATGATCATGGAACGGCGCTCGGCACCCATGATGATCTTGTCCTTGGCCTGCTCGAAGTCTTGCATGTCAACAGTGCGGCCATTGCGACGTGCCGCAAACAGTGCAGCCTCGTTGACCAGGTTAGCCAAATCAGCCCCTGAAAATCCGGGTGTGCCACGCGCTAAAATATGCGCATCGACATTATTGGCCAAGGGAACCTTGCGCATGTGTACGTGCAAGATTTGCTCACGGCCACGAATGTCCGGCAGACCGACGACAACCTGGCGGTCAAAACGGCCAGGACGTAATAGCGCTGGGTCAAGTACGTCAGGACGGTTGGTAGCCGCAATGACTAAGACGCCCTCGCCGCTCTCAAAGCCGTCCATCTCAACTAATAGTTGGTTAAGCGTTTGTTCGCGTTCGTCGTTACCACCACCCAGGCCTGCACCACGTTGGCGCCCAACCGCATCGATTTCATCAATAAAGATAATGCATGGGGCTTGCTTTTTGGCCTGCTCGAACATATCACGAACACGCGCTGCACCGACCCCTACGAACATCTCGACAAAGTCGGAACCTGAAATGGTAAAGAAGGGAACCTTGGCCTCGCCAGCAATGGCACGAGCCAAAAGAGTTTTACCGGTCCCGGGAGGGCCTACCATGAGGGTTCCACGGGGAATACGGCCACCAAGACGTTGAAAGCGTGATGGATCACGCAAGAAATCAACCAGTTCTTGGACGTCTTCTTTGGCCTCGTCGCAACCCGCTACATCAACAAAAGTAACGTTGTTGCTGTTTTCGTCTATCATGCGCGCGCGGGACTTGCCGAAACTAAAGGCGCCCCCTTTGCCGCCACCCTGCATTTGCCGCATGAAGAAAATCCACACCCCAATCAGCAATAGCATGGGGAACCAAGAAATAAAGATGCTGGTCAGGAAAGAGGGCTCTTCGCGAGCTTTACCAGAGACCTGAACCCCAGATTTGACGAGCTCGGGCACCATCCACAAGTCACCCGGCGATGTAATAGTATAAGAACGACCACCCTCAGGCGTGACATGCAGGGTATCGCCCTGGATGTCTACCTTGGTGATTTTGCCCGCACGGGCATCGTCCATAAACTGCGTATAGGTTACTGCATCAGTGGCCGCGGGACGCCCATCAAACTGCTTGAAAACAGTGAAAAGCACCAACGCGATGACCATCCATATGGCCACCTTTGAAAATGAGTTGTTCAACGCCAACCTCCTGCTAAGTCTAACTTGGCCGATCTAGGCCTAAGTGCGTTATACAGTCATTCTACCTGAAAACCAGGGCTACGTTTTAAAAGTTTTAAATCTTTGGACTTCTACCTACCAGGAAGACCTCTGCAGAACTATCACGTGATGACTGTGGCTTGCGCACCTGGACGCGCTTGAATTGCTGTTTGAATGCCTCGACAATTTGCGCGTAGCCGCGCCCATGAAAGGTCTTTACTATGAGAGCCCCATTGGGACGTAAATGTTCCCGAGCAAAGTCCAAGGCCAGTTCGCATAAATGCTCTACACGTGCTGCATCCGCAACCGCAATACCTGATAGATTAGGGGCCATATCGGATAACACAAGATCAACCTTTTGCCCACCTAAGGTTTTTTCGAGCGCATCCAGTACCTCTTGCTCACGAAAATCGCCTAAAATGAAATCTACCCCATCGATGGGATCCATTGGCAATATGTCCAACGCCACAATACGGCCGTTGATTTGCCCGTTGTCCTCTATAAGGCGTTCACGGGCGACCTGAGACCAGCTGCCAGGCGCAGCGCCTAAGTCGACCACAATGTTACCTTTATGCAACAGATTCTCTGCTGCCAGGATTTCAATTAGTTTGAATGCCGCGCGTGCGCGATAGCCGTGTTGCTGCGCCTTTTTAACATAGGGGTCGTTTACATGGCGCTGCATCCAGGCATTAGAACCTTTTCGTCTACTCATAATACCTTTATCTTATACTTTTTTATGCCAAAACTCTCTATTACAACTTCTGAGCGTAATGAATATCGTGCTCTGGCCCATCATTTAAAACCAGTGGTGCTGGTGGGTGACCAAGGGATCACTGATGCTGTACTCAAGGAAATTGATACGCACTTACAGGCGCACCAGCTGATTAAAATTAGAATTAGCGAGGACGAACGTAGCGTCCGGCAAGCCTATTTACAGGAAATCTGTACTGCGCTTGAGGCCGAACCTATTCATCATCTGGGGAAAACGCTGACCATTTATAAGCGCAACCCCTTTAAACCTGCGTTGCTAGATAATACCCCAGATAATGAGCTACATAATCCTTTGCGACGCGGGCGAAACGAGCCCTATACACCTAAAAAATATGCCGCCCAGGGACTAAAAAAGACCAAGTCTGGGCGGATTCAAAAGAAAAAAGGCAAATAACCACTACAAGTAGCTATTTGCTATTTGAAATTAGCGGTAGCTAACCTCAATGATTTCAAACTCGCGCACGCCACCGGGGGTTTGTACCTCGGTGACATCCCCTTCGGTCTTGCCGATCAAGGCACGCGCAACAGGACTAAGCACAGAGATCTTGCCCTGTCTGATGTCAGACTCTACATCGCCCACGATTTGGTATTGCACCTCTTCTTCGCTTTCCATATCAAGTAAGGTGACAGTAGCACCAAATACTATTTGATCATTTGCGTCTAAATCTGCCGGGTCAATAATCTGCGCGTTAGACAACGTGCCTTCGAGCTCACGAATCTTGCCCTCAACAAATGCCTGACGCTCGCGTGCAGCGTCATATTCGGCGTTTTCAGACAAATCCCCTTGGGCACGAGCCTCGGCGATGGCATTAATGACATCTGGACGCTCGACAGTTTTCAAACGCTCGAGTTCGGCCTCAATGAGCTTTGCGCCCTGTACGGTGATAGGAATAGAAGACATAGCTAACCTAAATGAACAAGTAAAAGCGCTCCTAAATATTCAGGAGCGCTGAATTAATAAAAAAACCCTTGCCGCATGATGCGGCAAATAGATAAAATTCGACGGCAAAAACAGGAAAAGTCAGAGACAGGCGCACCAGAGGGGTGCGCGCGAGTGAACTATGTTTTGCAAACTTAATTCTAGCATAGCCAACTCGCGTTAGCGTAGCCTCAAACAAAAGTTTTACTTTTCTGCTGTTTGTGGCTCTGGACGCAGGGATAGTAGAGCGTGCAAAATAATGGCCCCAAAAGTAGCTGTACCAATACCATCCAAGCGTAAAAAACCAATTTCAATCCCAAAGTTGCCTGCCCCCAAGATAAGGGTCACAGCAGCAACTAACAGGTTTTTACTTTTACTGAAATCCACTTGGTTAACGACCCAAATGCGTGCTCCTGCAACGGTAATCAAACCAAAGACCACAATTGACATCCCCCCTAGTACGGGTCCAGGAATCATGCGAATGACCTCACCAAATTTAGGTGAAAAACCTAAAAAAATGGCCATACAAGCGGCTAACACAAACAACAACGAAGAATAAATCCGTGTGGCGGCCATAACCCCAATGTTTTCAGCATAGGTAGTCACCCCGGTTCCCCCCATCGAGGCTGAAACCATGGTTGCCACCCCGTCCCCCATAAAGGCTGGGCCTAAATACTTATCCAGATTGCGCTCGGTCATCGCGGCCACAGCTTTGATATGACCGAGATTTTCGGCCACTAAGATAATGGCCACAGGAACAATGACTGTCATTGCTTCAGGTGCAAAAACGGGTGCAGAAAGAGTCGGCAAACCGAACCAAGGGGCAGCGGCGACCTTGGAGGTATCCATGGGTGTTCCTAAGCCCAAACCGTTGGTCAACCCAGCATAAATCAAACATGCCACGATCAAACCAACTAAAATCAATAAACGCTGCACGACGCCACGGCTATACATGGCCACAGCCCCTACGGATAGTACTGTCATCAGGGCCATCAAAGCCTCAAAAGTACTCCCTCCCATTGCGCCCTCGGCAGCCAATGGTGCTAAATTAAGCCCAATCACAGCAACGATGGCCCCGGTCACTACGGGTGGCATCATTCTATTAATTAATGCAGCTGCCCGACCTGTTTTTCTATCAGCTAACCACACTAGAAAACCAATTAGCGTATACACCAGCCCGCAAACGATGATGGCGCCTAGCGCAACCCCTATATTAGGATTGGGCCCACTACCTGCGTAACCTGTCACAGCAACCACGCCACCAATAAAAGCAAAGCTAGACCCTAAATAGCTGGGAACCCGCCCCCGCACAAAAAAGAAAAAAATCAATGTCCCCAACCCAGACATCAATATGGCTAGATTAGGATCAAAACCCATCAATAAAGGCGCTAAAATCGTAGAGCCAAACATAGCCACTACGTGTTGAGCCGACATGGCGATGCTTTGCGGTAGTGGCAAATACTCTTCGGGTAAAACAACCGTATCAGCGGAGGTACCAGAAACACGCCGCCAGCGAGGGAAAAATGTCTGTGACATAGTGAAACAAACCTGTTAGATATTTTAGCTATAGAGGAAAAGCTTGAATGATGTGTGACTTGCGCTAATATGAAAAGCAGCTGTGATTCAGCACAAACGCCCCACAGTTTACCCGTTTCACCAAAACAACACCACGCACTCACTGTGTTTTTGGTAATAGTTTTACAACCCTCTCAACAAATACGATTTCAATGACTGATAAAACTCAATTCTGGCTCATTAGACATGGCGAAACCGCCTGGAACGCCAAACAGCGTCTCCAAGGTTGGGTTGACATCCCTCTTAATGAGGCGGGGCGCCAGCAGGCTGAAAATCTGCAGCGCTATCTACAAAGCAAGCAAATTTGTTCTTTATTTGACACCGTAATCAGCAGTGACTTGGGGCGGGCCAAAGAAACCGCTACCATCGCTCTACAACATACCGCACTGCCCATACTCCAAGACGAGCGCCTACGTGAGCGCAGCTATGGCATTTACGAGGGCAAGCACTGGCGCCCATTCATGCGCCCTGTTGAGAAAAACACTGATGATGGCAACGACTCTACGACTAGCCCCAATCTGCGCGACCCCAACCAAGAGGTCCCCGATGGCGAGAGCCTGGTACAATTTCAACAACGAATCATACAGGCTATCGAAGATTTAGCCCGACAACACCAAGGTCAAAGCGTGGCCTTATTCGCCCACGGCGGTGTGATAGATATTGTTTGGCGTCAGACCCATGGTCTGGACTTATATGCTCAGCGCCCACGTCCAATACAAAACACCAGTATCAATCATTTTCAGATCCAGCCTACCGATGCTGTATGGGCGCCTATAGCGTGGGAGATTACAGAGCATTTGCAGGCAGCTGAATAACGTATTTTTCTGCCGCGTTTGAATTGCATGGATCCCACTATCCGTCGCCCTGCAAGACTTATCAAGCATAGCTCTCAGCGCTGCATTCGGTAGAAGGCGCGTAATAAATTTTCGAGTGGGCTTCGCAGCACGTGATAACGAGCAAGGTCCCGGGAAAATTTCATTACGCGCCTGTTTTATTTCAAACAACGCTGCTGCAGGGTCTAGACCATGGTATGCATATCTTGTAGAGAATACACGCTAAGGCCGTCACCATGACGTAGGTAGTGTAGCCCCTGTACTGCGGCTAAGGCACCTGCAATGGTGGTGTAATAGGCCAGGTTTTCTGCTAAAGCATGAGTGCGGATAGTACGCGAATCTGCAATCGCATTGCGTCGCTCTTCGACCGTGTTGATCACGATGACAATTTCGCGGTTTTTAATCATGTCAACGATATGAGGACGTCCTTCGGTCACCTTGTTGACGATGTTTACAGGTAGACCTGCTTGGGCAATGGCAGCTGCGGTACCTCGGGTGGCTACTAGGTCAAAGCCCAATTCTACGAGTGCTTTTGCGACCTGTACTGCGCGTGGTTTATCCGCATCGCGTACGCTAAGGAAGGCGTTGCCTGACTCAGGCAGGATGACACCCGCACCAATTTGAGATTTGACAAAGGCTTCTGCAAAGCTGCGCCCTACTCCCATGACCTCGCCAGTGGATTTCATTTCAGGACCCAAAATAGTATCTACCCCGGGGAATTTTACAAAGGGGAAGACAGCCTCTTTGACTGAATAAAATCCTGGGCGCGCCATGTTATTCAGATTTAATTCACTCATGGGTTTGCCAGCCATGACTTGGGCTGCCAGTTTGGCTAGCTGTAAGCCGGTGGCTTTAGAGACAAAGGGAACTGTACGTGAGGCGCGCGGGTTAACCTCGAGGACAAACACCTCGCCATCTTGGATGGCGAACTGTACGTTCATGAGGCCTTTGACGTTCAAGGCCTTTGCCATTAATGTGGTTTGGCGTTGAATTTCTTGTACAACCTCGTCAGATAGTGAGTACGGGGGCAACGAGCAGGCCGAGTCACCCGAGTGAACACCGGCTTGTTCGATGTGCTCCATCACACCGCCGATGTATACTTCCTCGCCGTTAGAGATGCAATCAACATCGACTTCGATGGCGTTATTTAGAAAGTGGTCCAGCAGCACGGGTGAATCATTACTGACCTTGACTGCCTCGCGCATATAACGCTCTAGGTCGGCTTGTTCGTGCACAATCTCCATGGCACGCCCCCCTAGTACATAGCTGGGACGTACCACGATGGGGTAACCAATCTCTGCTGCCAAGGCCAAGGCCTCGGCCTCGGTACGAGCTGTTCGGTTTGGGGGCTGACGCAGACCTAATTTGTTAAGTAGTTTTTGAAAACGCTCGCGGTCTTCGGCAATATCGATGGATTCTGGGCTAGTGCCAATAATGGGTACCCCATTAGCTTCTAGTTCACGAGCTAATTTTAGTGGAGTTTGTCCCCCGTATTGGACAATCATGCCAACAGGTTTCTCCAGGGCTACGATTTCTAATACGTCTTCGAGCGTTAAAGGCTCAAAGTACAAGCGATCCGAGGTGTCGTAGTCAGTAGAGACAGTCTCGGGGTTACAGTTGACCATGATGGTCTCATAGCCATCCTCTTTGAGGGCCAATGCGGCATGCACACAGCAGTAGTCGAATTCAATCCCTTGGCCAATGCGGTTTGGGCCGCCTCCAAGAACGATAATTTTTTGTTTATCGCTGGGATTAGATTCGCACTCTTGCTCGTAGGTCGAGTATAGGTATGCTGTGTCTGTAGCGAATTCGCCTGCGCAGGTATCCACCCGTTTGTAAACTGGATGGATGCCAAATTTGTGGCGACGTCTGCGGACCTCGGATTCGATGGTATCCAATAAGAAAGCCAATCGGCGATCAGAAAACCCACGGCGCTTTAGTTCTAGCAGAGTTTGCTCATCGAGCTCGGGCAGGGTGCGTTGCTCTAATGCCAGCTCAATGTCTACTATTTCTTTTATTTGAGCTAAAAACCAAGGATCAATACGCGTAATTTCGTGTACTTTTTCTAGACTAAACCCTTGTGCAAAAGCATCACCGACGTACCAAATGCGCTCTGGCCCAGGTTCGGCCAGCTCTACCTGCAGGACCTCGTGATCAGTCGTCATCTGATTAAGGCCGTCTACACCGACCTCTAGGCCGCGCAAGGCTTTTTGGAAGGATTCCTGAAACGTGCGCCCAATCGCCATGACCTCGCCCACGGATTTCATTTGAGTGGTCAATCTAGAGTTGGCTTGAGGGAATTTTTCGAACGCAAAACGTGGGATTTTGGTAACGACATAATCAATGCTGGGCTCAAAAGAAGCTGGCGTACGCCCTTCTGTGATTTCGTTATCCAACTCATCCAAGGTGTAACCCACTGCCAATAAAGCGGCGATTTTGGCAATTGGAAAGCCAGTGGCTTTTGAGGCCAAGGCCGAAGAACGAGAGACGCGCGGATTCATCTCGATGACAATGAGACGACCATTGTCAGGATGGGTGGCAAATTGTACGTTGGCGCCCCCTGTTTCAACCCCGATTTCACGTAAGACCGCCAGCGATGCCTGGCGCATGATCTGATATTCACGATCGGTTAGAGTTTGAGCGGGTGCTACTGTGATGGAATCACCTGTATGTACCCCCATGGGATCCAGGTTTTCGATTGAGCAGACAATAATGCAATTATCGGCTTGGTCGCGGACGACCTCCATCTCGAACTCTTTCCAGCCCAGCAAGGACTCTTCGATGAGTAACTCAGTGGTGGGTGAAGCCTCGAGGCCGCGCCTGCAAATGTCCTCAAACTCTTGGTAGTTATACGCGATACCACCGCCCGTGCCACCCAATGTAAAGCTGGGGCGAATTACAACTGGGAAGCCAGAGCCACCGACTGTTTTGGCGATCGATGTCTGTACTGCCCAGGCCTCTTCCATGCTGTGCGCAATACCTGACTTGGCTGACTCCAAGCCAATTTTAGTCATCGCATCTTTAAACTTGAGGCGGTCTTCGGCTTTGTCAATGGCGTCCGCATTGGCACCGATCATTTCGACGCCATATTTATCCAAAATTCCTTCGCGATCTAAATCCAACGCACAATTTAGTGCCGTCTGGCCCCCCATCGTGGGCAAAAGTGCGTCGGGGCGCTCGCGCTCGATAATTTTGGCCACGGCCTGCCAGGTGATGGGCTCGACATAGGTCACATCTGCCGTGTCGGGGTCAGTCATGATAGTAGCTGGATTGCTATTGACGAGAATCGTGCGATAGCCTGCTTTTTTCAAAGCTTTACAAGCTTGGGCCCCGGAATAATCAAACTCACATGCCTGCCCAATCACAATGGGGCCGGCTCCAATAATCAAAATACTTTCAATATCTGTACGCTTTGGCATAATGCTGTTGACCTTTGGCTTAGGCTTTTTGGGATGGGGTCATGAAATCGATGAAAACGTCGAATAGTGCAGCTATATCTCGTGGCCCTGGATTGGCCTCGGGATGCCCTTGGAAACCAAATACGGGTTTGGTTTTGTGCATAAAACCCTGCACGCTGCGGTCAAATAATGAGCGATGCGTGAGCACCATATCGGCTGTAAAGGTATCCTCGTCAAGAGCGTAATTATGGTTTTGACTGGTGATGTAAACCTTGTGCGTCGACAGCTCTTGGACGGGATGGTTAGAACCATGATGACCCGCTGTTAGCTTGATGCTATTGGCCCCTAATGCATGACCGAGGATCTGATGCCCCAAGCAAACACCAAACACAGGGATATCTGCCTCAATCAGCGCCTGGGCTGTTTCGATGGCCTCTGTACATAGAGCTGGATTACCTGGACCATTGGATAATAACACCCCATCAGGATTAAGCTCTTGGATGGCTGCGGCATCAGTTTGGGCGGGGACCACAGTGACCTGACAACCTCTGGAGACTAACTGACGCAAGATGCTTTGTTTGACACCAAAATCCACTACAACTACATGCTTGTTGAGATCACCTGCGGCCTCGAAGCCCTGGCCCAATGCCCAAAGCCCCTGTGACCATTCGTAGTTCTGATCTGTGGATACCTGTGGTGCCAACATTTGGTTGGCTTTTAATGAATAATCACGCGCCAGCTCTAACGCCTGTTGTTCGTCTGTGCCAACCAGAATACAACCCGCCTGTGTCCCGCTGTCGCGGATTTGACGCGTGAGGCTACGGGTATCTACCCCCGTAATGGCCACCACATTATTCTGTCGTAAATACTCAGACAAACCCTCTTGGGCACGAAAGTTAGACATATAGGCGGCATTGTCACGCACAATTAATCCAGCCGCCTGCACCCCCTTGGACTCAACGTCCTCGGGGTTTACCCCAGTGTTACCTATGTGTGGGTACGTTAATGTAACGATTTGACCAAAATAACTTGGATCAGTGAGTATTTCTTGATATCCAGTCATCGAGGTATTAAAAACCACCTCGGCTACTGCATGGCCATCTGCCCCAAAGGCATAACCATGAAAGATGGACCCATCCGCCAGTGCCAAAATGGCAGGGCGCGAATACTGCATTGTGTCGGGAAATATAGACGACAGCACGGTTAACCCCAGCTACTTAATTTAAATAAACTTGCAAATTATACCTCGAGTTGGCAGGAACCCAAACCGATACATTAAAATCTAAAATATTTACGATACCAAGTGACGATTAAACATGATAAGGGAAAGATTCTAATGACAAAGTCCTTACTTGATTCACTGCGCGATGTCACCACTGTAGTTGCTGATACAGGCGACGTAGAGGCTATCAAGCGTTATCGGCCCACAGACGCCACCACCAACCCTTCGTTGGTATTAAACACGTTGGTCAAGGATGAATACAAGCCTTTGCTTGAACAGGTCATCCGTGACCACCCTCACGCAAGCTTGAATGAGCTCAGTGATCGACTGATAGTAGCACTTGGCCGTGATATTTTGGCCCTGATCCCAGGTCGTGTCTCGACCGAGGTTGATGCTCGCCTATCCTTTGATACCCTAGCAACCATCGAGCGCGCGCGACACATCATCCAGCGCTACGAGGACCACCACATTGAGCGTGAGCGCGTGTTGATCAAAATCGCAGCCACCTGGGAAGGTATCGAGGCTGCGCGTCAACTACAGGCCGAAGGTATTAATTGCAATCTGACCCTATTGTTTTCGATGCCCCAGGCGGTGGCTTGTGCTCAGGCCAAGGTCACCCTGATTTCACCTTTTGTTGGTCGCATCTATGACTGGTACAAAAAGAATGCTGCCGACCAATGGGATGAGGCCGCCAACGCAGGCCCTAATGACCCCGGGGTACAATCCGTAGAACGTATCTATAACTATTACAAAATCTACGATATCAATACCGAAATCATGGGTGCTAGTTTCAGAAACTCGGGGCAGGTTTTGGCGCTCGCAGGATGTGATTTGCTGACCATCAGCCCTACTCTGTTGGCTGAATTACAGTCAAAGCAAGGCACGGTCGAGCAGCGTTTAAACCCTGAAAGCGCCAAAAACAGCAAAGCTGCATGGATGCCTAATAACGAGGTGGTCTTCCGTACAGAACTCAATAACGATGCCATGGCCACTGAAAAACTGGCCGAAGGTATCCGTCTGTTTATCCGTGACAGTAAAAAGCTGGATGAGCTCATTCAAAATGCGCAAAAAGGCTAACATGCACAAGAAACCAAATGAGCGTGTCGTCTTATGCGTCTGAAATGCTTTTGAACTCTAAGTGCTCTTACGTTCGTGCAGTGCCCAAGCAATTGTGCTGGCATCCACGTATTCGAGCTCGCTGCCTGCGGGGACGCCACGCGCCAAGCGACTTAGGCGCACACCGCGGGCACGCAGCAGCTCAGCCAAGTGATGTGCTGTTGTCTCGCCCTCGGATGTAAAGTTTGTTGCCAGAATGACCTCTTTGACCTCTGGGGCTGCTGCCCGGGCTAATAACCTTTCTATTTGAAGCGCCTCGGGCCCCACCCCATCAATAGGCGCCAACCTGCCCATCAACACATAGTACAAACCACTATATCCGTGGCTGGCCTCTATCATGCTTTGGTCGGCTGGGGTTTCTACCACACATAATAACGACGCATCGCGTTGCGGACTGGTGCACAGTGCACATAGCTCTTCTTCGCTAATGCCATTGCAACGCGTACAACGTTGTAGATTATGCACGGCACCTGCCAGCGCTTGGGACAATGCTTCGGCACCTTGGATATCGTGCTGCAACAAATAATAAGCCATCCGCCGTGCGGTACGCTCACCAACACCGGGTAAGCGTTTCAAGGCGTCAATCAAAAGGCGTAAGGGTGCTGGCTCAGGTACAAGGCTACTCATTAAAAGGGTAAATTCATCCCTGGTGGCAGAGGCAGACCTGCTGTTAGCCCAGACATTTTTTCTTGGGCTGTTTTTTCTGCTTTGCGCAGCGCATCATTAAATGCAGCGGCAATCAAGTCCTCGAGCATGTCGGTATCCTCTTCGAGGAGCTCGGGATCAATATTGATGCGACGCACATCATTTTTGCAACTCATGGTGACCTTGACCAAGCCACCCCCTGCTGCCCCTTCGACCTCGATCTCGGCGAGTTCTTCTTGGGCCTTTTTCATGTCTTCTTGCATGCGCTGTGCTTGGCGCATAAGACCGGCTAGCTGTCCTTTCATGGTGATATCCTTTTAAAACACAATTAAATCTCGGGAAAATTAATGATTACGCGGCTGTATGGAACCTTTGACCAACTGCGCACCAAATTGGTCCTTTAACTGATGGACAAAAGGATCCTCAGCCACTGCTTGCTCGGCACGTTTTTGTTGCTCGCGCAGCTGTGCCTGATAGATGGCATCTGCCGTTTCCGCACCTGTACGGCCGTATTCTATTGTAAGTCGTAATGGTTGGCCAAAATACTCGTTTAAAACGGTGTTCAAGCGAGTTTTAGCCTGCATATCGTCAACTGAACGCAATTCTAAACGTAATACAACCTCGCCATGCTCGTGGCGCAACCACTCGCTACGTTTAGCTATTTGTGCTGCCCAACCATTTAAAGGCAATTCCGCAGCCAAACGTGCCCACTGACTGGCGTCCATTTGGGCCAGAGACATCCGCTGAGGCTCAGCATCTGTAGTCGGTGCAGGCAGATCAGCCCAAGGGGGGATTTCAGCTGGGATTGAGTCATCTAATTGCTCAAACTCTTTGTTTTTCTCGTCCTGTTCCGCACCTTTTCTCTCGTCTTGCTCTGCCCCTAGGCCCGTAGCGGTGGTGGCCTCTACGCCTATCGTGCCTGTGCTCTCGCTCTGCTCAGCATCAGCCTGAGAATTTACGGTGGTGTCTGTGTCTGTGTCTGTGTCTGTGTCTGCGTCTGCGTCTGCGTCTGCGTCTGCGTCTGCACGAGTCTGAGCTATGGGTTGAGCTACGTCAACTGAATCAGGGTGTTTTGTGGTTGAGACATCAGCTGCAGCTGCGATGTCCTCAACGGGTCGCACCTCGCCCTCAGGGAGCAGTGTGAGCATACGCAAACATGCCATTACAAAGCCAGTGTGCTCGGTTGGCGCCAAGTGCAATTCATTGCGGCTATGAATGGCTACGGTGTAAAACAATTGCAGAGCATCTGGGCTAAACGCCTGCGCCCACTGAGGTAGGTGCTGATGATATGACACGCTGTGGTCAACAAATTCAGGAGCACGCTGCGCCATAGCAACTGTGGATAAGAGCTCGGCCCAGTCGGCTAGTGTCTGACCAAAAGATAGGCCATGCTGGTGTAATTCCTCGGCAGTTTGCAAAAGCGCTTGGGCGTCTTGGGCTTGCAATCCTTGCATTAAAGACACTAGATAGTTGCCATCAATGCTGCCCAGCATGTCTTGTACAGTTTGCAGACTGATGTCGGCAGCGCTATAAGCAATGGCTTGATCTGTTAGTGACAATGCATCACGCATCGAACCGGCTGCAGCTTGGCCCAGGGCCAGCAAGGCCTGGGATTCGTATTGGATGTTTTCCTGGGTCAAGATCTCTTGCAGGTGTTCTGCAATCATCGGGGGCGCGATCGGCTTTAAGTTGAATTGCAGACAGCGAGATAATACCGTCGCGGGTATTTTTTGAGGATCAGTCGTCGCCAGGATGAATTTAACGTGCGCCGGGGGTTCTTCGAGGGTTTTCAACATGGCATTAAAAGCATGCCCTGTTAGCATATGAACCTCATCGATGGTGTAGACCTTGTAGCGGCCTGCCCCTGGGGCATAAACGGCTTGCTCGAGCAGTTGGGTCATTTCCTCGACGCGTCGGTTAGATGCCGCGTCGAGCTCAATGTAGTCAACAAATCGACCCTCATCAATCTCTATGCACGCCTGACATTTACCACAGGGGGTGGCGGTCACCCCTTGGGCACAATTTAGGCATTTGGCCAAAATCCGTGCCAATGTGGTTTTCCCTACTCCCCGAGTCCCGGTAAATAGCCAAGCATGGTGCAGCCGCTGTTCGTCCAGGGCATGCGACAGGGCTTGAACGACGTGCTCCTGCCCAACCAATGAAGAAAAGTCTCGGGGGCGCCACTTGCGGGCCAGTACTTGATAGCTCATGCAATTGCGTTAATCAGAGGGAAAATCTTAGTGTAACGGATTCGATGAAAAAAAGGGAATGCCTCATCGATGAGCCCCTGCTGCCAAGCAGCTGTGCCCATGCGAATCAAACGCAAACATAAAAGTATACGGCCAAATGGGTGTAGTGCTATGGGTGCAGGTACGAACGACCCGCAGGTAGAAAGTGGCGAGCCTGACTTCGGCACTGGCTCGAGACAGCTATGGCTGCTTCGTTCCCGACCTGACCAGGTTCGCTGTTGAACCATGCGAAGGGACCCGCCACCAAATAATGTACCACAAACACTATATGTTTTCACAGGGATTTATGCTCTACCCAAAGATCGATGCGCGGAAAATACAGCGCAGCCCGCGCGGGACGTCCATCTAGGGCCGTAACCTGACTGCAATAACGTTGCAGTTGTTCTTGGTGCAGGCGCAGCATACGCTGCTTAAAATCATAGAGCTCTTCGCCATCGTGCGGTATGGTGGTTTTATAATCCACAACCAGCCAATGATCTTGTTGGTCAATGGCTAAATCAATAATCGATACACGACCCCGATGATCCAGCAAGCTCCACTCGCGCTGTGCTTTTGCGACGGTTAGTAGCCAGCGCCCGCGCTCACTATTTAGCGTATTATTCAGTGCATCCAATACCTCGGAAACACCAGTGCTCAGGTAATCTCGAGTACATCCGGTACGCATGAGCTGGCGCTCAATAGCAGGTAATAGGGTCTGTAAACGCTCTGTAGACCAATGTTCTATCCCATCGCGTGCTATTCGTTCTAGCCAAGCATGGGCGACCTGGCCCACTGCAGACTCGTCTTGGGCGGGGACGCTCCAATGCCAGCTTTGTGTCGTAGCTTTGCGCTGTTGTAGTGCTTGGCGTTGGGCTTGTAAATCTAGATCTGCCCAAGCTTGCGATGAGATGCGTTTTAGTTGATTACCTACCGCCGTGTCAGATTCCGCAGCAGCTGTTTGTTGCTGCTCTGAAGGCGCAGTAGGGACCTGAATTTCTGTTTCAATAATTGTCCACAAACGCTCTAAAAGCACATTTGTCGCTGGTTTTTTAGGCTCTCCCTTGTCAGCATCAAAAGTCATATTAGCAATCAGGTGCAATTCGCTGCGCGCTCGGGTCAGGGCAACATACAGCAACCGTCGCAACTCATTTTCTGCCCTTTTCGCTTCGCGCTTGCGCATAAAGTCCGCAACGCCGGGCTCATTTTTATCGATAGCGATCGGCCCGACCAAAATACCCGTAGGACCCACCTCAAAACTCACCAGAGGTATGGTATCGCCACGCACCTGCCGATCCAAACCATATAAAATGACCGATTCGAATTCTAAACCTTTGGATTTATGGATAGTCATGACCTCGACCGCCGGGCTTACGTTACTAGGGGCAGCAAATAATTCAGCCACCTGCTCTTCTAGTAACTGCAAATCTAGGTTCCCATAAGGGGCTATCTCGTCAAGCAGCCTAAAGACCTGCTCGACATCCTCCTGGTCTGTGGGCGAATGATAAATGGCAGCACCGCCCAGCTGTTGCCAACAGCGCTGCACCCACGAAGGAAATGTAGCGGCGCCATTTTTATTAGTTGTACTGTCCAGCCCGTTAGCAACCCATAATAAACGTTCGTATTCATCTGCGGGCAACTGTGGTTGTAGCGTCTCGAGCCGCTGCAACAAAGCGGGTATGGGGGTGTGCTTATCAGCCTGGGAGCACAGCGTAAATAGGCTATTTAGCTTTAGACCACATAAGGGCGATCGCAACAATGCCAGCCAGGCCATGCGATCCCCTGGGTGCACTAGAGCACGTACCAACTGAATGAGATCTTGGACGGCAGGACGTGAACCCAGAGGATCTAACTCGACTGCTCGACAAGGCACACCTGCCTGGGTTAACGCACGTACCAAACCAGCCAAATGAGCCCGCCCACGCACTAAAATCCCCACAGGGCTTTTCTGTTGGTCGTACTGTTGCAAAGCCTGTTGGCACAATTCAATCACGCGCGCCTGTGCTTCTTGTTGCTGGCCCTGTTTACGTCGTTCTTTTTCTGCGTCGGGTAGTTCTTTTTCGTACCATTGCCAGATATCATGGACCTGCACACGTGTTCCACTGCCAGGATGAAAGGGCTGGGCCGCATTAAACGCCACTGCCCCAAACTCGCTGTCATTTTGCGTGGCCAATAATTGAGGCCCTGCCTGATTGACCCACTCTACAAGCCCTGGATGGGAACGGAAATTCTCTTTGAGCTGCAACACCTCGAGCTCAACTGGGCCAAGATGGGCCTGAGATTTCATCTCTAAAAACAATCCTACTTCGGCCTTGCGAAAGCGATAAATGGATTGCATGGGATCACCCACTAAAAACACGGTACGCCCATCATCAGGTTGCCAACCAGAAACAATACGCTCGAGTATTTGCATTTGCAATTGGCTGGTGTCTTGAAATTCGTCCACCAACAAATGTTGAATGTTTCTGTCCAAACGCAATAGCAACTCGGTCGGGTCTTGTGCGTGCCCTAGTGCTGTGAGTGCACGTTGCGAAATCTCATTAAAATCTACCGCACGCTGTTCAGCAAAGATCACCCATAAATGAGCTGCAGCCTGGCGTAAAACCATGACCAAATGCTGTAGGATCTGGCTTTGCTCATCTGTATATCCAAACGGGTAGTGTCGTACCTCGCTCAACAGAGCAATCCAACTTTCAGTCGCGTCCTGCGCTTCGAGCCAATGGGTAAATTGCTCTTTTTGAGGAGCTTTGGGAGCAAAGCCACGAGTGCGGTTAATCCCTCCTGGGCGGCGTAACTCGCCTTGGGTTGTTAATAAAAAGCTGGCCAACCCTTGCCAACGCGCAAGCTCGTCGACGGTCGGAGAAAAATTTTCGCCCTGCCAATCAGACAGGGCCTCAAAATCACACTTTCTCCCCTCGGCGACCAACGACTCATAAGCAAAACGCGTTAGCGGTGCTAGCTCATCGGCCCAACCAAAAGGCAACGCCTCAGCCAACACGCGCAAATCGCATTCAATTAATTCGTAAAGATTATTTTCTAATAAAGCGACATCTGATGTTTCTGCTATTACTGGCAGCCACTGCTCGCGTTTTTTTAGCATTTCAACAATCAGATCTTCGGCCCGCGAAAAAGACATATTCAAATGCGCTAATACCTGGCCTATAGAGTTCTCTGGTGTGGCCTGCAAGAGAGTTTCTACCGCAGCCTGCTGGTAGAGCTCATCTGCATTTTCAGCGATATCTGGCATCCCACCCAATCCACTAGACCAAGGCATTGCCTGCACCAAATGTGCACATAATGAATCAATGGTTCGGATGGCGAGACGTGCCGGATAGTTGAGCAGATCCCACCCCTGTTCGCTGTCTCGCTGCAAGGCAGCGCGGGCCAGTGACCAACTTTTGCGTAAATGCTCTTCTGCAGGGGGTTCTTGGTGTGCCGCTGAGAGTTTCTCGATCACGCGCTGGTGCATCTCGGCAGCAGCCTTGCGCGTGAATGTAATGGCGACTATTTCTTCGGGCTTGCGGACTACAGCCAACAAGGCCAAAATACGGTCCGTGAGCAATTCGGTCTTGCCCGAACCTGCTGGCGCCTCGACCAAAAACGAGTGCTCGATCGAAATCGCCCGCTCGCGGACTAAGTAATCACTGGGGCGTCTATTGTTCATAGTATTCTCCCTGTGTGGTGATGCGCAAAAATGGCAATGCGTCACAGTACTTGTAGTCCTCTGATGCATAAATAATATTTTGTGCGTCCCCAGCCAATAACTGTGCGCCCAGCTGCTCGATATATACTTGCCACGCAATCAGCTGTTCGGGCCAATCCATAGCAGGATTTTCATAATCCTTGAAACCTTCTTGTGAAACCTGTTCACCCAGTCCATCCAGCTCCGGTTTTGTTGCATTAACCTTGGCAATCGCCATGCCGGCCACTGGGCGCTGCTGTCCTTGTAAATAACCTGCATACATGGGCAACTGTAATTCGATAGGACGCGATCGCTGCCATTCTTTGCTAGGCAATTTAGCGCTTAGACCCGTTTTATAATCAATCAGCAATAAGCGTCCATCCGGTAGTTGATCAATACGATCAATACGCAAGTTAAGAATTAATTCTTTAATTTGCAGCTGTGCCTGTTCTTCGGACGCCACACAGAAAAAGTTTTCATCGCGCTGCGCTTCAAATTGCAGCCATTGCATGACCACCTGAACTGCCCAATGCCCTAAGAGCTCTTTAATTTCACTAGGAAAGCCCTCTAGTAATTCCTGTTGTAGCTGTATCGATAATGCATCTAAGGTCTGTTGAGCATAAGGGGTGTGCAACCATTTCTGTAGGCCATCCCGACTGGGATCACTCATGCCTTGCCACAGACGTTCTAGCAGCGCGTGGATCAAACTGCCCAATACATGGCTACGACTCAGACTGGCATAATCGGGCAGCCCTTGGGCTAACAGCCGATAGCGTACAAAGGCCCATTGAGGGTTACGTGCAAAGGTTTCAATTAAAGCAGAACCACCGCGCAGGTTTTCGCGCTGCACATCCACAGCGGGGGCTGAATGGTCATTGATAATATCGCAGGGCAGCACGGTTTCTTGATGGCTTGGCAAGCTACGCTCTTGGTGTTCGAACGCGCTAATCAAAGGACTAGGGCGTAGCGCCTCTTCACCTGCAAATTGAGGGGCACTAAACCAAACCTCGGGCGCACTGCACTGTAATTGATTAAAACTAATTTTTGCCCATTCAAATTCTCGTTCTGGGGTAGAACGAGGGGCTTGATGTCGCGCCAGCGCACTAAATGGAATAAAAGGATTTGGTTTAGGCACCGCAGGAAAGACTTGATCAGTCAGACCTAACACCCATACGCCATCCCATCGTCCACCTTCGGCCTCTAACATACCCAGCACATCCAAGCGCGCCTCTGGATCGCGTTCGGGCTGGAAGAGCACCTCGTGGCAGAGCCTTTTAAATATATAAATAGCCTGGCCCAAAGACATCTGGCCCAACGCTAAACCATACTGCGCAAATTGCACCAGGCGTTCTTCAAAGGCCTGCAATACCTGATAGGTTACGCTGTCTATGTTTTGCTCTCCGGGCAACCCCAGTGTAGGCAACCATTCGCGGATGCGTCGCACCCAGCCATCTGCAGTCTCGTACTGAGGAGCTTGTTGTAGCTGTGCCCACACCTGATTCCAGCGCGCATAAAACTCTGGGGCCTGCTCTTTTAGGCATTGCTCCCATTGCTGCCAACTGATTTGCAAGGCTTCTTCGTGGCGCCACTGCGCGTCCAAACGCGGGCCTAACAGGTCCAGTAGCCCGGTGGCACCATTTAAAACAGCAGGCCCCAACATATCAGGGGCCACCACCGGCTGGGTGGGGTTTTGTCGCCAAGCTTGGCACCAGGCTTTGAGCAAATCAAGCCAATCCAAAATTTGACGTACCTGCGGCCATTCGCTTAACGGTCGGCCAACAGCCATATTCCAACCGGCATCTAATTGATGGTCCAACACCCGTCGCGCAAAAGGCGCATCTTTTTCTAATTCTGCAGCCACAATTGCATAACGCCCCTGAGGGTTCTTTTGCAGCTGCTCTTGGGCCCACTGAGCAGCTAACTGCCATTCCTGCTCGGTCGATTCTGCGCGCACCTGCCATATTGATTGCGCCTGCGTCGAGGGCCATTGCAGCACATACTGCTGCACTGCCTGCTGCTGTAACGCATTTTGCAGCCTTTCTATACGGGGCGAAAACTCATGAAACCCTACCCATACCACCTGTTGTGCATCAAAAGGCATTTGCGCCTGCTCGAAAGCGTCGATAATACGATTTACGCTGCGGTTTTCATCATCTAATTCATGTGCCTGCAAATACTCTTCGTAAGCAGCGCGCCATACCAAAAAGCGTTCGTGGTCTAGGTTTTGCTCGAGCTCATCAACCTGTATTGACCACTCATCCAATAAACGGTCGGCTTCATAAGCCAGCTTGGCTGCTTGTACAATATCAATCAATGGGCTTTCATCAGCATCACTTTGGCGAATGACCTCTTCCCATACCTGTACAGCACTAAATGCATCCAGTACATAGGCTGCGGGCATGTGTGCCGAGGTCACTATGAGGTCCTCTTCGCAACGTCGCAGCCAGGCATTGATTGGCAACACCTCGGCAATCACCATGGCTTGTTGTGTTTCTTCGAGGCGCTGTTGAAAAAAGCCTAAAACACGCCGCGCAAAGCGATTATTGACCGTGATTATCTGTGTTTTTTCTGGTGCTAATTGCAACAACTCGTGCTGATCAATAGTTTCTAGCGGTATTGATGCCACTGCACCCTCCCTTTTTATTAAACGACTTGACCATGTCTGATTCTTTGCCACCTATAGAACTCGCCGGCTCGATTTGGTTTCACTCGGGCACCACCAACTGGGGCAACCCTCGACGCATGGCGTTGCTGGCCTCTATTCATGAGCATGGGTCCATTGCAGCAGCGGCGCGTCACATCAACCTGAGCTATAAAGCTGCTTGGGATGCCGTCCACACCATCAATAGCCTAGCCTCAGAGCCCCTTATTATATGCGCTACCGGGGGGACACGCGGCGGGGGGGCCTGGCTAAGCCCTAAAGCCCAAGAAATTTTGGCTCTGTATCAGCACATGCACCAATTGCACGAGCAATTTATAGAACACCTGGCACAAATCGAACCTGGCAATACTGATACGCTGACATTATTGCAGAAAATGTTGGTCCAGACCTCGGCCCGCAATACCTTTATGGGTACCATCCAAGCAATCCAACAAGACGCTTTATACGCTTTGTTAACGCTAGATATCGGGCTTTCCGCTCCGGTTTACGCAGCCATTACCCAAGACAGTCGGCACAACCTAGGGCTGCTAACAAAACAAGAGACTCTGGTGTTTATCAAAGCAACTGCCGTGCAGTTAACGCCTGAAAAGCCCCATGCCGAACCAGCTAAAAGCATTTTTAAAGGTCGTGTGCTAAAAACCCAAGGTAGCGAAAATCACCAACAATTTCTATTGGCTTTAGACGAACACAAAGAATTGACCGTGCTTTTGCCGCATACCGATGTTGCGCAATGGCCCCAGCCCTGGCCCGAATTCCTATGGGTCACCATTGACGCCAAACATGTACTGATTGGGCGCTCGGGCTTGCAATAAAGCTGATAAAACAGGTTCTACGACGTTTAGACTAAGAGTCACCCGTGCTATCAGGATAAAAATCACGAGCAGGAGCAAAGCTAGTAAAAGACGTTTCCCCGCGTGGAATCCTCGTTATACACCTAGGTACAGAACCCTGTATAACTGATGAGCCGAGGATTTTCAGTAAATATCTGCCTAACCCACACGCGATGAACAGACATTCATAGGTGCTGTCCATACTATGAGAGGTCGAGAGGCAAATAATCAAAGCAGCCGTACCTCATTCTTAATTCAGGCATAATTTATGCCATGTCTGCTTCTACTGACGAATTACTCATCGACGCTTTTGTGCAAGCTTTGTGGCTCGAAGAGGGACTGGCGGAAAATACACTCGCGGCTTATCGCAGTGATTTACGGCTCTTGTCTTCTTGGTTGGCCGATCAGCAACAAAGCAATCTACTCGAAGCCCGCGCTGAATGGCTACAACGCTGGCTGAGTGATCCTGCATTGGCGCCTCGTGCCAGTACAGTGAATAGGCGTTTGGCCAGTATTCGCAAGTTTTACCAATGGGCAGCGCGTGAAAAGCATATCCCACAAGAGCCAACACAGCACTTGCATACCGCCAAGAGCACTCCGCGCCTGCCCCACAGCCTAAGCCAAGAGCAGGTCGAGGCTTTACTCAACGCACCTGCTGATCAAACCGTCCAAGGAGCACGCGATAAAGCAATGCTCGAGACGCTTTATGCCACAGGACTACGTGTGAGCGAGCTCATCGCCATTCAACACCACCACTGTGATTTTGATGCTGGCATCATACATGTACAGCATGGTAAAGGAGGAAAGGATCGACTCGTGCCTTTGGGTGAACATGCTCAGCAAAGCATTTTGCACTATGTACAGCATGCACGCGCACAGTTACTGAAAAACAAACAAAGCCCGTTTCTATTTATTACTCGTCTTGGACGCGGCATGAGTCGCCAAGCTTTTTGGCAGCTCATTAAGAAATACGCCCTACAAGCTGGCATTGATGGTCCGATATCACCGCACACCCTACGGCATGCTTTTGCGACGCATTTACTAGAGCATGGTGCAGACTTGCGCGCCGTACAATTGTTATTGGGGCATGCTGATATTTCTACCACGCAGATTTATACACATGTGGCCCAGCACCGGCTTAAAGCAATTCATCAACATCACCACCCACGCGCTTAATTTATTATGTTGCACACCTTTGGTCTGATCCTACCCGATGTTTTCCTAGTCCTCGTGGGCTGGTTGTTATTTCGTAGTCAATGGTTATCCAGAGAGTTTTTCAATCACACTGAAAAGCTGGTTTATTATGTGTTCTTTCCTGCATTGCTATTTCAGTCAGTCACTAACAATCCACTCAGCCTGCAGCAAATCACAACCCTGGGGCTGGCTTCGTGGTTGTTAGTATTAGGCGGCATTGCCCTGTCTTTTTTAGCTTTTCCCGTTCTGCGCCCTTCGGCAAACAAATATCACTCTATCGCACAATGCTGTTATCGGTTTAATACCTACATCGCCTTATCGATAGCGGTTGCGGTCGGCAACCAAGCCGGATTAGGCATCATGGCTATTTATGTTGCTCTGACCGTCCCTGCGGTGAATTTTGCCGCGGTTTATACCCTGGCCCAAAATAGCAATAGCAAAGTGCTGTCTGCAGTACTCAAAAACCCGCTAATTATATCTACATTGGCTGGTTTTGCCTGGAACGCTACCGGGCTAAGCATACCCGATCCCGTTGGCATGACCCTAAGCCGTCTAGGAGCCAGCGCCCTGCCATTAGGTTTGATTTGTGTGGGTGCGTCATTATCATTACAAGCCATCCATGGTGCTAAAATGCTCATTGGCTGGGTCACAGCAACACGATTATTAATCATGCCTGTCTTTGCGTTGCTAATTAACCTATGGTTGCCCTTGTCGCCACTGGAAAAACAAATGCTGTTGCTATTTGCCAGTGTCCCGCCCGCGACAGCTAGCTATGTTTTGGCTGTGCGCATGGGTGGCAATGGGCAGTTAGTCGCACTAACGCTTTCTATTAGTACATTGTTGGCTGCCCTGACCTTGCCTATGTGGATGATGATCAATTACCTCTAACCCACATCCCAGAGATTATTTAGTCGGAGCAAAAATCTATGCCCTATACCTTTTATCTTCAGGATGAGGCAGCCACCACCGCATTTGCTCAGCAGCTGGCTCCTTTTTTAGCGCACCCTCCACATAGCGGTGGTAGGCTGTACTTACACGGTGATCTGGGGGCCGGAAAAACTTCATTTGTACGCGCGCTATTGCGCACACTAGGCGTGAAAGGACGCATTAAAAGCCCCAGCTATGCTCTGGCCGAGAGCTATTCCCTATCTGGGCAAAATGCTTATCATCTAGATTTCTATCGCTTTGATGACCCTCGTGAATGGATTGATGCTGGCTTTAGAGAGCTACTGACCGAACCCAATGCTATTGTCCTCATCGAATGGCCCGAAAAAGCCAAAAGCCTATTGCCTGACCCAGATCTAGAGCTCTACCTGCATTATCAGGAGCCTGGTCGTAGCCTAAGCCTACAGCCCCACTCTCAAAAAGCACAACAATGGGTCAAAGCGCTCAGTGCTCTTTAATCTTGGCACTATGATTATTAACCCTAATGCATAAAAACAAAGTTAGCGTTTATTAACCGTACTCCATTCCCCTAGGGCACCGAACGAGCTATAATGTTTCTAGAAGTTTGAGCTATCATATTGATAATAAAGGAACTTAGCAGTCCTAGAGCACCTATAAACATCTCGACTAGCATGAGTCGCTTCTTATAAAAGGCCGTTTGCTAATGCAATCGGCTCGGGTCGTTGTCTTTAAACCACGCCCCGGTTATTGCTCCTCTGACACGCTAACCAAAGGGATCACCATGGCCAAAAAACAAAACACAAACTACTCACAGCCTCCGTGCATGCCTCAGCGACGGGGCTTTGTTGCCGCGGCCACCACCTTGCTTGTATTTCCGGTTATTCCTCGCTTGGCACATGCCTCTCAGGTAGTGGCGGTGCGCACGTGGCCTGCCGATGAATATACACGGGTGACCTTGGAATTAGGCTCTGAACTCAAAACCGAGCACTTCACCTTGGACAACCCCGACCGACTCGTGGTTGATTTACATGGGGTCAAGCTCAACGATACGCTCAAGCAACTGAATAGCATGGTACAAGCCAATGATCCCTACATCAAAGAAGTGCGCGTAGGCCAAAACACGCCCGACGTTGTTCGGCTAGTGCTGGACCTCAAACAACCTATCGCTCCACAAGTGTTTACACTCAAACCCGTGGGAGACTACAAATATCGCTTTGTCATTGACCTTTATCCACTGGTGGCACAAGATCCGATTTTGGCACTGCAGCAGCAGTTTAATGACGATGATCCTTTAGCGGCTGTGCTCGAAGAGCTGGCGATGAACGAATCGCCCACAACCACAGTCCCTAGAGTAGAAGGTCAAAA
>DATGSS010000048.1:0-4900 GCA_035302345.1 Paenalcaligenes sp.
TATCATTCTAATGAGACCGATATGCAGCGTTTGTTATTTAAGCAGCGTGTTGCGGTGGATATTGATAATCGCAGCACAGCTTCGACTATGCTTGGCGAGCCTGTGTCTATGCCGGTGGCGTTGTCGCCTACGGGTTTGACTGGGATGCAGCACGCGGATGGCGAGATTTTAGCTGCTCAGGCGGCTAAAAAGTTTGGTGTGCCCTTTACGCTGTCGACAATGAGTGTGTGTTCTTTAGAGGATATTGCTCGTTTTACCAGCCATCCTTTTTGGTTTCAGCTGTATGTGATGCGTGATCGTGATTTTATGGAAAACCTTATCGAGCGCGCGCAGGCGGCTAATTGCTCTGCTTTGGTGTTGACATTAGATCTGCAGGTGTTGGGGCAGCGTCATAAGGATATTAAAAATGGTTTATCAACCCCGCCGCGGCCAACGATTAAAAACCTGATCAATTTGGCGACCAAGCCGCGTTGGTGCTGGAATATGTTGCAAACACCACGGCGCTCGTTCGGTAATATTGTTGGTCATGCCAAAGGGGTGAGTGATTTAAGCTCTTTGTCTTCTTGGACTGCTGAGCAATTTGATCCCACTTTGAATTGGGATGATGTTGAGTGGGTCAAACAAAAGTGGGGGGGCAAGCTTGTCCTCAAGGGGATTATGGAGCCCGAAGATGCCCAGCTAGCTGTCGATGCAGGGGCAGATGCTATTATCGTTTCTAATCACGGGGGGCGTCAGTTAGATGGGGCTCCTTCCTCGATTGCAGCGCTTTCCCGCATTGTAGAGGCCGTATCTGGCAAGACCGAGATCTGGTTTGATGGGGGTATTCGCAGTGGCCAGGATGTATTACGGGCCCAGGCGCTGGGGGCGCAGTCCACAATGATTGGGCGTGCATTTTTGTATGCTTTAGGGGCAGCTGGTCAAGCCGGCGTTGAGCGTGCATTAGAGCTCATTCAAAATGAGCTCAGCGTGACAATGGGTTTGTGCGGGATTCGTACGATTGACGAGATTTCTCGCGATATTTTGTTGAATCCAAATTGTTTTGCCGATTATTTTGAATCTTAGCGCATATCTGTATTTTGGATTTTATTCAGTAGTTGGGTTATTGATCGCTATTGGAAACAAGTTCGATCACAATTCAGCATAATTGCCCAAATAAAAAGCCAGGTGTCGTCACCTCGCTTTTTTAATGCCTGCAGTATTAATTGTTGGCTGTATGTAGTTCTCGGATTAATAACTGCATCAATTGCCGGGCGGGCAGGTGGCGTGCTTCATGGACGCGCGCGCCTGCCCAGTATGCGCCGCAGTCAAACTGATTATCGGCAGTGCTGTGGTCTGCGACTGCTTGTTGTAATTGTTTGGTGCTGTCATAGGGCAATGGATAGTCAGGCGGGGTCGGTGCACCCGGGCGATGCGTATAGCGGACATAATCATTGATAATACCGCGTGCTGGGCGTCCCGATAATGTGCTCGTGAGGGTGGTTTGTGTGGCTGGGTGACGCATTTGGGCGCGGTAGGTCGCGTTGGCGGCAGATTCTGGGCAGGCGACAAAGGCGGTGCCTAGTTGTGCTGCGCTGGCGCCTAGTTTCAGCGCCTGGTTAATATGTGCGCCGCCCATGATACCGCCAGCGGCAATCAGTGGCAGTGCTGTTTGCGCTTTGATTTTAGGTAATAGCTCAAACGTGCTTAATGCCTCGTCAGGGCCGTTGGGGTTAAAGATACCGCGGTGTCCGCCGGCCTCGATGCCCTGGACTACGATGCCGCCGATACCTGCTTGTTCTATTAATTGGGCCTCTTGTGTGCTGGTGGCGGTAGCCAAGGTAAAGATCCCCGCCGCATGCAAGAGCTCTAGCTGTTCTGGTTTCGGCAGTCCGAAATGAAAGCTCACTACCCGGGGGCGGGTCAGTAATAGTACTTGCAAGAGATCTTTATCGTCCAAAAATGTGCGATAACGGTCATTTAGCTGTTTTGGCAAGGGCTGCGAAAACTGTTTAAACAGAGGGGCCAGATAATTTAGCCACTGTTGTTCGTGGCTACGATTTAGGGTCGGAGGATGGTGGCAAAACACGTTGACATTAAAGGGTTGGTTGGTTTGCCGCTGAGTCGCCCGGATCATGTTTAATGCCTGCTCTGGACTGACCGAGGCTAGCCCTAACCCGCCCAATCCACCGGCATTTGAAACTGCAGCAGCCAATGTGGGGGTGGCCACGCCAGCCATAGGAGCTTGAAAAATAGGGTAGGGGATGCCTAACGTGTTTAATATGTTCATAGGTACCTCAGTTATCAGATTGGCGGCCTTGCTGTATTGCGCCTACGGCGATAAGAATCCAACCCAACACCATCAATACACCGCCCACAGGGGTCAGTGTGGTGAGCCATCCTTGTTGGGTGAATACAAATAGATAGAGGCTGCCCGAGAAAAATATCGAACCCAGAAAGAGCGCACTAAAGCCCAAGTTTTGCCAACGCTCTAAAACGTGTTCTCGGCCCACTGCGATACCTAATATACCTGCACCGTGGATCAGTTGATAAAGTACCGCCGTATGCCAGATGGGTAATAATGAGCGTGGGGCAAAACTATCCAAGACATGAGAGCCAAAGGCACCCGCCGATACGGCGATCGCCAGCATAACTGCCCCGCAGGCCATTTGATATGAATTGATTTTTTGCTGCATTGTTACCCCTTTTGTGTGCAAATACCGATTAGTGTATCTTAATTTGGGTCGTATCTGTGTGCTAGCATGGATAAGCATTTGTCAACAATCGCTTTTTGGTTCTGAGGGTTTAATAATGCGTAAACAAAAACCCGTGGTTGCTGCGCGCAAGCGGCGCGTTTCCATTTTAGTCACCTTCTTTTTCTTGGCTTTTGTCGTTGTCAATGTGGTCGATGTTGTGAGTGATCACTTTTTGCCAGCTTCTAATGCGCAGGAAGGTCAGGCAATGCTTGCCGCCAAGGATGGGGACGAATACATACTGTCGGGTCGTGTGGTGCGAATTGCAGATGGGGATACCTTTACACTGCGGGTGGGTAATCAAAATAATTCAATTCGTGTGGCCAGTATTGATGCGCCTGAAACACAGGGCAAAGATCGTCCTGGTCAGCCTTTTGCGCAGGCTTCACGACGCAAGTTAGAGACGCTGATTGCTAATAAAAATTTAGATCTACTCTGTTACGAGCAGGACCACCACGGTCGTCATGTTTGTGATGTGCCACTGCAGTGTGACGCACAAACCTCTTGTGATCCACAACGCGAGGGTGAAACCACCACAGCGAGCCGAGTTTTAGTAAAATCAGGTTTTGCCTGGGCAAATGAGGAAAAGCAGGGCAAATTTCTACGTGATTTGAGTTTGCGGGAAATGGAAAAGGACGCCCGCAATCAACGATTAGGGCTTTGGCAGGATAGCGATCCCGTTCAACCGTGGGCTTGGCGCTATCATTGTTGGCGACAAAAACAATGCGATTAATAACGATGACGAAATCCTCACCCGATCCTAGGCCGACGCGCCATTTGATAGGTCGGCTGCTGATGGGAGGGCTTTTTTTACTGCTTTTGGCGTTGGCCGGTTGCGGTCAAGAGGCGGTCAACCGACCCTACACACTAGATGATGCGCATAGCAACACATTATTTACAGCGTTTACACAGCGCTCACCTAAATATCTAGATCCAGCGCGCTCTTATTCTACTGATGAGACGCCTTTTACCTATTCTATTTACGAACCGCTATACAGCTATCATTATTTAAAACGGCCGTACGAACTGATCCCGCGTGCAGCCCAAGAGGTGGTGCAACCTTATTTTTTAGATGCCCAAGGCAATTTATTGCCTGAGGATGCGCCGGGTGAATTGGTCGCTGAAAGCGTTTATCAGATTCAGATCAAGCCTGATATTTTGTATCAACCACACCCTGCATTTGCTCGGGATGCTGAGGGTGGTTATCGCTATTATCCCATTGATCCACAGGACCTTGAGGGGGTTTATGGCATTCCTGCTTTTGACGAGCATGACACCCGCGCCATGACTGCCGAGGATTATGTGTATGGGTTAAAACGGTTGGCCAGCCCGCGGGTGGTGTCGCCGATTTACGAATTGTTTTCCAAGCATATTATTGGCTTAGAAGAGTTCGCCGAGGCGGCTCGTACTGCCAACCAAGCTTTAGATCCTGATGAGTGGTTAGATTTACGTGATATTCCTCTTGAGGGGGTCGAGGCGGTTGATGAGCACACTCTGCGCTTTAGGGTCAAGGGTAAATACCCACAGTTTTCTTATTGGTTGGCGATGACTTTTGCGTCACCCATCCCTTGGGAGGCCGACCGTTTCTATCATCAACCCAATATGGCGCAGCATAATCTCAGCCTTAATCAGTGGCCGGTGGGCACGGGGCCCTATATGCTGACTGAGTCCATTACCAATCGACGCCATGTCCTGAGTCGTAACCCTAATTTCCGTGGCGAGCCCTATCCATGCGAGGGCGACAGTGGCGATTTAGAGGCCGGCTTGCTCGAGGATTGCGGGCAGATGATGCCCTTTATTGATCGCATTGTTTTCCAGTTGGAAAAAGAAAGCGTTCCTTTGCTCGGCAAGTTTTTGCAAGGTTACTATGATATCCCCCAAGTCGAACGGGGTGAATACGGCGTGTCTATGACCGTGGCTGCCGATGATTCTCCTGATAAGGCTGCCTTGTACCAAGAGCGAGGCATTCAACTGCATACCCAGCCGGAAGCGCAGTTATTTTATTTTGGGTTTAACTGGTTGGATCCCGTAGTAGGCAAGGGGGACACGCCAGAACAACAAGAGAGAAACCGTTATTTACGTCAGGCGTTGAGTATTGCTTTTGATTGGGAGCAATATGTCGCTATTTTTCATGATGATCAGGGTTCTGTGGGCCAGGGGCCTCTGCCGCC
>DATGSS010000049.1:0-2277 GCA_035302345.1 Paenalcaligenes sp.
CAGCTTCATTAGGCACTGCAGAAGTCGTCACAAAAGTCGCCAATGGCCCATAAGTGACCACATCATCCGGATTCTCGGGATAGGTGCCCCCCGGAATAACTGCCTTGGCATAATAAGGCAGATCAGCCACCAATCGATCTACCGCGGCCCCTTCTAAGGGCACTAGCTGTGCCCCACAAGTCGTCGTGGGCTCTTGGATATTCGTCGAAGGATGACCCACCCCATAAAACAGACCGTCAATCTCGTGATCGCACAAAGCCTGTCCGTGCTCATCAGGCCGTAACTCAGTCGCCTGCCCAAAAAAGGAAGTATCCAGTTCCATGGCATCAAGCAACAAATCCATAGACGCGCGTGACCCAGAACCAGGGTTGCCAATGTTAAAACGCTTGCCCTCTAAATCAGCAAAAGAATGTACCTCGCTATTTTTATTGACCAGCACCGTCAAAGGCTCAGGGTGAATAGAAAATAAAGAACGCATTTCAGTAAAAGGCTCTTCGAACTGGCCTTCGCCGTTATAAGCGTTATAAGCCACATCAGACTGCAATACCGCAATCTCGAAATCACCCGTGCGCAACGCACTGACGTTAAAAACAGAGCCACCTGTAGATTCAATAGTGCAGCGTAAATTATGACGCGCGCGATCTTTGTTTAGCAACCGGCACAACGCCCCACCAGCTGCATAATACACCCCAGTCACGCCTCCAGTAGCCACACTCAATAAGCCCTGCTGCGCAACCGCTGCAGGCGTCGCCCCCACAGCAAGGCCCACAGCCAAAATGCCCGTTAGAATACTTTTTCTAATCGCCACTCGCTTGTGCCCGCGCCCAAACATATCATTCTCCTTTGCTAATTTTGGCCCAGCGCCCTAACCCCACCTACAACGCCATCCATCAAGCATTACCTGCCTTACAAGAAAACCACAGCACTTACAAAAATTGTAATCTCACTGTGCTAGCGCCATTCAAAATGCTTAAAATATCTTTCGGTCACGTAACCATCAACGATATCAACCCGATCGACATGCGCTCTGGACGGTCCTTTGTGTAACCAGGACAAAAAGTTATCAATCGCATCGGCACTACCCTGGGCCAAAACCTCGACACTACCATCAGGAGCGTTTCGTACCCAGCCGGTCAGGTCATTGAGTCGCGCTTGTTGCACGGTCGCGGCCCTAAACCCCACCCCCTGGACCTTGCCGTGCACTGTCGCACGCAACATCGTCATATCAGCGTCAATAGGATTCATCATCGTTTTCATTATCCACCCTAGCGTGTGCCAAGTGCATCAAACCATTTAAATTTATGTCCGATCTTTTATACAACTGGGCAGTTCATTCTGCAAGCAAAGTGCTACTACTTAGCCTAGGTGATATCGCAGGTGAACTCACCCCTGGCATGCTGTGGCTGCTGTTCGCATTGATGCTGGTCTTGGCTGTGACTGCCAGCGCGCTGCTAATCCGCCTGATGCGCGCGCGCAAAGAAATCACCCGTCTGTTATTACAGTTTGATCAGGTTGCAACGACCCAACTAACGACCGAACAACAAGCGGGACACACCATTGGTGCAGGTGAACAAACCACGCGCCTAGATCCCCAAGGTTATTTTGATCCTCTGACCCAGCTGCCTAACCGCAAAGTCATCGAGTCCGCTATTACCGCAGAGTTACAACACTGCAGCACTGAAAACCGCAGTGCTTTATTGATACTGGGCCTGACCAACCTGAGCCGAGTTAATGAAACCTACGGACGCGCCATGGGTGATTTGTTTTTACAACACGTCACTCACCGCCTGCGTCGTTTGATGGGCAAGGAAGACATCCTGGCCCGCCTCAATAGCAATCGTTTTGCCATTCTCATGAAAGGCCTACCGCAGCCCGCCAGCAGCGCCAGTATTTTCATGCGTAATCACACCCAAAACATCCAAAAAAGTCTGGAATCCCCTTACTTAATTGGCGGCATTGCCCTACAGGGACAAATATCCATCGGCGTAGCCTACATTGAAAACCCGACCTACAGCGCCCAAAAAATTATTCAACACGCCCTGATTGCCCTGAGGCAAACTCACAACTACCCAGGCCTGCGCGTTGAATGCTTTAACGACCGATTATCGAGTCTGCTCAAAGAGTCCCAGCAGCTCGTAACAGATCTCCCCCAAGCCATTGAAAAAGGGCAAATGAAAATTCATGTCCACCCGCAGCACAGCCTCAATGGCGAATTAATCGGGGTTGAATTATTAATGCGCTGGCAGCACCCTACATTGGGCAATATCAGCCCCACTC
>DATGSS010000050.1:0-59030 GCA_035302345.1 Paenalcaligenes sp.
AATTTGGTAGCTTAACGCATTATTTAGAGGATCAATTACAGCTAAACAGCACTAAACAAAAAGAACTCAAAGAGCAGTTTTTGCATGCTGAATAGCTGTAAGATACCTACTGTGTATAGTAGTTTTTATGCAGAAATTTACAGCCAGTCAAAAACTAAATCTCACCTTCGTGTTCTGCTAAAAACCTTGCGCAACTTCTCGGGCAGGCTACTTCTCAACATCGACCTGCTCATCTTTTAAAGCTTGATAAGTTAAACCCGCGATTATGCGCTTGACATTAGGACGACCAAATTCGAAACCATAGACTTCTTGCATGGGGCGTAAACCATCAGGGCGACCCGCAAATTCTGCATTTGTTGCAAAAGCAATGATTTCTTTGCCATTGCTTTGATAGGTTTTACAAAGATTATCCAGCGTAATCATAAACGACTATGTAGGTCGCAATTGCATAATGCCAATATTGAGCACTACCGCAGCACGAATGCCAGCCATAATAATAGGCACAGAAATCGGTATTTCCACCTGATGTAACCGTTGCCAAGTGCTCATACCCATGCCGCGAGCGGCTTTGACAAGAGCGGGGTCCACATTATTAATCGCAGTGTAACTATTGCGGATGATGGGCAGTAACGAATAAAGCAATACTGTAATGACAGCTGGGACGTAGCCAATGCCATAGCCAACTTTGGATAGCAATGGAATCATCATCCCAAACAGTGCAATAGAGGAGATAGTCATAATGATAGCCCCTATGTACATGGCGATATTTGCAATACGCGGATAGCGTGTGATACTGATGCCTATCGGTACGCCGGCCAATATAGCCAAACCGATTGCTATGCTGACAAGATAGATATGTTCAAGTGTTCTAAACCAGATTTCATCTAAGTTATTGAATAATAAAGTGCCATGTTGGCATAGCTTTTTAGCGTTATTGGTTAAGTCTAATAACTTTAAGTTAGAAGAAAAAATGAGCCCATATTAGACATAAGCTCGTTTAAACGGTTTTAATTCATTGCAAGGCATTGTTATATAAGCTGTTTTGCCGTTTATTGAGTAATGGTTAAGTGGGCCTTTCAACTGTTCAGCAGCCCAACACTAATTTGTGGCAAAATTGAGTCTTGTGCAAATTAATAACTACTGATGTTTTACTGTTCATAAATAAGAAAAAATAATCGAGGTATACGTGTTACACGCTTTGATAGCCTTTATGGTACTAGTTGGGGTGCAGCTATTAGGTCTTTGGTTGGTGCAGCTGCTATCTATCCCTGTTCCTGGGGTATTATTAGGAATAGGGTTAATGTTGGTTCTGTTAATGATTTTCGGTCGTTTGCCCGAGGCATTAGCGCGCATCTCAAATTTTTTACTCGCTCATTTGATGCTGCTTTTTATACCCAGTGTTGTGGCTATCATGACCCAAGCAGAAATCATCGCTACCGAGTGGCTGCCGTTTGTACTCGCGTGTATTTTAGCTACGGCTATTACGATGATGGCGACCGCTGCAACTTTTCAATACATGCTTAAACGACAATCTACCAAACAACAATCAGTCAGTAGAGGTGAGCATGTCTGATTTGGCCGCCATTATTTATGAGTATTTTCCCCACGGGATAGCACAGTGGGGATTGTTAATCATGACAGTTTTATTATATGCACTGGGTAGGCATTTTTATCTGCGCAGCGGATTAAATCCATTTTTAATACCAGTGCTGACAGTAGTGATAGTAATCGTGGCTTTGCTGCTATGGTGGGGTGTACCTTATGCGCCCTACGCCCAATCCACCAAAGGTATGCAGTTATTAATAGGGCCAGCTACGGTAGCAATGGCAATCCCGCTATATATGCACATGCCAACTATTAAAAGGCTATGGTGGCCACTAGTAGCGGCGCTGATTGTTGGTAGTGTTGTGGCAATAATATCAACGGCAGTGATTGCTTGGGCATTTGGAGGCAGCCGGACTATTATCGCATCGATTGCCGCAAAATCTGCAACCATGCCTGTATCTATACCCGCCAGTGAAGCGATCGGCGGTATTGGCTCTTTAGCCGCTATCTCGGCCGCGCTGACAGGGATATCAGGGGTGTTAATGGCTGGGGCAATATTCAAACTAATGCGGGTACACAACCCACTGGTACAAAGCTTTACCTTGGGGCTGGCTGCTCATGCAATTGGGACAGCCCGCGCCGTTCAAGACGGCGCCGAGGCTGCGGCAATGGCTGCGATCGCGATGGGATTAACAGCGCTGTTAACCGGTGCGTTAGTGCCGTTTGTACCTTGGTTTATGACACTTTTAGGCATCTAAGCATCGCTATTATTTTACCAATGCTTTTGTACGTGTTCTGCCACTAACTTTTCGATCTGAGGCCAGGCCTCGGTGGCTGGAGCATACAGGACGTGGGTATAGTTGCGCTCATCAATATAGGGTGATGGCTCGAGATTATTCAATATTTTTTGGCCATCTACCTGAGCCAGCAACGAATCTATGGGGACAACATTACCCTGGGTACCGCTAACAATAAATAATGACTGCGGATGACTAGCATGGGCTAGCCAGTGATACATGGTCTGATAATAAGGGGCTGGCCCGCCAAAGAAAACGATATTGGGGCGCACGCATTGATTGCTGCCCTGACACCCTGGACACTGCAGTTGCTGGTGATTACTGTGGTCAACTAACTCGTAACCGATGGACCATTCATGACCGCAATCTGCGCAACATAGCTCGGTCAAATCACCATGCAAATGCAGTACATCACTGGCACCGGCGCGTTCAAGCAAGTCATCTACGTTTTGCGTGACCAGACTAACCGCATCACCATAAGTCTTTTGAATATTAGCAATGCTATGGTGGCCTTGATTCGGTAGTGAATCGGCTAGGGTTTCGCGCAAATCATTATAAAAATCGTGCACCAAATTGTAATTTTGGCGCCATGTGTGTTCGTTGCAGACATCGTCGATAGAGTGGTTATTCCACAAACCATCGCCGCCTCGGAAAGTCGTTAGGCCAGATTCGGCAGAAATCCCCGAACCTGTAAAAATAAATATTTTGGGTTGCATGTTTTTGACCCTATTGTCAGTCAATGGCATATCCTAAGTATTCTGGCAGCCACAAGGCGATGCCAGGAAAGATCATTACTAATAATAATGCACTGAACATAGTTATCAAAAACAGCAGCGACCAACCGAAGGTATGTTCGATACGGATGTTTGCGATTTTAGCGGTCACTAATAAATTAACTGCTACCGGCGGAGTAAACTGCCCGATGGCGATATTCATGGCCAATAAAATCCCAAACCATACTGGATTCCAACCAAAATGCTGCATTAGAGGGATAAAAATAGGGGTCAAAATGAGATAGATGGAAATGGCATCCAAGAACATACCAGCAATGAGCACCAAAACCATCACCAGGAACAACAAAACCCAAGAATTATCAGAAATGGCCAAAATAAATTCTGCCATTTTGGTAAAGGTACCTAATGTAGTTCCTGTCCAAGCAAAAATACCCGCCAAGGCAATGATCAGCAGCACCACGCCTGAAATCTTTGCTGATTCGCTAAAAAGCATATATAAATCAGAAAGGCTCAAGCTACGATACACAAAGATGCCAATAACTAATCCATAAGTCACGGCTACTACAGCGGCCTCGGTGGGTGTAAATAATCCACTGCGCAAGCCACCGAGAATAATTACAGGTGCAAATAATGCGGGTAAAGCCTCTATAAAACTATCCTTGAGGGGCGGGCGTTTTTCGGTGACAGTGCCCTCCCAGCCATAGCGCTTTGAGAAGAGAAAGCTAGGGACTAATAGAGAAAGTGCAGCCAGTATTCCAGGAAATAAGCCCGCTGCAAACAGAGCACGTAAATCTAAGCCGGGCAGCATTACCGAATAAAGAATAAGGGCAATCGAGGGGGGAATTAGGATCGCCGTAGAGGCTGCTGCTGAAATTAAAGCTACAGAAAAAGGTTTTGGGTAGCCAGCGCGCATCATACTAGGCAGCATAACCATTGCGACAGCGGCTGCATCAGCCGGTCCAGAACCGCTCATACCGCCCATGATGATGCAAACCATGACGGCAACTAAGGTTAGCCCGCCGTGGCGTGGCCCGATAATAGCCTGAGCAAAGCGAACTAGACTGGCCGCCACCCCAGCGCGTTCAAAAATTAATCCTGTCAGAATAAAAAGCGGGATAGCAATTAAAGGGTATTTGGCTACGCTGTTATAAGTATTTGTGCCTAGCGTGGCCAGCATACTGGGCGACTGACCAGTCAGCACGCCTACGATGCCACCAATGCCCAAGGAAAAAGCCACAGGCACCCCTAGAATTAGACAGCCAATAAACGCTGCGATCATCCATAAATCGGGACTCATGAATAGTCCTCCAACTCATCATGACGCATGCGTTGCCACCAATTTTGGGTCAAGCGAAGCATAATGGCAATGCTCAGCAAAGGCAGCCAAATTAGATATATCCAAGTGGGATAACCCAAGCCCGCAGACAAAGACTCCCATTCGTACTCTTCTAGAGCGAGTAAACCGCCATACCAAGTGATAGCAACTAATACAATTAAGCTAATAATCCATTGCAACGTATAAAGTATGCGCCGACCAACTGGGCCAACCTTGTGTTCTAGAAATGAAATACGAATATTCTCATTGGTACGTGCTGCCATGGCACCTCCAGCAAAGGTCAGTACCACCATAAGAAAAACAGAAAATTCTTCGGTAAATGCAAAAGAAGCTTGGGTGGTGTAGCGCACGATAACGTTGGCAAGGCTGATTACACAGATGGCTACCAATGAGAAAACCGCCAGTGCGGTTTCAATACGAGTCTTTGGTTTTTTAGGACTGGACATGGTTAAAGGTATGAAAAGAAGCGGCGTCACCCTCTATATTGATATCGAGAAGACGCCGCTATTCGCTATAAAAACGATTATATATTAACGATTAGCAATTGATTCTTGAGCGGTTTCTACCAACTCTTCGCCGATGCGAGGTATCCACTTTTCATAAACGGATTGGGTAGCGTCGACGAAAGCTTGGTGCTCTTCTGGGGTTAACTCGATTACCTCGACACCACGCTCTTTAATACGCTCTAGGGTATCAACGAGTTCAGAACGAGATTTTTCGATTTCCCACTGACCAGCATCGATTGCGGCTTGGCGCAGGATTTCTTGGTCTTCGGGGCTAAAGGTATCCCACAAGCGCTTGCTAACGCCGAAAATTAGGGGGTCATTCATGTAGTGCCAGAGCGTGAGGTACTTTTGGTTGGCACGATCGGCACGAGCTGCATCAAAAACGGACAAGGGATTTTCTTGGCCATCAACTGCACCGGTCGTCAAAGCTGGTAAAGCGTCAGTCCAGCTCATTTGAGTGGGGTTAGCGCCTAAGGCATTAAAGGTATCCAAGAAAAGAGGCGAACCCACCACGCGGATTTTTAGACCCTTTAAATCATCAGGACTGCTCAGTGCAACCTTTGAGTTAGAGATCTCACGGAAGCCGTTCTCACCCCAGGCCAAAGGAACAACACCGCGGCTTTCGATGGCATCAAATACCATTTCACCTGCTTTACCATTGGTAATAGCGTCCACCGCTGCATCATCAGGCATCAAGAAGGGCAGAGAAAAGAGGTTGGCCTCGGGGACCTGTGGGGACCAGTTAATGGTAGAGCCTACAGCCATATCGATGATGCCGCTGCGCATTGCTGAAAATTCGCGTGTTTGATCACCAGACACTAACTGAGAGTTTGGGTAGACTTTGAGCTTAATACGTCCATCTGTGCGCTCATCTACTAATTCGGCCCACTTTTCAGCGGCCTGTCCCCAGGGAAAGTCTGCAGACAATACGGTCGAAACCGAGTATTCCTGACTTTCTTGCGCCCAAGCACCAGGTGCAGTAAAGGCAAAACAGGCTGCGCCAATGGCTAGCCATTTTTTCAAAGACATGACAAGGCTCCTAAATAATTAAACAATCAAAAACCAAAGCTTGAATTGATAAATACATGCGGCAACATAATGGCACACAAACACGCAATTTTAGCAGAACGGCTGTGACTATGAACCAAAATGCAGTGTATACCCCTATAATGGGCGTTTCAATTGTAAAGACCAGTGAGAGGTCTATGAAAAAGCGCTTATTGATTGCCTTAAATAAACCGTATGGGGTCATGAGTCAATTTACTGACGCACAACATCGACCTACATTGGGTGATTATCTACAGGTGCCTCATGTGTATCCGGCCGGTAGGCTTGATAAAGACAGCGAAGGCTTAATACTGTTGACTAACGATGGCCGCTTACAAGAGCGCATCGCACATCCGCATTTCAAAATAGAAAAGACCTATTGGGCGCAAGTCGAGGGTACGCCCGAAGAGGCGCAGCTAAAGATGTTGCGTGTCGGGATTAAATTACGTGACGGGTGGACTGCACCAGCCCAAGTGCGCTGCATTGATGAGCCTGCATTGTGGGTTAGAAATCCGCCTATCAGATATCGTGCAAAAATCCCCACCCACTGGATAGAATTAAAAATAACAGAAGGGCGTAATCGGCAGATACGGCGTATGACCGCTGCCGTGGGCTTGCCGACGCTGAGGCTGGTGCGTATACAGGTTGGCCCCTGGGTCTTAGGAGAGCTGCAGCCAGGCCAATGGCGCATGCTAGATCCTCAAGCGCTTAGGCAAAAAAAGATAAAACACTTTTATTAAGGGCAATGCCGACTATATAAACGTAGATCAGTACGGCGATGACTGCAGAAAGCAAACGGATTTGTGGCGTGCGACCGCGTCGTATGGCAAATATACCAACGTAAATATACGCAATAAGACCAATAATCTTGGCGATTAGCCAGGGATGATTAAACCCGATGGTAAAGGCCATCGCGAGGCCAGAAAGCAAAAATAGCGTATCAATAATATGCGGAACAACACGCACAAATGTGTTCTGCAGGCATCCACGCTCGAGAACAGACCAATAAGCGCGTATGATGAAAAAGATAATACTGAGTGCAGCAAAGCTGGTGTGCAAGTGCTTATAGGCAATGTAACTCATAGTGTTGTCCAACTCCTAAATTTAGGATGATGCATATGCAAACGCAACGAATGACATGTGCGGGTGGTTAATTGTATTTAAGCTTTGTGCTTTTTACCAATAAAAGCATAAAGTAGCTGCCAATAGATCACATCATTTCATAACGCTATTAATATGTAAGCACTAATCGATTTTATTTTTAATTAAAGCGCGCTGATAGTATATATTTGTAAATAATGATAGTGTTTAGAAAGTGGTTAAGCACACCAAGCAGTTTAATTTAGGAGAGGGAGTTTATGTCAGTTACCCAGAAAGTAGATGTTGCCATCATTGGCGCCGGGACAGCAGGTTTATACGCGCTTCGTGAAGTACGACGCGCCAATAAAAGTTTTGTTCTTATTGATCATGGCCCTTTGGGAACGACCTGTGCACGCGTGGGCTGCATGCCATCCAAAGCGGCATTGCATGCTGCAGAATTATGGGCTGTCCGCAAAGAGCAGGCTGAATATGGTGTACGTGGTACTGAGAAACTCAAATTAGACCGTGATGCAGCTTGGTCAAAAGTACGCAACTTGCGCGATGAGTTTGCATCTGGCGCTGCCGAAAATGCACGAAAATCAGCAGGCGAACATTTACTGATGGGCCAGGCCAGATTCCTAAAACCTAATTTATTGGCTGTTGATACCGAGCACGGTGAACAATACGTAGAGGCTCAATCAGTTGTTATCGCAGTTGGTTCTCGCCCAGTCGTCCCTGATTTTTTAGCGCCTTTTAAAGAACATATCTTTACTACGGACGAATTATTCGAATTAGAGACTTTGCCCGACCGATTAGGCGTACTCGGCTTGGGCGCTATCGGTCTAGAGATGGGTTTGACCATGTCGCGTCTGGGTGTCCAAGTCGTGGGGGCTGATATGGCAGATGCGATAGGTGGTATCAAGGATCCAGAAATAGCACAGATTGCAATCCAAACTTTGGGCAAGGAATTCCCTATGCACTTGGGCGCAGCAGCACAGCTAGAAGCAGCACAACAGGGGGTAAATCTAAAAACCGCTCAGAACAATATCCCCGTGGATAAGGTGTTAATCGCTTTGGGTCGGCGTCCCAATTTGGATCGTCTTGATCTGGGCAAAGCAGGCTTTAAGTTAGATGCTCGGGGTCAATTAGACTACGATAAAAATACATTACAGGTAGAAGATTGGCCTGTCTTTATTGCTGGCGATGCCAATAGCGATCGCACATTAATGCATGAGGCTGCTGCAGAAGGGGCCATGGCAGGTTTTAACGCTGTACAGCGTGTGCCACAACGCTTTGCTCGTAAAACTCCTCTCGCCATCGCGTTTACCCAACCAGACATTATTTCGGTAGGGGCCTTGTTTGGTGAATTAGACAAAGACAATCTCTTGATCGGTCAGGCCCGTAGTCGAGCCAATGGCCGCAGTCGTATCTTGAGTCCAGACGACGGTTTACTGCGTATTTATGCGCGTAAAGACACAGGTAAATTATTAGGTGCCAGCATGATAGGGCAGCGGGCTGAGCATTTGGGACAGATGTTGGCATTAGCTTTAGATCAAGAAATGACCGTCCATCAGTTGCTGCAAGCTGCGTATTATCATCCAGTTGTCGAGGAAATGATTCAGTCAGCGTTGCAAGATATTGCGCGTCGAATGAAACCGAGCCCATATCCATTAGGCTTACGTGCGCTTTAACGTGCCTCTATCAATGCTAAACATATATTGCGGCTGTCTTTATTGCGAATGGAATAGCAGCGTGTAGAGTTTTTATCGACATAGGCCAAGCAGAAATACCGGCTGTCCATGCTTTTGATTGAGCGACAGCGTGATGACCGGTCTTCAACAACTGCCAGACACAAATTTAGTTGATCTTTTTCTTCGATCTGGTAGCAGCGCTCGGTCTTGGCTTGAGCGGCCGGTACGCTAAAGTTAAAACCTAGTGTCATGGATAAAAGCACAGCCATAGCCAAGTTACAAATGAATTTTATCATTATAAAGTAAGCAAAGGTCAGGTATGAGTCGCCATCGTCAGGCGCCAAAGATACTTAAATTTAAAGGACGCACAGCACCCATCCAAATCGCATAGTCACGATGATCGAGGAGGTCATCGCCACTCAGTGGGTGTGTAAAGATTACTAAGCCGTTTCTATTTACAGCTAACCAAGGCAACACCTCATTCAATAAATGTGCTGGATAAGATAATTGGCAACTCCAGTCTGGATGGGGGCCGATTGGATGTTGATGTATGCGGCCCATTTGTAATTGCGGAAACTTTGCTGCTGCGGCTTTACATAGTGATTCTGCTTGCGATAGGGTGTGCGCATCAAAATAAACATGCGAATGATAGCCTTCTATCTTTGGCGTCAGCATAGGCGCATTGGGAGCATTGCGATCAGACATGGGTACCTCTTGAGTGCTATTGAATTGAGCCCACTTATTTTGCAAGGGTTTGCAGAAAGCTTAAACTTTCCTCAAATTGTTGCCTAGGGTGATATTCTAGCCCAATCCAGCCTTTGTATCCCGAATCAACTAAATATTTTAATCCTTTTAATAGTGATGGGTAGAGCTTAAAGTCAGGCTCATACCGACCTTTGGGGCTAGCTAGCTGTACATGATTGATATAAGGGAAGCATTTTTCTAAGATTTCAATCAGGTCATATCCCTGCATTAGAGTATGATAAAAATCAAACTGCAGGCCTACTTGTGGATGGTCGAGCTCTTGGATGATGGGTAACAGCTGCAGCGGGTCGGCGTATGCGTATTCGGGAACATCTATGCTATTTAGAGCCTCTAATTGCAGCACTATATCGGTGCCGTCAACTTGCTTTAGGGCATGGCGCATATTATCGTATAGGGTTTTCCCCCAGTCATGTTTACTGTTTTTGGGTAGATTACCCCCCATGACATGGATTGCTTTGGTGTCCAAGGCTTTGCCAACCTCTAGGGCTGTGTCAAAGGCTGCGTAAAATTTTTCTTCTTGGCCAGGGATTGCAGCGTATCCAAAGCTACCCGCTTCGTTGGGCGTGTTTATTAAAACAGACTGCAGCCCATGTTGTTGTAAAGCATTTTGGTAATTCTTTACAGGCCTAGCATACGGAAATAGTATTTCCACTCCTTTAAATCGTTCTGCGGCCACACGGCGACAACGTTCATCAAAACCGGTTTCAGCCGGGAAAAGCATGCTGAGATTTGCTGCAAATTGCATGGTATTCCTTTTTAAATAATTTTGTCTCGCAGTGGTCAATCAGTGTATTTGTTTGTTCAATACATAGACCTAAGCAAAAAAAGTGTATTAGATATGTCAGGAAAAAGAAAAAGCATTTTTCACCGCCCCGAATGGCTCATCATTGGCATTATATGCATTGCAGCCAATTTACGCGCACCAGTCACTGGGGTCGCACCAGTCATTGAGAGTATTCAACATAGTTTCAGTCTAACTGCTGCGCAGGCGGGTTTACTGACCTCTAGCCCTCTGTTGGTATTTGCGCTTTTTTCATTGGTGGCTGCTCCCTTAGCGCGCTGGGTAGGATTAGAACGAGCTTTATTCTTGGCGTTGAGCGCAATGGTCATTGGCGTGTTCTGGCGTGTGTATCCATCCATATTTTCACTCTATGCTGGCAATAATTTAATCGCGGTAGGGATTGCGTTAGGTAATGTATTGGTACCTAGCCTAATTAAGGCATATTTCCCAAAAAGGATCGCGTTCCTGACAGCTATCTATTCATTAATGATGGGCCTGTCCGCAGCTGTTGTTTCTGCATTGGCCATCCCCCTAACTGAATATACCCCTTGGAGTTGGCGCGCGTCTTTACTGAGTGTTGCTCTTATGATTGTTGTTAGCTGGCTCGTATGGTTACCACAAATCCGTAAAGGACCACGTCGCAGAAAAAGAGGGTCGGCCCAATCAGGCAGCTCGTTGTGGCGCAATCCGATAGCCTGGCAAGTGACTTTCTTTTTAGGGTGTAACTCACTGCTGTATTATATTTTTGTCAGTTGGCTGCCATCATTACTGATGTCTTTAGGGTTTAGTGCGTCAGCCGCTGCAAATATGCATGGTCTCATGCAGTTGGCCTCGGCTGTGGCTGGGCTGTTGATTCTACCTATCGTTAGACATTTCAAGGATCAAAGGCCTGCTGTTGTATGCGCAGTCGTCCCCCTATTTCTAAGCTTATTAGGTTTGTGGTGGCTGCCTGGTCTGGCCCTGCTGTGGTCGTTGTTGATTGGCTTGGGCTCTGGAGCTGTTTTTGTGTTGGCACTGTCCTTCTTTGGAATGCGGGTCACTACGACGTCCCAAGCCGCTTCCTTGGCCGGGATGGCGCAGTTCGTAGGTTATTTATTAGCCGCGACAGGCCCTTCGCTAATGGGGGCTTTCTACGACTGGACGCATAGCTGGGTGCCCATGGTGGTATTTTGTTTGGTTGTTGCTAGTATTATGCTGACATTTGGTTTGGCTGCTGGTCGTGATGTCAAGATTTAAATCATGCATGCAAAAAGTGCTTAGGCGTTGATTACAGCATCCATTCTATGGGTAATCTAGATAAAAAACCTAGCCAGAAACGCTCTACCAAAGTTGTGTTTGGCTCGGTTTCATGACGAATGAATGGCGTGTCTACGTCAGGATAACGCTCGATCCAACGTAATTTACTATCAGGCGTCAAAACAACCTGATAACTAATCAGTGGGATATCTTCGTCGAATAGGCTTGCAATCTGCTGGGCCAGCTCTGGGCTGTGTATAACAAAGCCTAATTCTGTATTTAACAACGCAGAACGCGGGTCAAAATTAAAAGAGCCCACGAACAAACGTTTGCCATCGACTGCAAAGGTTTTGGCGTGTAGGCTAGAGCCTGAAATTCCTAATGGTTTACGAATTTTGCGCTTGATGCGTCGTGGCAGTGGGGGGGCTTTTTGGGTAATCTTTTTTAGCTCAAAGAGTTCGACACCAGCCCGTAGTAGCTTTTTGCGGTGTTTCATATAACCCGCATGTACAACGGCCACGTCAGTCGCATCATAAGAGTTAGTCAGTACGCGCACCCGTACGTCATCACCTGCCACAAGCGCGCCAAAACCTGCAACACCAGTATCAGTAGGAACAAAATACGGAGATACTAAATCCACTGAATGCTCGGGTGTGCCGATGGCATGGTGTAGCTGATAAGACAGATGCTTTTCCTTAGATGCCAAACCACGGGCTTTATCTGGGTCATCACTGACCATTTCTGTTTTAACCCACTGCATATTTAAATTTCTGGCCAGAAGCTGATCTACTAATTTGGATTCTTGAGTAATGGTATTCAGTTGCTGCCAGCGTTTTTTGTTCTTATTGAGCAGGGCGTCAAACTCTAAAGCATAGCCTTTGGATTGGGTGTCATTAGCATGGACTAGATTGCGCTCGCTGATGATTAATTCAATAGGATAGGCCAACTCATTATTCCAGTAGCGATCAAAATCTGCCGAGACCTCAGGCACAACTTTACCTAAAACCATCACATCCAGATCCATGAATGTGATGGTCGCATTTCCGCCAAAGTATTCATCACCTATATTTCGACCGCCCACAATAGTCACTGTATTATCTACCGTAAAGGACTTGTTGTGCATCCGATGATTTAAACGGTCAAAGTCAAAGAAAAAACCAATCCCCTTGGGCCGACGGATCACAAAGGGATTAAACAATCTAATCTCTATATTGGGGTGTCTATTTAGACTGTAGAGCAGATGATCAAGGTTACGGGTGCCATTGTCGTCCAATAGCATGCGTACACGCACACCGCGATCTGCAGCTTGTTTTATATTTTTTAGTAAATAATAGCCTGCAGTGTCACCGCGCCAAATATAGTATTGGATATCCAGTGATTTTTCTGCGGTTTCTGTCAGCAAAGCGCGTGCTGCAAAGGCCTCGTGGGCATCCGCCAAGGCGTAAATAGCACTGAGATTGGGGTGCTCTTTAATCAACGGTTGCACTGCTTGGCTCAGTTGCGATGTGTGCGTTGTTTGGGTATCTAAAACGAATGATTCAGAAACGCCTGTTTTCTTTGGCAGACTACAACCACCAAGTAACGCAGTTAATGAGAGCAGGGCAGTGAGCTGCCTCATGCCAGGACTAATTAGAGAAGTACGGGGCAGCTGAAACACGGTGCTTGGTTGTTTAAATAATTAAATAAGAGAAACTGCTGTTCAGATGTTTATTGTGTGTCTGCTGATTTGAGCTTGTAATCCATAGCTTTTAAAGTCGCTACTATCCTGAGCATGGCGCTCTCTTGGTGTTCTATTTTTACTAATAAATAGTCTAATTCAGGCGCAACATACAAACGGGTTTGACGTTTAGGATTATCGCGTACACGTTCGACGACGAGTGCTTTAAAGTCACCCTGAGGGGTTTGAACTATCTCTTCGCCGGTCACACGATAGGTTTGCTCCTTTTTGTCACCTTTGCGAATTACAGGATAAGTAAACTCGGTTTGACCATCCATCAAGGCACATCTAGCCTCAAAGAAAAAACTGAGTGGATCATAGGCCTTTTGGTCTTCTTGTAGCGTAAAAGTTTTTTGATCGTCTTTTTTGTTAAAGGTGGCCTTTTGCTGATCCCAATCAAACTCTAGCTTTTGTGTTTCTTTGCTTTTGAAAGGGCGCTTGTGGTTGTCTTGGTAGTATTCTGGTTGCACCTTGCAATCATGCATTTTGAAACGGGCATGTTGGTTTGAGCTGAGCATCCAGTGGTCTAAATCGAAATCGACCTGGTAGTTATCACCATCACTTTGGATGTCTAATAGGTTTTCACCCGCTGTTTCTTTGCTACCGTATTGAACCGAAAAAACAGCCTGAACATAGTCAATTGCCCGAGCGCTATTTGCTGCCTGGTCCATGGAAACCGCACCCACATCGGCCATAAAACCTAGCTGCAACGCACAGGCCATTAGCATCGGTGCATAGCTACGTCTAAAGAAAGTAGGTACAGCAGGGAAAAACCTGATAATAGGCAAAGGTGATTTATGCATATTTCAATACGATTAATAGAACAGCCTCAAACTTTAACTAATCATTATTATAAACGGTCGCGCGAGTAGACTCGTTTAATTATGTAAATTTAATTTTACCCTATTGTGTGTCATTAATTTTCTGTCTCTATACGTGTTAAAGCTGGCTGGGACAGTGCTAATAATGCCCCTATAAATAAGATTGCTGCCGAGCATCCCAAGCCAACAGATAAACTACCGCTGATATCACTGAGCCATCCAGCGGCTACCGGGCCCAAGGTTTGGCCCAGTGCGAATAGCGTCGTCGCAACTGCCAAGGCGCTGCCCCAACCTGCAGCAGGTAAATTAGCCTTTACAAAGCCAGTAATTGCAGAGGGCACCATAAACACACTAGCGCCAACCAAAAATGCTGACAACCAAGCCATATACACCCCTGTGAGTAATAGGGGTAGCATCGCGCCTACACCCAAAGCGGTCATGGTTGCGGCGATTGGGATGCCATTGCGGCGCCCGTGAAATACACCAGACCAGATTTTGGGAGCAAATAAAGATGCAATACCTAATAAAGACCACATCACGGATGTTATCCAGGCCAGCGAGAAATCAGCCGTTGCATACTGATGGACCCAAGCCACCATAAAGGTCATATAAGCTATATAACCTGCTCCGAATAAAAAATAAGCAATAAAAGCTCGAGAGCAGGGCAGCCAAGAGGTCTTTTGATTCGCCTTGGGTGAGCTAGGTGCAACACTGTGCCGCGCAGCTGCAATGGCCAACGCTGTAAGCAACACACATACCAGGCCCATACCTATCCATGCCCACTGCCACCCATTGGGACCTGCAAACTCAAACCACCAAGGCAAAACAGCACCTGATATGAGCATACCGGTGCCACCCCCTCCGAAGTAAATAGCAATGGCACGAGTACTCACTACACTGGCTAAAACGCCGCCACAGATAAAAGCCCATGCGGAGGCTAGACCAGTGATAAAGCGGATAATGTTAAGCCACAAGAAATTATCGGTAACACCATTGAAAAGCAGCGCTGCGGTTGTCACGATCAAACCGCCTACAAAAAGACGGTGATTCCCTAATTTGTTGACCCAGAGCACTGTCAGTATGGCTCCGAACAAATAACCCAAAGCGTTAGAGGTATTCAGCCAACCTGCTTGTGTGTAGTTCAGGCCCAAACTGCTTTGCATCGCAGGCAAAATCAAGGCATAACCAAAGCGAGCAAAGCCTACTGTAACAGCGGTGCCACCAGCAAGTGCCCATGGAACAAGAGAGGGGTGCATAAAAATTCCTAATTGACCAAGCGCAGAGCACCCATATTAGCAGGCTAACCCAAAGGTTTAGATAGGCATTAGTCCTCAGTGTCCTCAGCGGGATCGCCTACCAAGGGCTCAACCCGCTTGCGTTGGCGTGTGGATGGGTAATTCCAGGATGCAAACCGCACCACTAAAACAGCCAAGGCCAATAATAAAATTGCTCCTGAGGTATAGACGACATTAGTAGGACTTTCGTCATGGTGGGATATGTCAGAGATCAGTAACCGTGTTAAGGCGGTAATAGCAACGTAGATTAAAAATCGTACGGGCATATGATTAGTTTTGAAATATATGCCGACCATTGCGCCAAGCTCTAAATAGATGAAGAGCAATAAAATGTCATCTATACTCGCACCACCTTTTTCAAAAGCTTCAATCCCAGTAGCTACCCCTGCCCAGACGGTAATGCCACCAATCGCAAATAAAGCAAAAAAGTGAAATAACTCGACTAGGAAATTGCCAATAACCTGGGCATAGTCATGAAAATCTAGCCGTAACTGATCAATTTTTTCTTTTTTCATTAGTGCTCTTTGATGCTCCGTCAGGGGATAAGATAAAGGCGCCTAAATCATGTGCTAGAGCGGCACCGAACGTAATTCAACCAAAATTATTGGTTAGATTTATTCAAATCAAAGTAGAGGTATTACGCGCAGCAAAAAGCAAAATATTGCTGTTGCTTTAATAGAAAAACTAGATAGTCGTACAAATCAAATCAGTTGTTTCACAAGTAAAGCATTGAGCCATATAGTGGGATTCTCTATTCGTTGATCCTGGCTATGCCAAAGTCTTTTGAGGTGCAGACTACTTGCTGATGCAAAAAAGTGCTCAAAGCGAGCCTCATCTAAATCCAAAAATTCTCTTTCCCCATCCATTCGAAAATGTTGGCCGTATTTGAATGAAACATAGAGGACACCGCCAGGCTTTAGTGCATGAGATATTTTATCGAGGACTATAGGCAGAGACTCTTCATTGCAATGCAGTAGAGATGCACAGGCCCAGATACCATCAAATTTTTGTTGCCAGTCAATGTCTAAAAAGTTTTTATGAATTACTCGATAGGTGGGTTTATTAGATTGTGGCATTGAGTGCCAGGCTTTATTTAACTGTTCTTTTGCTATGCGGCACAAAGCGGCTGAACCATCCAGCGCTGTAATATCATAACCCTTTTGTAAAAAAGCCACTGCATCGCGACCTGATCCACAACCCATATCTAATATATGACCTGCGGGTGGTAATAAAGCTAGAAACTCTCGAATGAGTGTTCCCATGTTTACCGTTAATGTTTGCTGGGCATAGGTGGATGCTCTGCGTTCATAATAATCCAAGCTGAGATTACTCATGCTGTGATTATTCATTATTAATACCCCATGTTTTTGGCCAATGAGTACAAAGGATCGAGCTTTTTCCTATAAGCAGTAAATAGTTTGCCCTTGTCGAGCAGATCTGATTCGGCAATAGATAAACCTTCGACATATTCATCGACCGCTCTGTGCCATGGCTTTTGACCTTGGTACAGCCGCTGATACACCTTTAGCCCGTGATGTTGCTGAATAATAAAATCATTAATTTTATCCTGACTGGGTAAACGTCTACCTTTACTGCTATTAGCCGATGGAGTGGTGGGAATTAAATTCCATAGCTGATCGTGACAAATAAAAGACCAAGGCAAAAAATGATCCAAACTAAAGTTTTGGGGATCAAGGATTTGGTCACTATAAATGCAACGCAATGAGCCGTCATTAAGAATGTTTTGCCAATATTGACGCTGTGCATACAAGCTACCACGCTGTGCAGGAGGTTCGAGCTTGAACAATATCGCAGGAACGCTAGGGTTGTTTGTCTGCAAATACTGCGCCCACTGCAATAATGCCCATCCACGCACTATGGCGTAATGTTGTCGAAAATATGAGTGCCAGAGGGGATGAATAATTAGCTGATCGTTGACTTCGTTGAAACAATAAAAAGGAGCGTTAGGTGACTGAAATTTTTCGCGCGCCAGTTGAATAATTAATTCGTTTTTTCGGTGGTCAGGCTGCCCGCGTAGCTTTTTAGTAAAAAATGGAGTTAACAGCCGATAGGGCACAAAGCGTGTAAAACGCTGTGCGCGAATTTTATTAAATTGTTCTTCTATAGCTAGACGTAAATTTTGTCTTGTTTGTGGATGCGTAATTGCATGTTCATCCACTGTGAAATCAAGCTTGTCCAGAGCTTGTCCTACTTGATCTGTGCGCCCATAGCTAAGTCGAAAAAATCGATGCGGATACCATCCAAATTGCAGCAAATTGATTATTACCGTTTTGAGCGGTATAGAGAGCAAGTGGTCTTTTTTAGCTGAAAACAGCTCTAAGTGATAATTAGAAGCTGCCGCTGTTTGGGCGTCGGTAGCCTGCACAATACTATCCAGCAGTGACAAAAAGAACAAATACTTATAAGAAGTGCTGCGAGTGGAAAATAGTTGGGCCAATGCGCCAATATCTAGTTGCGCATGTGCAGGTAATGTCTGGGCTGGTACCGACAGAAAAGAGAAATCTTTGTTAGGGATTAAATTGGCCACTATCTGCACCCCATACATAAGTCAATACCTAGAATCATAACAGCTAGGATCATAAGTGCACATTTTGCTAATATGGCGTGTAGGCAGAGAGATTGGTTGAGGGGCTTTCACAGAGCTGTTACCCCGAACCGGCAGCCAATTTAGGTTGCCACTGTATCTAATCAATTCTCTGGTGCAATTTATTGCTTAAGTTTTAGGAGATTGTCCGTAATGAGTTCAGATCGTTATCAAAAAGGCATGGATATGCTCAAAGAGCTAACAGTACCTGATGAGCATAGTCCAACCGGACACATGGAGATTGGCGAAAGTTTTGCCAAGGTGGCTCCAGATTTGCAACGCATGGTTGTTGAGTTTGCTTTTGGTGATGTGTATGCCCGCACAGGTTTAGACAATAAGCAAAAAGTGCTGTGCACTATTTCTGCCTTGGTTGCGCAGGGTACACCGCAGATTGGGATGCACGTGATTACGGGCCTGAATGTAGGGCTAACTCCTGACGAGATTATTGGCAGCATCATGCATTTGATTCCTTATGTGGGATTTCCGCGCGCACTAAACGCGCTCAAGGTAGCCCAAGAGGTATTTGAAGAGCAGGGCGTTAGCATCAGTAATCAGCCCGAATAAAAAACGGCCTCTTTGGGGGCCGTTTTGCTTTAATGGATAAAAATACTTATACCGGCAATGCGACTAATGGATTGCCATACATAGGATCGTCTTTTTTCGAATTGATGGCTGTTTCATAATCTAAACCAAGAGCATCGGCCACCCCTTTACCATAGGCAGGGTCAGCTGCATTGCAGTTACGGATGTGACGGTATTTCACAAACTCTGGCGCATCATCCATAGCCCGTGCGGTGTTGTCAAATAATAACTGCTGCTGTTCGGCATCCATTAGGCGGAACAGGGCACCTGGTTGTTCGAAATAATTATTATCGTCTTCATCAAAGGACCAATGCTTGCCATTACCTTGTATACGTAGCTCAGGCTCCTCGAATTCGGGTTGTGCTTGCCACTGTCCAAAGCTGTTGGGCTCATAATGGGGTAAGCCGCCGTAGTTACCATCAACGCGGCCTTGACCGTCACGGTGATTACTAAACACGGGACATTGGGCTTTATTTACAGGTATTTGCTGGTGGTTAGTCCCCAAGCGGTAACGCTGTGCATCAGCATAATTAATCAAACGGTTTTGCAGCATCCGATCGGGGCTAACACCAATGCCAGGTACCAAATTAGCAGGGCTAAACGCAGCCTGTTCGACATCCGCAAAGTAATTTTCTGCATTTCGATTCAGAACAAACTCACCCACCTCGATCAGAGGGTAATCTTTGTGGTACCAGACTTTGGTCAGGTCAAATGGATTGTCTTTTTTCTCGTCAGCCTCAATTTCAGGCATTACCTGTACGTACATTTTCCATTTTGGGAAATCACCGCGCTCGATACTCTCGTATAGATCGCGTTGATGGCTCTCACGATCAGTCCCAATAATTTTGGCTGCCTCTTCATCAGTGAGGTTTTTAATGCCTTGTTGGCTAATAAAGTGGAATTTTACCCAAAAGCGCTCTCCCTGTGCATTCCAGAAACTATAAGTATGCGAACCAAACCCATGCATATGACGATAACTGGCAGGGATGCCACGGTCACTCATAGTGATAGTGACCTGGTGTAACGACTCGGGTAGTAAAGTCCAGAAGTCCCAGTTATTTGTAGCGCTACGCATGTTGGTGCGCGGGTCACGTTTGACCGCTTTGTTTAAATCTGGAAATTGGCGTGGATCACGAATAAAGAAAACGGGGGTGTTATTACCCACCATATCCCAATTGCCTTCGTCCGTATAAAATTTTAATGCAAAGCCACGAATATCACGTTCGGCATCGGCAGCGCCGCTTTCACCTGCAACGGTACTAAAACGCGCAAACATCTCTGTTTCTTTGCCAACCTCAGAAAAAATAGAGGCACGTGTGTACTTACTAATGTCATTTGTGACTGTAAATGTTCCAAAAGCACCTGAGCCCTTGGCATGCATGCGACGCTCGGGAATAACCTCGCGAACAAAGTTAGCCAGCTTTTCATTTAGCCAGGTATCCTGAGCCAATAAGGGTCCACGTGGACCAGCTGTAAGGCTATCTCGGTTGCTAACTACAGGTGCCCCAAAATCTGTGGTCAAGTGGGTTACAGGGCATTTTTTTCTGTCATTTGACATTTTCTTTCCTCCAGTAATTTAAAGCTCAGCGGCTTTTGAACCTTAGACTTAATGCTATATGATTACAGCTTATAGATAAAGTTAATTTTATTTATGATGACAATAGCACCTGACTATAATGGTATGGATATTCATTGAATATTTATATGCAAGAGTAAGACGGGCAATAGGGTAGGATTATTTCCACCTACTACGTATATAATCTTTTTTATGGGTATTTTTAAATTATTCAAACGCAAAAAAAAACGGCAACGCAGATCCAAGCGCCAGACTAGTGGCAAACGTTTTTTCCGAGCGATGCTGCTCTCAGCCATTGTTTCTTTTGTGGCCACGTCATGGGCAATTAATCCACAAATTTTCGAGGGCAGCGCTTCGAGCACAAATTCTGTTGTATCAACGGTCAGTAAACGAGTGAGCGCCTTATCCTTGGATGCTATTGATCTAAAGACCATTGCAGATTGGGTACCCGATTTACCCACATTGAATCCTATCAAGTGGGTGAGTACAGCCCTATCTGATAAATCAGAACCAGACTCTCAGCCTCTGCCAGTCGCAAATACAGAATACATAAGAACGGGTTTCGAACATTGCCCGCAATTTTTCCCAGCTGAGCATCTGCCCGTTGTTCCTGCAGAAGAAGGGTTGCGTGAATTATGTTTTACCCCGTTTGCCATCTTGCATAGCGGGAAAACTAAAACTCCAATATTTGTAGCGCAACGCTTAAATCGACAGATGCTTTTGAGTGCCAAAGAGATTAAACGCACCGATCGCTTCTACGAAGAAGCACGTTTACCTCGGGCCGAGCGTTCAGCCTTGGGTGATTACCAAGGCTCTGGATTTGATAGGGGACATATGGCCCCTGCAGGCGATATGCATGACCAGGAATCTATGGCGCAAAGCTTTAGTTTGGCCAATATTGTCCCTCAAAACGCACAACATAATCGCGGCGCTTGGAGCAAAATTGAAGCCGACACCCGCAAATACGTCTCCCGTGCACAAGGCGATGTTTATATTTTTACGGGGCCGGTTTACGAGGGGCACCCCGAGACGATTGGTGAACGCAGGGTGGCGATCCCCAAATATTTGTTCAAGGTTGTCTATGACGCGACCACTAAAAAAGCATGGGTGCATTGGCACGAAAATAGTGCCGATACACGCGTGGGTGCTCCGATTTCCTATGCCGAGTTTGTACAACGTACTGGATTACGTTTACTGGATTCGGAACAAGTCCAATAACTGTGAGCAATATATCGCCCATCTGTAGTTCTGTCTGATCCAGTCGGTCACGTAGCACTTGTCCGCGCCGTTGTATGCATAGGATGGAAACCTCACGACTGATCCATCGTTTTAATACTTCTAGCTTGCGACCAATCACCAAGGAATTAGGGGAAATCATTGCCTCGGTCATGATGCGCTTATCGAGTTTTTCATTATAGTCGTCGCTTTTGCCCACTTTTTCGCGACGTCGACGGGGTGGCTTTGAGCGCGAGGTGAAATCCAATTCCATATCATCTTTGAGATTAAACAGACTGCTCCATCGCCCAATAGTCAGTAAATAGATAGAACCGACCACAGTGCAAACCACGCCCAAGGGTAAAAACTGAAACATTGAAAAGCCCGGATAAGCGAGATCTTGGGCCAGAGAGTTCACAAGCAGGTTGCTGGATGTACCAATCAACGCCCACACCCCGATCATTTGGGATACATAGGACAGTGGGATGAGCATTTTGGTAGGGGACAGGCCTACTTTGATACTAGCGGCAATTACTACGGCATAAAGACAGCCACAATCGCAGTATTACTAACAAAGGGTGGCGTTTTTCCTAATTAAACGGAATTATCCATACGGGCTTGAGTTGCTAAATCTTTTAAGCTAAGAACTATTTTCTATTAACATTTTCCATTAACGAATAGATCAAAAAGAAATAAAAAGAACAGGCCAACCATATGTTTTTAGAATATAGAAAACCCTCAAAGCAATAGTTTAAGCGGTATTAGGTGCTATTGGTGAAAGTTAAAAGATGAGTTTTAGACTCAAATTATTGACCTTCGTCAATCTGATCACTTTAAGTACACGACATAATGGGTAGGACTGTCCACTCGGGCTGGTGCAGCAGCCCATTATCTATTTCTAGGTTATTTTATGTCTGCTACTTCCCAAGTGACAGAGCCGGGCTTGAATGATGAAAAATCAAGCCTGGAACTGGTATGCCCAGCAGGTAGTTTGCCTGCTTTAAAGGCGGCCATTGATAATGGCGCGAATTGTGTTTATCTAGGGTTCCGTGATGCCACCAATGCGAGAAATTTTGCGGGTTTAAATTTCGATGCTCAATCCATAGCCAAAGGCATACGTTATGCACATGAACGAGGTGCCAAAGTTCTTTTGGCCTTAAATACATATCCGCAGCCAACCGGCTGGGAGCTATGGCAAGAGGCTGTCGATAGAGCGGCAGAGGCAGGTATTGATGCCGTCATAATGGCTGATTTAGGGCTGATGAAATATACCCGTGACAAACACCCCAACCTGCGTTTGCATTTGTCAGTACAGGGCTCGGCTACTAATTACCAAGCAATACGTTTCTATCACCATCATTTTGATATTGCGCGTGTCGTGTTACCGCGCGTGCTTTCTATCGCACAGGTTGAACAGGTTTGTGAAAATGTACCAGTAGAAGTAGAGGTATTTGGGTTTGGTAGTTTATGTGTGATGGTCGAAGGACGTTGCGCCCTGTCTTCTTATGTGACAGGCGAGTCACCCAACACGCACGGCGTGTGTTCCCCGGCTAAATTTGTGCGCTGGCAGCATACTGAGTCTGGTATGGACTCTCGTTTGAATGGTATTTTAATTGATCGTTACGCGGAAAATGAACACGCAGGCTATCCAACATTATGCAAAGGTCGGTTTGTAGTACGAGATGAGCAATATTACGCACTAGAAGAACCTACTAGCTTAAATACGCTGGAATTAATACCGCAGCTAATAGAGATGGGGGTTAAGGCGATTAAAATCGAGGGCAGGCAGCGTAGTCCCGCCTATGTTGCCCAGGTCACACGTGTATGGCGTGAAGCAATAGATCAAGCATTGCAAAACCCAGCTCGGTACTCAGTGCGACCAGGCTGGTCGGCCGAGTTAAACAAAGTAGCCGAAGGTCAACAGCATACCTTGGGTGCTTATCATCGCCCTTGGAAATAGGAGGAGTCACATGTCAATACAAAATGCCCCTGCTAATAATGCATTTAAATCTAACAACGAACAACATACGAACATGCAAATTGCTTTGGGACCCCTCCAGTATTATTGGCCACGAGAGCAGGTATTTGATTTTTATGCGCAAGCATCTGAGTGGCCTATTGATAGGGTATATCTAGGCGAAACAGTCTGCTCACGTCGTCGTGAATTACGTATAGAAGATTGGTTAGCTCTAGCTAGTGAGCTTAGTCAAGCGGGCAAGCAGGTCGTTCTTTCAACGCAAGTATTACTAGAAAGTCGTGTTGAACTGCGCACTCTAGAAAAAATCACTACACAAAAAGATTATTTGGTCGAGGCCAATGATATGGGTGCGATACATCAAATGCAGGGTCGACCTTTTGTGGCCGGACCTTTTTTGAATGTATACAGTCCACCAGTGCTCGATTTACTGGCAGCGCAAGGGGCTAAATCTTGGGTGATGCCGTTAGAAATGGATCAGCAAGGATTAAGTGCCATGCTGCAAGAGTGCCCAGCTGATTTAGAGACTGAGGTATTTGCATTTGGTCGGATGCCTTTGGCTTTCTCGGCGCGCTGTTTTACGGCTCGCAATCGCAATCTGCCCAAGGACAATTGTCAGTACGTCTGCATAGAACATCCTGATGGATTGCTTTTAAAAACTCAAGAAAAAGAGTCGTTTCTCAATATCAATGGGATACAAACTCAGTCAGCCCGTGTCTATAACTTAATGCAAGAACTACCGGTTTTGCAGTCAATGGGCGTCAATAGGATACGCCTGAGCCCGCAATCTAGGGATATGGATGCGATAGTGACACTTTTTAACCAAGTAATACAGGCACAAATAAGCGCAGACAGAGCCCTAGCTGAGATGACGCCATTATTAGTGGCCGAACCCTGCAATGGCTATTGGTATGGGCACCCAGGCCAAGAAATGTTGCTCACACCAGCTACGTCAATATCTTAATCACTCGTGGTTTTCCTATGACTATGAACACGCATACACCGACTATCCCGCGTCCCGTTGGGCGATTATTAAGCTTTTTACCTACCTACCCAGGCTCGAAGTTATTTGTCACAGGCCTGAATCTCTTGTTAGTGAAACACTTACCTGCGGATGTCCTCCAGTATTTGCAGGGGCGTCATTTACGTATTGAGGTCATCGATGCTCAGATAGAATTTGACTATTGCTGGCAGGGCAGTTCTTTCAAGGTGCATCCCGCGGGGCAGGGTACCCCTGATTTGTGCTTTAAAGCCAATGCATGGGTATACATGCGCATGATTCAACGCACCGAGGACCCTGACACATTATTTTTTAGCAGAGATTTGCAAATAGAAGGGGATACAGAGTTAGGACTGCTAGTTAAAAATGCTTTGGATGCCATGGATATGCACGTATTGAGCCCTCCTGTGATTGTGCAGGATATTTTAAAACGCTTGCCCCGACCTTTTTAGTAATGCCTGGGCCAAGAGGATTTAAGGCAAAGGGATAAATTCTTGATCATCGCCGATGGGCAATTTCATCCGCTGGGCTTGCCAGTCGGCTTTTGCTTGTTCAATACGTTCCTGGGACGACGACACAAAATTCCAAAAGATAAAACGCTCGCCCACGGGTTCACCCCCTAAAAGCATCACAATAGAGCTTTTGAGCGCGTGTAATACAGCTGTGTTTTGGTCTTGCAATACGAGCATTTGACCCTGTTGTAGTGGATGGCCATTGACCTCTATTTCACCCTCGGCTACGTAAATCGCGCGTTCAGAGTATTCAGCAGGTAGGGCATAGCGGCTACCTGTATTCATGGTTAGATGCACATAAAATAGTGGTGAATGAGTCTTTACCGATGCACCTAGCCCAGCATGCTCACCTGCAATGAGACGGCCAGTCACACCTGCATCAGACCACTCGGGTAATTGAGCCCCACCATGATAATGATGAAATTCAGGATCATCTTCTTCGTTTTCTTTGGGTAGGGCCACCCAGGCCTGAATGCCGTGCATATTGGCGCCATTTTGGCGGGCATACTCTAAACGTTCGCTGTGAGTGATCCCACTGCCAGCAGTCATCCAGTTGACCTCGCCGGGGCGTATCTCTTGTTCAAACCCCAAGCTATCGCGATGCGTAAAAGCACCCTTGTATAAATAGGTCACTGTAGAAAGGCCTATATGCGGGTGGGGACGAATATCTAATGAGCGTGGAATTCCAGGCGCTAACTCTAATGGGCCTAAATGGTCGAAGAAAATAAACGGGCCTACCATCCGCTGTCGGGCTACAGGCAGCACACGCCCAACAACAAAACCACCCCCTAAGTCGCGGGAGCGCTGTACGATTATGCGTTGCTTTTCCATGACCACCCCTCCACTTAGCTGTGATACTCTAATCATAATAGAAATGATGCTAAGAAGGTAATTACATTATGCAACGACTCGAGCTCATGCTGCCGCCCCCAGTAGTCGCCATTGTCGTCGCAGGATTAATGTGGCTGGCGCAATGGTTATTACCGCAATTAAGTTTTCTATTGGGCACCGCAGTAGTATTTTCTATCATCGTCGTTTTAGCCATAGCTGCTGTAGTATTTGGGCTGGGCGCTTTGCAAAGATTCAAACGCCTAGGTACCACCATGGATCCACGTGCGCCACAAGCCACTCAACATCTTGTGGTAGAGGGTGTTTATAGGTTGAGCAGAAACCCTATGTACCTAGGTGTCTACTTTTTGTTACTGTGCTGGGCTTTTTATTTGACTAACTGGCTAGCTTTGGTATTATCTTTGCTGTTTGTCGCTTACATCACGCGTTTTCAAATCATTCCTGAAGAGCGCATTTTGCAAGAAAAGTTCGGTACCCAATATCTGCAATATTGTGAAAAAGTGCGGCGTTGGATCTAGGGCTAGACAAACTTTTAATAACTATGCTATAGTTATCTTTTTTCGGGGCGTAGCGCAGCCTGGTAGCGCACTTGCATGGGGTGCAAGGGGTCGTAGGTTCAAATCCTACCGTCCCGACCAAATACTCCAACAAAAAGCACTTAAAGCAATTTAGCTTTAAGTGCTTTTTTGTTTTTGGGTTACAGAAATTCACCTGCTTTTTACTCTGTCAGTTAAGAACGCATAAGATGCTAGCACTAAGTTTTCTCGTGTCAAGTGGACAGGAGGCAGCTCACATTTATCGCTACCTGGTTAAGAGTCTATAGCTTCATCAATTAAAGCCAATCAACCTTCCCTGTGGTAAATTAAAATCAGAATTTCATTTATGCCACTTTGACCATAGGTAGTTGAGGTTTTGTCAGGCTTATTATCCACACCGCTCAAGCGCAGCAAGGCCATGGCTTTGTCCTTGCTTATTATTGTTGCTGTTATTTACGCCTTAACCCGTTATTTAACTGATTTACAGGGTGTTTGGGGCTTTATTAACGCATTTTCCGAGGCAGCGATGGTAGGGGCATTTGCTGACTGGTTTGCAGTGACTGCCATCTTTAGGCATCCCATGGGTTTGCCCATCCCACATACGGCTATTGTTCCTCGCAAGAAAGCCCAATTAGGGAAACATTTGGGTCGGTTTATTAGTCAGCACTTTTTAACCAATGAGCAGGTGATGAGCCGCATCCAAGACGCTCAATTAGCGCCTCGGTTAGGTCATTGGCTAACTCAATCTAAAAATGCCCGTCGTGTGTCATTAACACTGATGACAGGATTGCAGCAATGGATAGGTGCATTTCGTGATGAGCGCGTCAGTCGCTTTGTAAAGCAGCGCGTGGTTCGACGTATGCGTCATATGGACACCACTGATTTGGTTGCTCAGTTCTTTTTATTGTTAACCGAAAATGGCCGCCATCAACAAGTATTAGATTTAGTTCTACGACAAGTAGCGCGCTGGGTGCAAAACCCTAATGTCAGGAGGCAGGTTGCTGCGATGCTCAGTCGTGAGTTAGAGCAATCCTTGTATTTAAAACGCTTGAGCACTTATGCCGGTGAATGGGGGACGGCCCGTTTAATCAATATGCTGGCACAAGAGATTGACGCTATTTCTGCAGATCCTCGCCATCCGATGCGCCGCCGATATAGCGCCTTAATAAATGGATGGATAGTGCGCTTGCAAAATGATGCTGAATATAAACGCGAATTGCTTTTGATTCAGCGGCGTTTATTAAATAATCCCGTCTTGCAAGAGTATTGGAATACTATTTGGAAGGAAATGCTGGATTGGCTCGAGCATGACCTCGAGCAGGGCGAGCGTGCACAGATTCATGCTCAACTAGAATTGGCCGTCCAAGCTTTTGGCCAACAGCTTGTTAATGATCCTGCTTTACAAGAGTTCTTTAAAGAAAAGACCAATGATTTTGTACCGCGGTTTATCAATCGTTTTCGGGAGCCTACAGCGCGCTTTATTGAAGCGCGCGTACTGGCTTGGAGCGATCAAGAGTGGGTGGACACGCTTGAAAATAGCATCGGTAAAGATCTGCAGTTTATCCGTATTAACGGCACGCTCGTCGGCGGGTTAGTAGGGATCATTATTCACACCATCAATTTATGGTTTTAATGCCCTGAAAGTTAAGCTTGTCGACTCTGTAATACCGCCTGTTTAACATAGGGGTCCAGCCCATCTTGGCGCAATAACCAATCTTGGTAATCACGGGGTAGCTTTGCTATTAATTGACCCCGATGCTTACCAAAGGGCATCACTGAAGGGATGCGAGCTTGCTCGGATAATTGCCATAGCTCTTCCCAATCGGTAGGTGCTTTACGACCTTGTTCTTCGAGGCAATCAAATAAGGCCAGTAAATTAAGACGACAATTATGGACGTCAGCTAATGCGGAATGGGCTTTTTGTAAGCGTTCACGCGCATTATTACGGTCAAAATAATAAATCAACGCGGATTGACTATGGCTATCTAAAGAAGGTATTAAATGTCTTGCTATAGCTAGCGTGCAAATACGCTTAACTGCGGGCTGACCACTAACATTCCAGTCATAATCGATATTGTGTCCAATGATATATTTAGTATCTGCAGGCAGGGAAAAGCTGGCAGCGGGTGGGCAATCACGTAGTTCTTCATCAAGGATATGGTGTGTGGCCAATGCCCCTAAACTAATTTTCTCTTGAGGCTTAAAGCGCTCTTCGTATTCTTCGGTGACTATGAGGTCCACTGGGTTATTAATTTTTAACCAGGCCGCCTCGATAATTTCTGCAGGTTCGTTGCCAGTAGTTTCGGTATCAAAAATAAGTGCTGACATAATACTCCTAAATTGGTTTAACCCACTTGAAAATGAGTCTCTGGATATGTGACATGGCTGCCTTTGCGTGTGGCTAATACATATACCAATGTAAGTGGACCCAGGCGGCCTAAATACATGTACAACAAAATAAGCGTTTGGCTAGGCATAGATAGTTCGGCTGTGATTCCATCGCCCATACCAGTAGTACTGATGGCTGAGGCAACCTCAAAGAAAACACTTCTAAAGGGCAGTTCATCGAAGAGCGAAATCAAAAACATTCCTAATATCACCCAAGTCACCGTAACAAAAACCAAAGCCAAAGCCTTTTGGACGGTACTGGGCGCGATAGTACGGTGCATTAGGACTACATGTGCTTGTTGGCGGAAATAAGCGCGGACCGCAACGAGCAGCACAATGAGTGTATTGATTTTAATACCGCTTGCCGTACTAAAAGAGCCCCCACCAATGAGCATATAAAAAATAATTAATACGATACTGGCGTTGCGCATATTTTCGGGAGCCATTGCCTCGAAACCTGCGGTGCGGCTAGAGACAGCCTGCACCCATGATGCCAATGCTTGCTGCCACCAGGACAAGTCACGAATGGTTAGTGGGTTGTTGTGTTCTACGGCCCAGATCACTAAAAAGCCTATGATATTTAGCAACACAGTGGCGATAATGACGACCTTGCTATAAACACTAAAACGAGACCAACGCCGTTTATTAATCAGGTCGTGCAATACCGGAAAACCAATGCCGCCAATAATGATGCTGAGCGTTGTAATTAGAACGGTAACTATATCTCGATGGAAAATACTGGTATCAGGGGCATAGAGCATAAAACCAGCATTATTAAAAGACATTGAAACATGAAATAAAGCTCTAAAGAATGCGTCCGAGGCGTCTGCTCCGAGCGCTACCCACCAGAAGCCCAAAGCTAGAAATGCGATTAATTGGATACCGGCTGTGTATTTTATGACGGTAGCTGCCGTATTTTGCAGTTTATTAACGTTCGTTTGATTAAATGCCTCCATGGCCAGAGCCTGCTGGCCGATGGAAATACGCTTACCCAAAGTAGAGGCAGCCAGGATTGCAAATGTCACAAAACCTAACCCACCTATTTGGACCAGCACTATAACTACCATTTTGCCCCAAAAGGTCAGGGTAGTAGAGACATCAAAGATACTGAGCCCAGTGACTGTTACCGCTGATGTTGCGGCAAAAAGGGCTTCAAACCAACTAATGTGTGTAGTCGTGGAAAAGGGTATTTTTAGAAAAAATGTACCCGCTAGGATCAACACCAAAAAGCCCAGCGCCAGTATTTTGGGAGGGCTGGCTTGTACATGTTGCTTGTGACTGGGCTGATTGCGAGAAAAAACACGGTGTAGGCCACGCATAGCGCCCTCGCTATTTGAGCTTGGGAGCTACTTTGCGCAGATCTTGAAAATGCCCAAACACAACTACTAAATCACCTGCTTGTAGAACAAACCCAGGATCGGGGTGTACTGTGATTTGAGCTTTTCTTTTAATCAACAAGACCTCGACGCGTTCTTTTTTTTGATCGAGCAAGGTTCGCAATGTTTGTCCATCATATTGGGCACTGGCAGTAATTTCTACGACAAAATCTCCACTGCCTAGCGAAATGTAATCGCTAATCATAGGGTAGCTGATGAACTGAGCAGTGCGAATACCCATTTCTTCTTCTGGGTGGATAATACGGCTGACCCCGATTTTATTCAAAATGATATGTTGTGCGCGTGATTGGGCCTTTACCCAGATGTTATTTACACCTAGACTTTTTAAATGCACGACGCACACCAAACAAGCCTCAAAGCTCTCGCCGATGGCGACCAAAACACCATCGTAATGCCCCAAACCTAACTCTTCGAGTGCCTCTTTGTCGCTAGCATCCGCCACAGCAGCTCGTGAGAGTAAGTCGGCGTAGTGGTCTACTAATTTAGGGTCTCTATCCACGCCTAAAATGGAGTGATTCATTTTCATCAACTCCTGGGCAGTTGAGCCACCAAATCGGCCCAAACCAATCACAGCGTACTGTGCCATAGCGACCCCTACGTGTTAAGTGATCAAATCAGTATTGTGTGGTGCAAAGTAAGCGCTAACTGAACTACGAGAATTACATCAGCTCTTCTTTGAGCTCTTCTTTGAGGCTTTTAATTGAGCCATCACTAAGATCAGAAGGCCAACGAATATTTATTTCTACTGGTTCACCTTGTTTAATCGTGAAATCACGTGATTCAGTGTTGCCCATGTAGGTCACATGTACTTCGTAATCACCGGGCTCGAGGTCAACGAGGCAATAGGGGCCCTCGCTGTTGATGTTAAAAATTGTATGATCATCAGCATCACGGATTACTACCTGTACATCGGCTGCATAGGCAGTACGATCACCTACCTCTTGGCCAAAGTTCATGCTCAGAGGAAATTTGCGGCGGTGTTCTTTAAAGACCGTTGCTTCATCACTGCCGATTCCACCTGTTATGTACGGGATGCCATTGTGATACTGTAATGCGGGTAGTTGGCTGGCAGGCTCGTCAGCAATCGCTGCAGCATTGCGATCCTCGAGATCACCTAACTGCAGTCCAGTACTGACTGATGATTCCTGTTCGGAGTCATCCGCAGCCAAGGCCGGTACAGAAAGCGTAATGAATGCACACGCAGCCAAAATTTGAATCGCGCGGGTGCTCTGACGAAATGAGTAGAACACATTCATTGTATTTGCCTGATTAATAAGAATTGTCTTTATTTTAGCAGCAAGCGTTCCCTGCAGCAGTTTAGTATCAGTAACGAACTATTAATTATTGGGCCTTAATTGCAAAGGCCAGTCAATACGTTCACGTGGTTGGCCATTCGGATCGTAGCTTTGTTCACAAAATATAGCTTTCCCTGAGGCCGAAATTAAAATGACCGTCGAACAACGCGAGCCATATTCGGGCCCAATGATAAACACACTGCTTAGATTTTTTTCTAACTCATGGCTGATGCCCGTGTTAGGTAATTCGGAATCAGGAGCCTGGGTATCGTCACGCAGTACCTGTAAACTACTACGTAGTTGTTGTGTCAGTGTGTCCTGGGCTAAGGCATCAGTCATAAGCTTAGAAAGTCGCTTTGTTTTAGGCCATGGGGTATTTAGCAAATGATTAGAAAGGGCATAACGGCCAGCAGGTAGCTGCTTTGGGCCATCTGCAGCGCGGTTGCTGTAATACCATAGAGCTGCGTTGTTGTGAGTCAATCGTTCGCCAACGATGAGATTAAAACCAGCGTAACGATGACTGTCTTGAGCGATTGCTAATAAATACTCTTTGGCTGCTTGATCACCGATTAAAAAATCTTGGACTAGGCGCCCACGACTAATTGCATCTGTAGGTGCGGGGTGCCCGGGTTCGCGGAAATTGGTGACTAAGGCGAAGCGCTGCTTAGTCGGGTGTATGCCTAACCAACTGCCACCAGCCTTGAGATCACGCCCAGCGAGCAGACCTGAGTGATCTGGCCAGTAATGCGCAGTTTGGGCAGGGCGCTGATGAAATTCATCGCGATTCGCTGCGATACGCAGGGGGTAGGGCTGATTGGGTTGGAAATCAATATAAGCAATACACATAAACTAACGTGCAGCCAGTAATGCAGGCTGCTTTTGGTAGGCTTGGCGGATACGATTAGCATCACCCATGCCAGAATATCGTCCATAGGCATTTAATAACACTATGGCGACGTTGCGGTTTTCTAGCTGAGTATTTAACACTAAACAGCGGCCAGCCTCATTAATAAAGCCTGTTTTAGATACCTGGATTTGCCAATCTTTGTTTGATACTAAACGATTGGTGTTTACATACCTAAGCTGTTGGCCTGGCTTAGGACTCACAGTATAGTCCTTGTGGGTGGAAAATTCCTGTATCAATGGATACTGTGCTGCTGCCTGCAGCATTTTAGCTAGATCAGGTGCTGTTGATAGGTTTTCACTAGATAAACCTGTGGGCTCTACAAATAGGGTATAGCGCATCCCCAATGCCTGAGCATTTTCATTCATGGCACGTACGAATGCTGGAAGGCCGCCAGGATAATTGCGCCCCAACGCGCTGGCAGCACGATTTTCTGATGACATCAGTGCCAATAAAAGCAAATCACGCCGGCTTAGTTTAGAGCCTACTGATAACCGTGAACGTGTATTTTTAATCGTATCAATGTCCTCGCGGGTGATTTCGATCATTTCATCTAGGTTTTGATCAGCATCTAATACGACCATGGCTGTCATGAGCTTGGTAATAGAAGCAATAGGCCGTACTAAATAATGATTTTTTTCGTAGAGAACCTCGCCGCTGTCTACGTCATACACGTAGGCAACCTGTGAATGCAAATCATTGGCCGCAAGTTTGAGCAGGATAGCGTCATCGCTATCGGTAGGCTGTGCAATCGAGGCAGAAACAGGCCTTAGATTTTGGCTATGTACCGTGTAAGGTGCATCATACCGTGGTGTCGTAGAGTCTGGTTGGTAGGTTGATTGAGCATTGCTTTTGAGACCAAATGCTACGGCGGTGGTCAGGGCTAAAGTGGTCGCGGCGAGTATAATGGTCGGCTTTGTTTTTGTCTGGAACATGGCGCTGTGATTTGCTTGCAATGACATGGGGTGAATGATTTTGCTAACACCTCATAATCATACCAGAAAATGCTATAAGTTCTGCCTCTAAATTTATGATAATAGGATGTTTTTTAACCTAGGATCATCCCTTAGAAGAGCTATTAAATTGCTCTAAATCTACCTAATTCAACCAAGTATTAGCGCGCCATATGAAATATTACTACAAATTTGTCTTTGGACTTTTTCTAAGTATTTACTCCCTGTCATGGGCTTATGCGCATAGTGCCCATATAAAAGCAACGGAAATCAAAGTCAATCAACTCGAGCAAGCAGTCTGGTCCAAGTTACAGTTGGCAGAAACAGACGCATCAGATGCTCGATCCACCCGTGAATCTAGGTTGCAGCGATTATTGTTGACGGTGCAATGGCAGCATCCTGCTGATTTAGACATTCAATTGTGTAATGCACAGCGCCAGCGCTGTCAGAGAGTCCCGCCTGATGGGCGTTTGCTTAGTAATCAGTTTGCAGGCCAAAAAATGGATGCACCTTTATGGTTAAAAATAACTGCCCACTCATGGCGAGGTGGTTATCCCCCAGCGTATCTTCGTGCTGAATTAGTGTTGTGGACCCAGCCTATATAAAAGAGCGTAGGCTAAAGAGTTTCGTATTTATGCCGATAACTATAGAGGGTAATGAATAGTTATGTGCTCTTAAATATGAATCCATCCACTCTAATAGGAATAGTTGCCAGTGTAATTTTACTGGCTGTGGTCTTATTTTATACTGCCGTCGATCCCAGTTTATTTATCGATATCCCAGGCTTATTAGTAGTGCTGGTCGGAACAATGGCGGCCACCTTTATTAGCTACCCTCTGAGCGAGGTTGTACGCATTTTTGGCTTAATCGGGACTGTGCTGCGTAATGAAAAACTATACACCCACGATGATATAGACGAATTAATAAATATATCCAGGCTGTGGATTGCTGGTGACATTCGAGCTGTCGAAGATGCCTTGCAAGAGGTACATAATCCGTTTCTCAGGACTGGAGTGCAGCTGGTTATAGATATGACCCCCGAAGAAGAAATACTCGAATTACTGCAATGGCGGATTTCGCGCATGCGTGCACGCGAACACGCTGAAGCGCAGCTTTTCAGAGTCATGGCCAGCTATGCGCCTGCGTTTGGCATGATAGGGACTTTGATAGGTTTGGTTAATCTGATGTTTTTACTTGGCGATGGGGATATCACCGCGATTGGACAGCAAATGGCATTGGCGCTGATGACAACTTTTTATGGGGTGCTGCTTTCCAACCTGATTTTCAAACCTGTAGCCGTCAAACTCGAGCGCCGCACCGAGCAACGTGTGGTTTTGATGAATATGGTATTGCAAGGCATTTCCATGATGAGTCAAAAGCGCGGTCCCGCAGTAATGCGTGAGACATTAAATTCATTTATGGCTCAGTACCGAGATGAACTCTATAGCGATGAAATTCATCATGTGACAGAAACAGAGCAATCAGAATCGTGAATAGCAAAATGCATCGTCGAAAAATGCGCAGTTTGACCTCCAGCAATGAGAATCTAAAGAAAGAGCTCCAAGAGGCTAGAAACCGTTTGCGACAACGCAAACATAGTGGGGTGCAACACAGCACATGGATGGCTTTGGCTGCTGAACACCCTAAAGAAGAAGAGGAGACTTGGTTTGCGACCTATTTGGATATGATGACATTGCTATTGGTGCTAATGCTCGTGATGCTGGCATTTGCTGGTGCTCAGGAAGCAGGCCATGGGCAACCAGATAACAGTGCGGTGTCTACCAACGCACTGCAACTTACACCTGATAAATCAATTTTGCTGGGCACGTCGCTACTGCCTGAGAATACCGCTATTTGGCAAGGGTTTGATTTTTCAGTTTTAGGTGATGAGGTCGATGTATTGCAGGTCGAGGATTCAGTCAAACTAAGAATTAATAGTGAAATACTATTTCCTTCGGGAAAATCAGATCTTAGCTTGGCTGGCCTAGGGATTTTGAAAAAATTACTGCCTATTTTCAAACAAGATGAAGTGTATATAACTGTTGCAGGACATACGGATAATATCCCGATTCGCAGTCATCGCTATCCTTCTAATTGGGAATTATCAAGCGCCCGTGCAGGTAGTGTCGTCCGCTATTTAGAGTCTAATGGGACATCTAGCAAACGTTTGCGGGCGGTAGGTTATGCAGATGTGCAACCCATAAGTAGCAACGATAGTGAGCAAGGCAGGGCCCTTAATCGTCGGGTCGAATTCGATATCTCACCGCATCCTTTCCCAGAATCAGGGCAATTTCGACAGTAGAAATCTCAAAAGCAAAGGTGAGATTAGTTCCTTGGATTAACCTGAGCTATGTTTTTTGATTAATTTGATGCCATCAGCTAAAGTGGTTATCGAGTAAGACACGGGGTGTCCTGTACTCCTACAGGACTGAGACCACACCCGTCGAACCTGATCCAGTTCATACTGGCGGAGGGATGTCAGGCTAGGCATCATCGCAATATGCATGATATTTTCATTGTCACGCATAGAAATAGCCAAGGCCAGCAGTCCTTCGCCTCAATTTATGAGGCTTTTTTATGTCTGAAAATAGTATTGATTTAGCTCAGCAGGTAGTGCTGATTACAGGTGCTGCCCGCGGACTTGGGCGTGCCCTGAGTCTGGCATTTGCTGCTCAAGGTGCCCGCGTAATTATTAACTATTATCAAAGCAAAGATGCTGCAGAAGAGTTAGCTAAGCAAATCGGAAAAAATGCGATTGCACTACAAGCTGACGTGCGCGACCTGCAAGCAGTGCAGCAATTGGTCACCCAAGCACAGGCCCATTTCAACGCGCCAATCACAACCCTGGTCAATAATGCTTTGCCTGAATTCAAATTTGATGGAGATGACAGAGCAACTGCCGAACAAATTAGTTGGCAGTCCATTGAACAACAAATGGGTGGTGTACAAAGCGCGGTCAATACCATTCAAGCTGTTTTACCCGGAATGGTCGATTCACACTTTGGTCGCATCATTAATATTGGCACTAATTTAGTGCAAAATCCGGTCGTCCCGTATCACGATTATATTGCTGCAAAATCAGCTTTGTTGGCCTTGACGCGGACCTTTGCACATGATTTAGGTCCCCAGGGCGTGACTGTCAATATGATTTCAGGGGGGTTATTACGTACCACTGATGCATCAGCTGCAACTCCTGATGCCGTGTTTGATTTAATAGCTGCAAATACACCCTTACAACGCGTCACTACGCCTGCACAATTAGCGGATACTGCATTGTTTTTTGCCTCACCTTGGGCACGGGCAGTGACTGGGCAAAACCTGATAGTCGATGGGGGCTTGGTCAAACAATGAACCGTAAAATGCATTTAAATCTGTTTATTTTAGCTTGTGGACACCATCAAGCAGCCTGGCGACACCCTGACTCAAAGATCGAGGAAATGGGTTCATTAGACTATTATGTTTCTTTGGCACAGATGGCCGAAGCCGCTAAATTTGACGCGGTGTTTTTTGCCGACGGTCAATATAATTTTGATCTGGCTAATAGTCCCCGATGGTTTATCGAGCCATTAAGTACGTTAGCGGCCTTAGCTGCGCATACCGAGCGGATTGGCTTTATCACTACTGTATCAAGCACTTTTTACACACCCTTTCTGGCCGCCCGCATGCTGGCCTCTATAGACCATTTATCAAAGGGCAGGGTCGGCTGCAATATCGTCACGTCGATGTACGATGTCGAGGCACGTAATTATAACTACACCAAAATGCCCGAACATGCCGTTCGCTATGCTCGGGCTGATGAGTTTATACAGGTTATTAACCGTTTGTGGGACTCATGGGCTGATAATGCACTGGTGGCCGATCGAGAGGGCCTTTATGCTGATTTAGAAAAAATACAGGCGCTTAACCACGCAGGAGAGCATTTCTTGGTTGACGGGCCGTTGACTGTGCCGCGTGGTCCACAAGGCAGGCCTGTATTGATCCAAGCGGGATCATCAGAACCCGGGCGCGAGTTGGCAGCCCGTTTTGCCGAGGCTATTTATGCAGTTGCCTATGATCTGCCTTCTGCGCAAGCCTATTATCAAGATATCAACGCGCGTACCCAAAAACACCGGCCGGGTTTTAAGCCCGTAATTTTGCCTGGTCTCGTGACGTATGTAGCTTCGACCGAGGCCGAGGCACGTGCAAAACAACGCGAGCTAGACGAATACTTGCCAACTGAATCGGCTTTACAACAGTTGAGCACTTATATCGGCCAAGATTGTAGCGATTGGTCCTTGGATGAGCCATTGCCACAATTACCCTCAGTAGAGGAATTTACGGGCCCCAAAGGCCGCTACATGACTATCATGCGAATCATCGAAACTGAGCAACCCACACTGCGCGAGCTATTAGGTCGACTTGCTGCTGGGGGTGGCCATTGCACCATGATAGGAACGCCTGACAAAATCGCCGATCAAATGGAGCTATGGTTTAAAAATGGGGGAGCTGATGGATTTAACTTAATGCCGCCCTCATTACCACATAGCTTGCAGGACTTTATCGAGCAGGTCATTCCGGAATTAAGAAAACGCGATCTTTTTCGTACCGAGTATGCAGGAACGACATTACGCGATCACTTTGGGTTAACCCGTCCCGATCTGTATCGATAGAGTTTTAAATCTTAAAAATAACTATCAAAAATCCCCCGCAAACACAGTATTTTGCGGGGGATTTGAGATTCATTTAATTAAATTTAAATGATTAAAATGCAAGTTGTCTTAGCCGGGAAAATCTAACATCAGATTAGCTACATTAAAGTAAATTAAAACGCCTGCAGCATCACAAATAGAGGTAATTAACGGTGCACTGGCCGATGCAGGATCCATTTTAAAGCGGGTCAGCACAAAGGGCAGCGACATTCCAATCACACTACCTACTATTACGATTAGCACCATAGTGGTTGCTACGATAATAGCCAAAGTCCAACCGCCACGCATTAATCCCACCAAGGAAACCGCTGCGGCCATACTGACACCCAGCAAAATAGCAACGGTAATCTCTTTGCTAAGCATTTGAAACCAGTCACGCATTCGCACCTCACCGGTAGCCAATGCACGTACCATCAGGGTAGCGCTTTGTGACCCAGCGTTACCGCCACTATCTACTAATAAGGGCAAGAAAAACACCAAAGCAACCATGCTCTCAATCAGGCCTTCGAAATATGCAATTCCAGCACCAGAAAAAACATTACCGAAAACCAAAATCACCAGCCAAAATACGCGCATGCGATACAAAGTACCGATGGTGGCATCTTTGAGAGACATCGCAGGCGAGCCATCAACAGCACCTAACCGCATCTGATCATCAGTGCTTTCTTCTTGGGTGACATCCAGCGCATCATCATGGGTGATAATCCCCACCAAGCGATCTGAATCATCGATAACCGGCAAGGACATGAGGTCATAGTGGGCAATAAAGTGCGCAGCCTCGCTTTGTGGATCATTGACGCGGCAGTGAATGACCTCAGTCACCATGACACGACTCAGTTGGCTCGTCGCTGGTGCGAGCAACAAATCACGCAACGAAATGGTTCCAATCAGATGGCGTTGATCGTCGATAATATAGATTTGATAGATGGTCTCGGCGTCAGGGGCTTCTTGGCGAATACGTTGCAAGGCCTCTGCAGCTGTGAGGTTTTCAGACAAACTAATATAGGCCGATGTCATAATTGCACCGGCAGTCCCTTCTTCGTAGCTCGCCAGCATGCGAATGTCTTCGCGTTCGCCATGTGCCAAACCGGGTAGAATACTTAGACGCTCGTCTTCGGAAAGGCGGTTATACAGGTCTGCTCGCTCATCATGATCCATGAGCGCAAATAGCTCGGTGAGCTCAGAGCGACTCATGAGTTCGGCTAGCTCAGATTGGAACGCGGGACGCAAATAACCAAAGATACCCGATTGCTCTTTGGGCGTATACCGTCGCAAAAGGTTCAAGGCCGTTTCAGGATCACATTCACATAAAACATATGCCAAATCAGGAGCGGGTAACGGGCGTAATAGCTCGATACCTTGCTGCCAATCATTGTTGGCCACAGCGGCTTGAACTTCTTGAACGATGAGATCGAGTTCCATATCAGTTTCCTTTTATTTTTAAGGCATTTCTAACTGATTCCAAAAAAAGAAAAACAAAAGGATATCCTCGGACTATGGTCCGAAAAGATAAAAACCCCTTCTGAGCTAGAAAGTCGTCAGAAATAAGGCACCGGATATAGAAAATAGAAAAAAAGCCACCGAGGCGTTAGGCCGTTTCGCTCGTAAAGGGAACGAAAGGAGAGGGAAGAAAGGACTCCCTAACAAAGCTCTGTTTGTCAGGAAGCGCAACTAATACAGATGAGTTTCCTAACAAACAGGGCCGCCATGTGTACGGCAACTTTCACCAGGTTCTGTATCCATTGCGGTTTCTCCTTAGCTTGCAATCCGAGAAAGTATAGCAGGGTTTTTACTAGGACTGCAAACACGTAGGATATGTACATCACTGAAAAACAACGCAACATAACGAGTTGTTTCAGTGTTTTATAAAAGCAGATGAAATGGCTCTTTAACCAATAATGATCTTTTTAAATCATCCTAATGCTTATATGAGCTTTGCTCATATTAAAATTGAAAACTACCATTTTTTATTTTGACTTAACTCGTTTAATATGAAGGAAACTAAATAACAGCAGTCTTCGTAAGGTCTTTTCACCATGAGGAATATATGAGTGTTTTGAGTGTGAGCGCAGAATTTTTCCCGCCCCGCGATATCCCAGCGCGCGAGCGCCTGCTACGTGCTGCCAAGGCGCTAATGGGTTCAGGCGTTGAGTTTATCAGTGTTACCTTTGGTGCTGGGGGATCCACCCAAAAGGGGACTGTGCAAACAGTAGAGTCATTGCAACGACTAGGTTTTGAGGTTGTTCCACATTTGTCATGCATCGGTACACAAGCTGATGCAATGCTAGAGTTACTGGATCACTACAAGGCGATGGGTGTGCGACGTCTGGTGGTCTTACGCGGTGATATTCCTTCGGGTATGGGTGCGCTTGATGGGCCTATGCGATATGCACGCGATCTAGTCTTGTTTATTCGTGAGCATTATGGCGATCATTTCTATATTTATGTTGCAGCCTACCCAGAAATGCATCCAGAGGCCGAGACATTTACTGATGATATCGAACACTATGCAAGCAAAGCCAATGCAGGCTCTGATGCCAGTATCACACAGTATTTTTTCAATGCCGCTGCTTATGAGGATTTTCTAGAACGTAGCACACGAAAAGGCGCGCAGATACCTATTATTCCCGGTGTGATGCCGATCACGAACGCCAAACAAATCATTCGGTTTTCCAAAATGTGCGGTGCCGATGTCCCACGTTGGATTCGGTTGCGTTTGCAAGATTTCGGTGACGATCGCCGGTCTATCAGGGATTTTGGCATCGATGTTGCGACCAAGCTCTGCGCCGAGCTCATTGAGTTAGGGGCACCAGGATTTCATTTTTATGCCCTCAACCAAGCCGAAGCAACATTGGCTATTATGCGCAACCTAAACCTCACTGAACAACGTCGCCGCGATGTCGCGATTGGCTAGCATATGCTCAAAGGGGGGTAGCTGGCAAAATCCCATGTAAATGTTCAAAACAGGTGTCTTGCGCTTGCTGTATGAAATCTAATACATATTTGGCATCCATGTCTTCTTTACGTTTGGCAGCGTAAAGAGTGCGCCAGACACCATGAGCGCCTAACGGCCGAGTTTGTACCCAACCGGCTGCCAAGTATTCATCAACTGCCCAGTTGGGCAGTGCTGTCAGCCCTCGATGGCTAGCAACCAATTGGATGATCATAGGGGTGAGCTCGGCTTGGCGGATTTCAGCAGGCTCAATGCCCTCATGGTCTAGAAATTGGGTAAACACATCTAACCTTTCGCGGCTGACAGGATATGTGATTAGCGTGTAGGCGCTAAAGTGCTCGGGTTTTAAAAAAGGTGATTCTAATAATGGGTGCTGACTGCCTAAAACAGCTACTAACTCGTAGCGAAACAAGGGTGTATATTCAATACCGTTTAGCTCTTGTGGGTCCGAGGTGATTACCAAATCTAGATCACCCCTGATTAGAGCGGGTAGGGGTGCAAAGGAAAAGGCTGCAGACAAATCCAAACTGATGTCAGGCCATTTTTTTCTAAAGGTATCTAACGCCGGCATTAGCCATTGAAAACATGAGTGACAGTCAATTGCTAGGTACAGACGTCCCGATTCGCCTTTAGCCAAGCTTTGAAGCTCTTTTTCAGTGGCACGTATGCGTGGTAATACGTCATCAGCTAAGGCAACAATGCGTAGGGCAGCAGTGGTTAAACGCGCTGGACGTGTGCGGCGATTCAACAGCGAAACCCCTAACCGCGCTTCTAACTCGCGCAATTGATGGGACAAAGCAGACTGCGTGACATGCAATAGCTCGGCAGCCTCTTGCAAGCTACCGGCAGCACGAATAGCAGTCAGTGTTTCTAAGTGTTTGATTTCAAGCATTTTTATCTGTTAAACGTAGCAATAAACGCTACATGAGAAAAATTCATATTGTTAATGCGATATTTGATTTTTTATTTTAACCTGTCTTTGGCATAATGTGTGTATTGCTAATTTAAATTGCACCTGATAGCTAAATATTTGATTAACTGGACTATATATTTATATGAGTATTATTCATAACCTAGGCTTTCCTCGCATTGGTAAGCACCGCGAGTTGAAATTTGCTGTAGAAAAATATTGGCGCGACGAATTGACTGCTGATGAGCTCTTCGCTATCGGCGCCGAGTTGCGTGATACCCATTGGAAAACCCAGCTGGATGCAGGTATCGAATGGTTAACCGTAGGTGATTTTGCATGGTACGACCATGTTCTCGAGCTAACCACGATGTTGGATATTATTCCAAGCCGCTTTGATAGCAAAAGGGCCGCAGCTACGGACAAAACAGGCCAACTAAATCTTTTATTTGCTTTAGCGCGCGGTTATGACGGCGACGGCGAAAAAGCCATTGCTAGCGAGATGACCAAGTGGTTTGACACTAACTACCACTACATCGTCCCCGAGCTCGAAGTCGGCCAGCAGTTTAATTTGGTAAAAGAAGATCTCTTTGAGCAGGTAGAAGAAGCCAAAAAACTGCATGACAAGATCAAAGTAGCCCTGGTTGGACCGGTCACATTCTTGTACCTGAGCAAAGGCGATGAGTTTGTAAACGGGCCTACCGATGAGAAAAAACTGCAGCTTTTGCCTAATTTACTGCTCGCATACACCAACATCATTAACCGTCTTAAAGAACAAGGCGTTGGCCAAATTCAACTCGAAGAGCCCGCGTTGGGTCTCAAGTTGCCTGAGTCTTGGGTTGCCGCAGTCGAAGACAGCATTACCGAGCTAGCCAAGGCTGATGTACCCCTGCTGTTGACCACTTATTTCGAAGGCGTGGGCGAGTACGCCGGACGCTTGATGCAGCTACCCATTGCTGGTATTCACCTGGATTTAGTACGTGCTGCTGATCAATTAGATGATTTTGTGCCACACATTGGCGATGACAAAATCCTTTCATTAGGTGTCATCGATGGCCGTAATGTCTGGCGCAGTGATGTTCAAGCAATTGCTGACAAATACCAAGACCTACACAAACAGTTAGGTGATCGTTTGTGGTTGGCTCCCTCTTGTTCATTGTTGCTTAGCCCAGTAGACCTCAGCGTTGAAACTTTGCTGGACCCCGAGCTCAAGAGCTGGTTGGCTTTTGCCGAACAAAAGCTCGAAGAATTGGCACTGATCAAGGCGTTACTCGAAGATAACGCGACTGATGCTCAAAAAGCGCGCATTGCAGACAGTACCGAGGCACAAAAAAATCGCCGTACTTCAACGCGTATTCACCGCCCTGAGGTTGCCGAGCGTTTTGCCAAATTAAATGAGGTAGTACGCCAACGTGTCCCTTATGCCGAGCGCCAAAAGGTACAACAAGCCGATCTCAAGCTGCCGTTATTCCCAACGACCACCATTGGTTCGTTCCCGCAAACCCAAGAGGTTCGCGCATTGCGTCGTGCCTGGCGTGATCATGAGCTCAGTGACGCTGCCTACCAAGAGGGTATTCAAAAAGAAATCGCCAAGGTCATCCGCGAGCAAGAAGAACTGGATATCGACATGCTCGTTCACGGTGAAGCCGAACGTAACGACATGGTGGAATATTTTGGTGAATTACTCGGTGGTTATGCCTTTACGCAAAATGGCTGGGTACAAAGCTACGGTACACGGGGTGTCAAGCCACCCATCATTTATGGTGACGTAGTGCGTGTTTCACCCATGACAGTCGAATGGGCCAAATACGCTCAAAGTTTGACAGACCGTCCTGTAAAAGGAATGCTGACTGGCCCTATCACCATGCTGCAGTGGTCATTTGTTCGCGATGACCAGCCGCGTGATGAAACCTGCCGCCAGATTGCTTTGGCACTACGTGATGAGGTCCTAGACCTCGAGGCTGCTGGTATTAAAGCCATTCAAGTTGACGAGCCTGCAATCCGTGAAGGTCTGCCTCTGCGCAAGGACAAATGGGCTGATTACCTGACATGGGCAGTGGACAGCTTCCAAATCACCTGCGGTGGGGTAAAGCCTGAAACTCAGATTCACACTCATATGTGCTATTCAGAGTTTAATGACATCATGGAGTCCATCGCTGCACTAGACGCTGATGTAATTACTATTGAAACCTCGCGCTCTAACATGGAGTTGCTCGATGCCTTTGAGGATTTCCACTATCCCAATGATATCGGTCCTGGGGTTTATGACATTCACTCGCCACTCGTACCTAACCAGGATTGGATGGTCGAGCTCATGGAGCGCGCTGCCGAGAAAATCCCAGTAGAGCGCTTGTGGGTCAACCCTGATTGCGGTCTCAAGACTCGCGGCTGGGAAGAAACCCGTGCGGCATTGCAAGCCATGGTCAATGCTGCCAAAGAATTGCGCAATCGCCAAGCCGATAAGAACAGGTAATTAGTTATCAGCTTGTAACGCTATTAGCGCATACAAAAACGGCCTCAAATCCCATCAGTGGTTTGAGGCCGTTTTGCCGTTGCATGGGTTATCTCTAGATAGAGGTAGTACACCCTATGTGATCGATTACATTGACCGAATAAGCGCGTCTTTGCTTATTCGATGTTTTGTGCTTGCTCTCGCAGTTGTTCAATTAATAACTTTAGTTCAATCGCTGCTTGGGTTAATGCAATCGAACCCGCCTTAGAGCCTAGTGTGTTGGCTTCACGATTCATTTCTTGGAATAAGAAATCCATCCGTTTACCTAAACTGCTGTGCTGTGCCCGCGTCGAGCGTTTTTGCGCGTTGCCGACCTTGGCTGAATCAGCTTTAGCTGCGCTGCTATCCGCTTTGGTTAATAAATGCGAGAGCTCTTTCACATGGGCCTCGAGGCGCGTGATTTCTTCAGCTACATCAATGCGTAAACTAAAGGCCGCTGCCTCTTGGGCGATGCGCGCACTAAACTCTTCGGGACTGATGTACTGAGTGCCCTCTGGACTGGCTTGCTCTAATGCTTCTTGCAAACGTTGCGCGACCCGTTGTTGATACTCAGTCTGCACTTGGGGTAGATGCGTTTTGACCGTTTCAATATGGGTTAACATAAGATCACCAAATGCCCTCATCGCGCTAGCCAATTGTTCGCCTTCACGCGCACGATTTGCCATGAGTTCATCCAATGCGCGATGAGTCACATCTTCAAGGACAGGCAGCCAATGTTCATGATCCAAATCTTTGTGAGTGCCCGCCAGCGTGAATAATTCACTGAAATTTGGCGTCGGGGTGTCGGGTATAAATTGGCGAATGTGTTTTAACTGATGGGCAATGGTTTGTAGAAACTCGGTGGCCAAAACCGTATCGCTGGCTGCATTATGTTTTTGCACCTGCAAACGAATATCTAGCTTTCCCCGGCCAATGCGTTCCGCAATCAAACTACGTAAACGTGGTTCAAAAAAGCGTAATTCATCGGGCATACGCAGGTGCAAATCCAAATAGCGATTATTGACGCTTCTAATTTCCAGTAAGATTTGCATTTGCTCAAAGGTACTACGTACTTGAGCAAACGCTGTCATACTATAAATAGCCATGAGTGTTCTACCTAAGGGGATATAAAAAGGGATATATGAGTGGCAAGATCAGTTTCATTCAAAACATAAGAAATCATTGCAAATGCTAGCATAGAGTGCCGTTTAGAGTGTACTTTCACGTACAATGAATTGTCTGTAAATAAAAGAGTAGGGTAGCAAATGTCTATGAACACCGAAAACCAACCCACAGAACGTGCGCAAGGCCGCAATTTTGATGCATTACGTCCAGTTGAATTTGAGTTGGGTTTTACACGTTATGCCGAGGGCTCGGTATTGATCAAAATGGGGCATACGCATGTGCTGTGTAATGCCAGTGTTTTGGATCGTGTACCTCCTTTTTTAAAGGATCAAAACCAAGGCTGGGTCACGGCTGAATATGGCATGCTACCACGCGCAACCCACACCCGCGGTGGTCGCGAGGCTGCACGAGGCCGGCAAAGTGGTCGCACCCAAGAGATACAACGTCTGATTGGGCGCAGTTTACGTGCAGCTTTTGATTTGGAATTACTGGGTGAGCGCACAATTCAATTAGATTGCGATGTATTACAGGCGGATGGCGGTACTCGTTGTGCCAGTATTACTGGGGCTTGGGTTGCTGCTGCGCTGGCAGTCAACAAACTATTAGAAACAGGTGATCTCCAACGTAACCCTTTACAAAAACAGGTGGCAGCTATCTCAGTTGGTTTGGCCCATAATCAACCACTACTAGATTTAGATTACCAAGAAGATTCTAACTGTGATGCTGATGTGAACATCGTGATGAATGATGATATGCATTTCATTGAAATTCAGGGCACAGCCGAGGGCGCAACCTTTGCTAGGAATGAACTGACGCAGGTATTGGATGTAGCCCAACAAGGAATTGGCCAGCTATTCGCACTACAGCGCCAATGCCTCAAGGATCAAATGGGCATTCAGTTTTAAATTTAAATCCAACCTACAATGAGGGCCACATTGAAAGCTCCACCCCACCAAGACAGTCAAACTATTGTTTTAGCCTCTAATAATGCCGGCAAATTGGCCGAATTTGAGCGATTATTTGCCTCATTAAATGTGTGCATTGAGCCGCAGAAAAAATTTAACATCAGTCAGGCTGCAGAACCTTTTAACACTTTCGTTGAAAATGCACTTGCCAAAGCACGCCATGCCAGCGCACAGACTGGATTGCCAGCAATTGCAGATGATTCGGGTATTTGTGTTGATGCGCTCAATGGGGCGCCTGGGGTTTTATCTGCACGCTATGCCGCTGTTGAGCTGGCTAATAATACGCTCAATTCCGCAGTGCGAGCCCAACTACAGCATCTGGATGCAGATGAGGCCAATAATACGCTGCTATTACATCAAATGCAGGGTATCAAACAACGACGCGCTTGTTTTGTCGCTGCACTGGTACACGTCAGACACCCCGATGACCCATTGCCACTAATCGCCCAAGGCATCTGGTGGGGCCAGGTGGCCCACGCGCCCAGCGGTACCCATGGCTTTGGTTACGATCCTATTTTTTGGTTGCCTGACTTGCACTGCAGCGCGGCGGAATTAGATGCCACGCGTAAAAATGAGATCAGCCACCGCGGACAAGCATTGCAGGCTTTGCTGGCCGAGCTAAAAGCTATTTATTAGTTTTAAAATAATTTTGCTATTTCTCACCTGAGTCGTCTTTATGAAGTCAATACAGCTGTTACACCCTCAAAGCAGCCAACGGCCCAACTTTTCAGTGCTGCCGCCACTAGGGTTGTATATTCATTTACCTTGGTGCGTACGCCGATGCCCTTATTGTGACTTTAACGCTCACGTAGCGCCTGCCGTCTTACCCGAAGAGGATTTTTTCAAAGCCTTACAAATCGACCTCGAACAGGCATTACCTGATATTTGGGGCCGCTCTGTCATTTCAGTGTTTTTTGGCGGCGGCACACCCAGTCTAATGAGTGCGTCATTTATTGATAAAGTCATCAGCATGGTGCGTGCCTATTTGCCCTTGGCACACGGCGCCGAGATCACCTTAGAGGCCAACCCTGGGGCTAGCGAGGCCGAACGCTTTGCAGGATATGCGCAGGCCGGTGTTAATCGTTTATCCATCGGTGTGCAGAGCTTTAATGATGATGTTTTAAAAAAAATTGGGCGTATCCACGATTCACACCAAGCGCAGCTCGCGATCGATGCTGCCATTCAGGTGGTGGACAGGGTAAATATTGATTTGATGTATGCTTTACCCGATCAATCAGTATCCGACTGTTTAAATGGCGTGCAGCGCGCCATCGATAGCGGTGCAACGCATTTGTCTATTTACCAGCTAATGCTAGAGCCTAATACTGTTTTTGCCAAATACCCTCCCGAGCTGCCGACAGAAGAAGACAGTATGGCCATGCATGATGAAATCATCGAACGCGTTAGCGCCGCCGGATTTGAGCATTACGAGGTATCAGCGTTTGCCAAACATAAACACTACGGCACGCACAATATGAACTATTGGTCATTTGGGGATTATTTAGGGATTGGTCCTGGCGCGCACAGCAAGATTTCTTTTCCCAATGGGATCACACGCATGGTACGTACACGCAACCCGCAAGTATGGATTGAGCAATCATTGCAAGGGCAGGGCAAGCAAATTAGCGAGCGTTATGAGGTAAAGCCATCTGAATTACCTTTTGAGTTCATGCTAAATGTACTGAGACTCAAAGATGGGGTGCCTAATGAATATTTTACAGCCCGAGCTGGGTTGGGAGGGCAATGGATCTCTAAGCCGGTACAAAAAGCTATCGACAAAGGGCTGATGGTTGATCGCTTTGACCGTATTTGTGCGACGGACTTAGGATGGCGCTTTCTCACTGATTTGCAAACCTTATTCTTGCCCCAAGAACCCTGATTTGCCTGTTGTATTTGTTGTTTATGCACTAAACGCGCCACGATCAATTGTCGATATACACGTAGTGAGTGCTTTTGTTTTAATATTATCGCTGGCTTCTTATTTTTCCTAATTCGGAGTTTTCATGTCACGCCCTGAACAGATTGTCGCCTATCTCGCCGAGAATGATATCCCTTTCGTAGATTGCCGGTTTACTGATATTTTAGGGCGTGAGCATCACCTCACTTTACCCGCCGAACGATTTGATGAAAATTGCATTGAATCTGGCATCCCTTTTGATGGTTCCTCAATGCCCGGCTGGGTAGGGGTCGAGGCTTCAGATATGCTCTTGATGCCTGATCTCGATAGCATGCGTTTTGATCCCTTTCGCGAAGAGCGCACCGTTATTTTTACCTGCGATGTGGTGGACCCCGTTGATTTAAATGGTTACGAACGCGATCCGCGGTCACTAGCTCGCCGAGCCGAGGCCTATTTGCGTTCAACGGGTTTAGGCGACCAGGTCTTTTTTGGTCCTGAGCCAGAATTTTTTGTATTTGATGGGGTGCGATGGGGCGACGACATGAGTGGTAATTTTGTGGAAATCCACTCGGAAACTGCACCCTGGGCAACCCAACATGGACAATCTGGGCAAATCACAGGCTACCGCAATATGGGCCATCGACCTGGCTTAAAAGGCGGCTACAGCCGAGTCCCCCCCATAGATGCTTACCAAGATATGCGCTCTGAGATGTGCTTATTATTAGAGCAACAAGGGGTACCAGTAGAAATACACCATCACGAGGTAGCGGCGGCTGGCCAGCTCGAAATTGGGACGCGTTTTTCCACCCTGGTCCAACGTGCAGACTGGAATCAGATATTCAAATACACAGTCTTTAATGTGGCCCAGTTATATGGCAAAACTGCCACCTTTATGCCCAAGCCCTTATTTGGCGATAATGGCTCTGGCATGCACGTACACCAATCTATTTGGAAAGGGGATGAAAACCTATTTGCTGGCGGTGGTTATGGCGGACTATCGGATATGGCGCTGTATTACATTGGTGGACTCATAAAACACGCCCGTGCTTTAAATGCTTTGGCAAATCCTACAACTAATTCTTATAAGCGTCTGGTCCCTCATTACGAGGCGCCGGTCAAATTAGCCTATTCGGCACGCAACCGTTCTGCATCGATACGTATTCCCTATGTCAGCAGTCCCAAGGCACGCCGCGTCGAGGCACGTTTCCCTGATCCAATGGCCAACCCCTACCTGGTCTTTAGCGCTTTGATGTTGGCTGGTTTAGATGGGATTGAAAATAAAATCCATCCTGGAGATGCTGCGGATAAAAATCTCTATGATTTGCCCCCAGAAGAAGACAGCAAGATACCTACCGTCTGTGCATCATTGGAACAAGCCTTGGAAAGCCTAGATAGTGATCGTGACTTTTTATTGCGGGGTGGGGTATTTACAGACCCCTTGATCGACGCCTATATAGAAATTAAAGAACAAGAGGTAGATCGACTACGTATGACGCCCCATCCTGCAGAATTCGATATGTACTACAGTCTATAAGTATTACTGTCCGTTGCTAATGCCTCCGAGGTAGGCTCTTTGGGCGCGCAACTAGGTGCCTGCCTCGGTGATTTGAGCTGCTAACAAGGCTAGCTGAGCTTTCAATAGTTCGGGTTGCCCTTGAAAAAGCTGCATTATGGATAAACCTCGCAAGGTAGCGAATACATTTTCCGCGAAAACCTTGGGTTGTGGGTGGTGCCGGACGATTTCTGGAAATATATCTATAAAATGCTGATTATAGATTGGATCGTGTTTCTCTCTATGTGCCTCTATGCGCTGAAACAACGCAGTCTGCTGGGCGCCGAAAAACATACTCCAGGCAGCCACGTAACGCGATGTACCATAAACATTGTCCCAAGCTCTTTGCACAAACTTTTGTGCCCGTTGGGGTAGGGGTAGCTGCTGCGCTTGTGTAGACCACCCTTCGCCCAAATGCGCCAATGGCCGCATCACCTCATCGATGACATGCTCCATGAGCACTTGTCTATTACCAAATTGATGCTGCAACGCACCCAAGGTAACGCCAGCTCCCGCAGCAATATCCTGTAAACGTGCCTTTTGATAGCCGTGTTTTTGTAGTATTTGCAAAGCAGACTGTAAAATCTTTTGCTTGGTTTGTTGGCTACGTAACTGCTGTATACGGCCTCGTGAGGGTGTTTCTGGCATGCTCTTTGTTCCAAAATAAATTCATTAAGATCAGATATCGAGTCATTCGACATCAATCATAACGTATGGTGCGGGAAATTCCTTACATTAATCATTAATTGATTAATGTAAAGTTAAAATTATCACAATAAAACAATTGATTACCCGTGGAGGATGACATGACAGAACTTTTTGATAACCCAATGGGGTTAGATGGCTTTGAGTTTGTAGAGTTTGCCAGCCCAACTCCGAATATATTAGAGACATTATTTGAACAACTGGGCTTTACCGAGATTGCCAGACACCGCTCTAAAGATGTATCCCTATACCGACAGGGCGATATTAATTTAATTATCAATCGTGAGCCTAATAGCGATGCTTGGTATTTCGCCCAAGAACATGGCCCTTCGGCTTGTGGGATGGCTTTTAGAGTCCGCGATGCACAAAAAGCATACCAACGCGCTTTAGAATTAGGTGCGCGACCATTAGAAATACCCACAGGGCCCATGGAATTACGGTTACCGGCTATCAAGGGTATCGGCGGGGCCCCTTTATATTTGATTGATCGTTACGAAGAAGGTCGTAGCATTTACGATATCGATTTTGAATACTTACCAGGCGTGGACAAACGTCCAGTAGGCTATGGTTTTACCGTCATTGATCACTTAACTCATAATGTTTACCGCGGTCGAATGACACATTGGGCTAACTTTTATGAGCGTCTTTTTAATTTCCGAGAGATTCGATATTTTGATATTAAAGGCGAGTACACAGGCTTAACCTCGCGAGCCATGACAGCCCCCGATGGAAAAATTCGAATCCCGTTGAATGAAGAGGCCCAAAAAGGTGGCGGGCAAATAGAAGAGTTCTTGCTAGCTTTTAACGGCGAGGGGATTCAACACATTGCATTGCTGACTGATGACATTTATTCATCTATCGATCAGCTCAAAAAAGCGGGCATACCCTTAATGACTGCACCCAAAGATACCTATTATGAGATGCTACAAGAGCGTTTGCCCGGCCACGGCGAAGATGTTGATGCGTTACAAAGTCGAGGGATTTTATTAGATGGCAGCACAGAAGAAGGGGACCCGCGCCTATTACTACAAATATTTTCGGAAACCCTATTAGGGCCGGTGTTCTTTGAGTTTATCCAGCGCAAGGGGGATGACGGCTTTGGCGAGGGTAATTTCAAAGCCCTATTTGAATCCATCGAACGCGATCAGCTACGTCGAGGCACCCTTGGCTGAATTTAATTAAAGCAAATTAGGTCTTCTTGGTTGCTTGAGTCGCCACGCAAATAAGCGTCTTGGCGCTGTTTAGCTAGGCATTGCCGGCGAATAAAATCAGCAACAAACTCGTTGACTGGTTCATGGTGTAAACCATAGGGGGTATCCCACTGCACGATACCTCCTTGGTGCATGATCCCGATCTGGTCTGCAATAGCAAAAGCCTCGGCCTGATTATGAGTCACCAGCAAAGCAGTTACACCGGTTTCTTTGAGGATATCACGCACCTCGAATGCCAAACGTTCGCGAGTATCAACATCCAAGTTTGAAAAAGGCTCATCTAACAATAATAAAGACGGATTCGGTGCTAACGCCCGCGCCAATGCGACGCGTTGCTGTTGGCCACCGGATAATTCATGAGGATACTGCGTGGTTTTATCTGTCAGGCCAACTAGTTCCAGCATTTGATGTACACGCTCGCGCTGAAAAGAACGTGGATGGCGGCGTAAACCAAAGCTAATATTTTTTTCGACAGTCAGATGAGGAAATAGGGCGTAGTCTTGGAACATCATGCCTACGTGGCGCTCTTCGGGCTCTATCCAGTCATCAGTCGAGGACAGCACACGGTCTCCTAGCAGGATACGACCCGCTCTAACTGGTTCAAACCCAGCAATAGCTCTTAAAACCGTGGTTTTACCACATCCTGATGCACCTAATAAACAGCCAATTTCGCCCCTGCTTAATGAAAGGCTGAGCTCATCAACCACAGTTTTGAGCCCAGTAGGCCCAGGATAAGCCAAATGAATCGAATCAATATGCAAAAAAGCAGACATGTCGCACCTACTTGCGTAATCTAAGCTGTGTCCGTGCCAAAATAATGACGGGCAACAGGCCAGCCGCTACGATAGCCAAAGCGGCTATGGCACCTTCTTCATAAGTCCCACGTGACGCCTCAGCATACAACCAAGTCGCTAGGGTTTCAAAATTCATGGGCCGCAATAACAAAGTCGCTGGCAGTTCTTTCATGGCATCTACGAAAATCAATAATGCAGCCGCACCTAATGCAGGACGTAGCATAGGCAGGTGAATGCGCCTTAGTGTGCCTAGGGGTGTTTCACCAAGCAAGCGTGATGCTTGCTCAATAGAGGGGGGTATTCGACCTAGTCCCGCCTCGATACCTCCGGCTGATATGGCCAAAAATCGAATCATATAGGCTAACACCAAAGCGGTCATCGAACCCATCAGAAACAGTCGAGGTGCTGCATCGTGATAAATAAGGCCATGGAAAAATGAAAAGATCTGATCTGTAAAAACAAATAAGCTCAAAAGCCCAATAGCCAACACGGTACCAGGAATGGCGTAACCAATAGAGGCCAAACGCACTAATCCATTGCCAAACCTGTTCTTGTAGCCATAACCAACCGTGCGTGCGCACCAGGCGATGATAAGACCAGCAACAACCGTGAGCAAAGTAGCCGCCAAAGCAATACTCAGGGTATTCACTGCGCTACTAATGAGTTGCTGAGAAACCTGCCCACTATAATGCAAATGCTTCCAGCTTTCATTAGCTAAATACACAGCCGGTGCTAAAAAACCAACGACTATAGGAAACCAACCCAGACCCATGGCAATCAATGCCTGCAGGCCATTGAGCTTGAGTGGCTGTATCGTCCGCGAACGTTGATTTTGGTTGTATCCCTGACGGCGACGACCATAGCGCTCGATCATGATTAGTGCAGCTACTAGCACAAACATTGCTAATGCTATTTGTGCTGCGCCAGCCAGATCAGAACGCGTCACCCAGGTGGTATAAATCGACACCGTTAGGGTTTGCACCCCTAAAAATTCAGCAGCACCAATATCATTTAGTGTCTCTAACAGTGCCAAACTCACACCCACAGCTACGGCGGGGCGGGCCATCGGCAAAATCACCCGGTAAAATGCAGAAAACCGTGATTCACCTAATACGCGTGCCGCCTCAAAGAGATTGCTACTTTGGGTGGCAAACATGGCGCGGGTGGTTAAATAGACGTAGGGATAAAGCACAAAGCCCAATAATACTGTCGCGCCAAATAATGAGCGTATATCAGGTAAGCGAAATTGGCGTGGACTGCTATAACCTAATAATTCGCGAATAAACGATTGCACAGGCCCTATGGGGTGCAGTATGTCTAAATAGGCAAAGGCAACAATATAAGTTGGTACCGCCAGAGGCAACAAAAGCGCCCATACCAAAAGCCGTCGGGTAGGAAAATCATAAGCAGTAATCAACCAAGCACTGCCGACACCCAGTGCCGTGACTAACACACCTACACCAGCTAGCAATATCACCGTATTAGCAAAAGAAACTGGTAAAACGTGGTTTAGTAAATGCTGCCAATGCTGGGTGGATCCTTGGACTGCATGCCCAAACAACACGACCAAAGGTGCAAGCACTACCGCAACAATAAGCACCGAGGCAATAAGCCAGCCCCGGCCAGCAACGCGCAGGGGCTGAGTTAATGATTTAAGAAAAGAAGTGTTAGGCGTTGGCTGCGCAGTCGGGCGATGACCATTTTGCGCAGCCAACTGGTTTTTATTTATCAATGCGAAACATTTAATACTGATTAATTATTAAAACCAACCTTGTCGACGAGTTCGCTAGCCTGTTTACGGTGTTTGGCAATTTCTGTTAGTGCGAGATCATCAGCGACGAGCTCTCCGAAACTGGCTACCACAGGGTCTAGCTCGACACCTTTTTTAACAGGATATTCATAGTTTGCTTTAGCGTACATGCTTTGGGCATCATCGGTGACCAAATACTCGAGGAGCGCTATGGCATTATCTTTGTTAGGCGCGTGTTTGGCAACTGCGGCACCTGTAATGTTGACATGTGTGCCAGCATTTTCACTGTTGGCAAAGGTGGGCCGTACGACTTTAATGGCCTCGCCCCAGGCATATGAGTCTGAGCCAGGCTCGGCATTTTTCATACGGCCTACATAATAAGCATTGGCAATTCCAACATCACAAATCCCACCCAGGATATCACGGGCTACATCGCGATCTCCTCCGGCTGCTTTGCGACCTAGGTTTGCTTTGACACCACGCAACCATTCTTCGGTGGCTTCAGCACCATTATGTGCAATCATGGCTGCTATTAAAGCTGTGTTGTAGGGGTGCTGCCCGGAACGAATGCAGACCTTGCCCTTCCACTTGGGATCAGCAAACTCTTCGTAAGTGATTTCATCTACATCGATTTCATCGGCCACATAGGCGACACGGTCACGCAGCGAAAGAGTAAACCAGTTATTGTCCTCGCCACGCAAATGAGCGGGGATTACCTGAGTGAGCGCATCGGAATCTATAGGCTGGGTCACGTCGGCTTCGACCAAATCCAATAAATTACCGATATCTACGGTCATTAATACGTCAGCAGGGGACTGCGCACCTTCACTCTTGATGCGTTCAATTAGACCGTCTTTGACAAAAACGGTGTTGACATCAATCCCGGTCTCTTGGGTAAAGGACTCTAACAGGGGAGTAATCAATTGAGGTTCGCGTGTGGTGTATAAATTCACCTCATCCGCAGCTAACGCTGGAGCGGCGACACTGCTAGCTGCAAGCGCTAAAGCACCCAGGAAATGGCCCGACCGAGTGATAGATTTCATAAAGACTCCATAGGTAATACAAAAAGATAACGGCTTTACTAATAAAGGTTCATATCAATTTTTGAACGCACTATTGTCAAAGCCTAGGTGGAAAAGCCTAAATGCAAATGAAAACAATTCCTATCTACGCCAAACAATACCAAAGTAAATTCTGTCTTGCAACTGGAATTTTTGTATTGCCCCGAATGCGCTGTGTAAGCAGTGTGGGATCTACTTAAATCATGATCCAAAGCAAAGAAAATTAACAAAGTGCTCTGTTAATGTGTGGTATGGAACTAAACGTTAATCATCCAATCAAACACTCTGTGTAGGCAAGTACTGTTTCAAAACTAAGAATCCCTTTACTTTGCACAGTGCTAGGGGTTACCCTAGGTTTGGGTTAAACTCATATATGTTTTAGGTGTTTCATTCTAAATGAATCACGGCGTTTTATAATCATCTCACCACTGTTAACTGCATTGTTAGAAACTCATGGCTGCATATAATACCGAACGCGTTTTGAGTGTTCATCACTGGAACGATTCCCTTTTTTCTTTTACTACTACTCGCGACCAGAGTTTGCGCTTTGATAATGGCCACTTTGTCATGCTTGGCCTCGAAATCGAGGGCAAACCCCTCATGCGTGCCTATAGCATGGTCAGTGCTAACTACGAAGAAAACCTCGAGTTTTTAAGCATCAAGGTGCCAGACGGTCCGTTGACATCACGTCTGCAACACATCCAAGAGGGCGACACCGTTTTAGTTAGCCGCAAGCCTGTGGGCACATTAGTGGCTGATGATCTGCGTCCAGGTCGCAATTTATATTTACTCGGCACTGGCACGGGGATCGCACCATTTATGAGCATCATCAAAGATCCCGAGATCTATGACCGCTTTGAGCATGTTGTTTTGGTGCACGGTGTGCGGTTTGTAAACGAGTTAGCGTATCACGACTATATTCTCAATGAGCTGCCCAATAACGAGTTTTTTGGCGAAATGGTCAGTGGAAAACTGATTTATTTCCCAACGGTAACTCGCGAACCATTCCGCAACGAAGGGCGCATTACGGCCTGGCTAAATTCTAACGAGTTGTTCAGCAAAATTGGCTTGCCCGAGATGGATCCCGAGCACGATCGCGCAATGATCTGTGGTAGCCCATCAATGCTAAAAGACTTAACTGAATGTTTAGATAACCGTGGCTTCGAGATTTCCCCTGGGCTAGGGCAGTTGGGTGATTATGTAATCGAACGCGCATTTGTTGAAAGATAAAAGCCCACCTGATCCATTATAAAAAGCAGGTTTGAGTCAAAGATGGTTTTAATGGTTAAAAACCCCATCTGCTGACTGCCTGCTTTTTTTGTTTTTATTATTAATAGCCAGCGCTATTTAACTGTGGTTTGATGTTCAAATTGGGAACACGCACTATATGGGTATTGATAGCACCCTGAGCACCTAATTCGATCACTCTATAGCCAGGTGGTTGAGTATCTAATTCAAATCGTTGGCTGTGTGGGGCAAACTGCAAGCATGTCGCCGGGCAAGCCAAGAGTTTTAATTGACGTCTTTCCCGTCCTAATGCCCACACACTATCCATTTCCTGATGAACATGCCCCCATATCAATCCACGAATAGATGGATGACGTTCGCAAATAGATAATAATTGCGTTGCATTAGAAACCATCATGGGATCTAGCCAAGTACTGCCCATGGGTACTGGATTGTGATGCATGGCTGCCAAAACATTCTGGCCTTTGGTAGCTGCTTTTTTTAGCAGCTGCAACTGGGCATCTTCGAGATACCCCTCATTAGTTCCGGCCACATGCGTATCCAAACAAACAATTAGCCAATCACTCACGCTGTAGATGGGGGCCATCTGTGCTGACAAGACCTGCTGCATAGTTGGCAAGTGGTCGTGATTACCTGGGAGGTAAATAACTGGCCTTTTGAGGGGCGCCAATAGCTGCTGCGCATGCTCATAACTCAGCACACTACCATCTTGAGAAATATCCCCACTGGCTAAAATGAGGTCAAAAGTGTCTTCATGAGCCTCGATATACCTCACAACATCCTGTAAAGCATTAAAAGTGTTAACCCCCAATAGCTCTGCACTTGGTTTAGAAAACAAGTGAAAGTCAGAAATTTGGAGTATTCGTACGTCAAATTGAGCAGTTTGGGAGGTTTTATCTGTAGACATGATAGGGTTTAACTTAATGTTTATGTGGTATTAAGTGCTCTACAATTTTGTTACTGTCTAAGATAACAAAAAAAGCGCTATCAATATGTAACTGATGTATCGATAATTAAGCAGCACTTGTAAATGGAACATCACCCATGCACATAAAAACGAAAAGGTTGATGCCACTGAGGCGTTTATTACCCTTGACTGCACTGTTGGTACTAGCGCCTGTTGGTTGGGCCATGGCACAGACCGCACCAGGTTTAAACGAACTATTGGCCCAAGAGGGGGCACGCGCTGGCACGCCAGCCTATGACCTAGAGCTTGGCAAGGCTGCATTACACGCCGATGAGCCCACGATAGCACTCATGGCCTTCGAGCGCTGTTTGGCAGTACGCCCATCTGATGAGCATTGTCGACTGGGTTTGGCACATGCTTATATTATGCTTGGTGAAAGACAAAGCGCTAAAACAGAGTTGCGGTACTTACAAAGGGAGCAGCAGTCAGAGGAAATACAAAATTCAATCGCGCATTATCTAAATATCCTGAGTCAAAGCGAGGCCCAAAGCGAGGTTGCGCGCTTATCCTCATATATACAGGTGGGCATCGGCTATGACAGCAACATAAATAGTGCTGCCGATCTATCTGAAATTGCTCTGCCGGGTGCAGGGGATATAGTTTATTTATTGCCTAAAGAGCACCAGCGCACCAAAAGTGCAGTAATGACTGCACGCTATCATATTCGTTATTCCACCCCGATCAGCGATAACTGGCGTTTGACTGCGCAGGGTAATATCGCTGCACGCGGTAATTTTAAAACTTCCCGTTACAACACGTTGGTCAGTGATGTCAGCGTGGGTTTAGTACGTAGCGTTGATCGCCACCAATTTTCCACACGCCTCAAACTACAAAACTATCGCCTGCGCAATAGGAATTTTAGAAATATGGGCACGCTCATTGGTCAATATGCTTATAGTGTGAACTCAACGACCGAGCTCAGCATATTTGGTCAAGCCAGCAAACTTAACTATTCCAGTAGCCGATATGCCCAAAATAACAGTCAACGCAATGCCCATCGCTATGTAGGGGGTGTCAGCGTTCTAAAGGGTTTTGCTAATAAGCGTGCATTGGCCTATACCACACTATATGGGGGTGCCCATCGTAAAAGCAAAAGCCATGCCCCAACGCATATCAACCATAACCTGGCTGGATTACGTATCGGCGGGATGTATTTACTGACCCCTCGGTTTCAAATTGAGGGTGGGGTTGCTGTGGAAAGACGTCGTTTCAAAGATCACCACCCCAGTTTTAATAAACGGCGCAAAGACACCTTTTACGACGCTTATTTAGGGGCTATTTACGCGATTAATCGCAAACTCACGTTGCGTCCTCAGTATCAGTTTTATCGCAATCATTCAAACTTGGCCTTGGGCCGTTACAAGCGCCATATCTTTATGCTCAATTTACGCTATGACTTACTTTAGACTGATATCCGCCCAAGCCCTGGGTGCAATGGCGCTGCTACTGGGCAGCCCCCAAGCCTGGGCACAAGAGGCCGCTACCACATTATTTGTCCAAGGGCGGGTGACTGCAGAATCCACACAACATGGACATCGGGATTTGGCCAAAGCCGATCCTGTTTTTAATTCAGACAGG
>DATGSS010000051.1:0-46291 GCA_035302345.1 Paenalcaligenes sp.
ACACAGCTGGACAAAACCCGCCAACAGAAAAAAGAACGTACAAAAAAGTTCGCTATTGGTCCGGCCGATGAAACCATGCGTCAGGCTTTGCAACGCTGGGCCAAACAGGTGGGTTGGCATTTTGGCAATGAGCATTGGGGGCCAGAGATGGACTATCCGGTTATGAATACGGCCGAGTTCAATGCTCCATTTGAAAATGCTGTTGAGCAATTACTCGACAGCGTGCAGCTCGGGGCGCAGCCGTTACGGGCTTGTTTTTACAGCAACCGGGTTTTACGCATTATTCCTGAATCCCAGTCCTGTTTACCCACGGGACACATAGTGGATGACAACGAAACAGCAACCAAAGAGTCGTGAAACTAAATATCAAGGGAGAGCTGGATGATGAGAGCATGTTTTGCTCAGCTAAAGAGCATATTACGACGCGGATTAATGGTTGGCGGGGTAGGTCTTTTCCTAACGGCGTGTGCATTTGATCAGCAACTAAAAAAAGCTGATCAACGACACCATCAAAGCAGTCAAGAGCAAGAGCAACATCAGCTACATTTCGAGCGCGCAATGCGTCTCAAGGGGCAAAATAAATTAATACAGCATATTGATACGCCATGGGTAGTTGGTGCCCCCATTCCTTTGGCAGAACATGTGGTGTTGCCCAGAGCTTTGCAAAAAAAGGTGGATACACACCTGATGTTTAGTGATGGCGGTTTAACGCTCGAGCAGGCTGCGCAAAGAATTACTTTAGCAACGGGGATACCCGTGAGGATTCAGCCCGAGGCTTTGTTGCCATCACAAGCGTTTTTACCACGTGAATTTGATGGGGGTGGTTTAATCGTCGGGGAATCCAAGCAGCCCTTAATACACCTACAGGGGCCGGCCAAACCGCTAGCAAATACCCTGGATAGAATCAGCGCACAATTGGATATTCATTGGCGTTACGAAAACCAGCAAATAGAGTTTTATAAAACAGTCACACGATTTTTTAAACTACCGACTTTAGGTCTTGAGACCCAAACATATGCACAGCTCGGAAAGCAAGAAAGTACGGCAGATCATGATTTTCAAAGTGCGTCTGGGACTGAATTGCGTGGGCAAAATATGGACATTCTCATGGGCATGAAGGAAAAACTACGGGCCTTTATGACGCGTGCTGGCCAGATTGAAGTGCTTGCAGATGGCAGCGGCACGATTGTAGTCAAGGATGTGCCGCACGCAGTAGACCAGATGGCGCAGTTTATACAAGCAGAAAGTCGGGTACTTAAACAGCGGGTGCGTCTGATTTTCGAAGAGCTCACTGTCAGCGCCCAAAAGGACGCTGAACGCAGCATTGATTGGCAATTATTATTTGAACGCGCCGCAATCAGTGCTGGGCTGACTACCGCAGACAATCATAGTCAGGGTCAAAGCGAGGTGATGATCGGGATTAATAAAGGGGGCTTTGCTGGGTCAGATGCCTTTGTTCGCGCACTGGCCAAGCAAACGCGTGTCGTGCGTCGCAATACAGTCCCTGTGTTCACACTCAATAAACGCCCTGTTACCCATGCATTGCGTACCACTTTTTCTTATATAGACAAAGTAGAAACAACCCCACAATGGCTCGGGGGTGGTTACGAAGGCAGCGCAGTGAGTCTGAGCCAACGAGAGGAAACGGTGGGTACTTTGTTGACGGTGGTGCCCGATGTGCAAGAGGATGGACAGATTTTGTTATCAGTTGCTTATGACAACACTGTGGCACAACCTCTTGAGACCTTGTCGGTAGGTACCCCTCAACAAAATATGCAAATCCAGCAAATCGCTATTGATGGTGCTGGGATGGTGCAACAGGTGTTATTGCGCTCGGGACAGCCTTTATTAATTTCGGGCTTTGAGCGCGAGCAGCAGGATAGCAGTCAAAGAAGGTTAAACCCCGGGGCGCCTTTGTTATTAGGGGGTCGAGATCATTATGCGCAAGAACGTTTTCGCACTTTTGTCATCGTGACGGTACAGGTCGAAGAAGGCTAGGTGGTGATATGCCCTGGTTTATTACACAGCAAGGACAAAGCAGAGGTCAGACATGATGCTGCAATTACCCGATGTGATTGAACAGCAAGAGGTGGTGTGGTCATTTGGTTTGCGTTGGTATGCCTTGCTCGAGGCTAATGAACGTGCGCAGGCGCACCGTATCGTCAAAGAGATAGGTGCTCAGAGCTGGGTGCTGACCGGTACTCAAATTGGTTCTGTAGGACTGTGCGACCAACGTATTCGACGCAAAGGGCAGCCTGTTTATTTGGCAGCTGCAGCCTATTTTGCGCACGTATATGCACGACAAAAAGCAGCTGCGATTATTCATTTACCTAGTGGCGAGTTCTGGTTTGTAGCAGCACAGCAAGGGCGTGTTTTAGTCCGTGGCGATCACTGCTTTACTGATTTGAAACAGGCCCAGGCTTTTATGGCTGCAGTGTTGACAGATAATCCTAAATTGCGTTGCTTGCACCCGCACTCTGGGTGCATGAGTTGGCTAGATTTACTCGCATTGAGGCCACAAACCAATTGGATACACCAGGTATCGCTACAGCCCCGGCGACGTATTAACTTACGCTGGTGCCTGGGGGTATTGCTGATAGGCATCGCGTTGGTGGTGTACTACCTGTGGGTAGGATGGGCGGCCACGCGCACTGTGTCCGCCGCTGATTTGGAAGCAGATTCCACGCCCGATCCTGTGCAACCTGTATTGGATTTGCATCCACAAGCAGTGTTGCAGCCAGTGCTGGAGTTTTTATATGAATTACCCATTCGGGCAATGGGTTGGTCTTTACAGCAAACTCACTGCCAATTAGCACCCGAGCAGCTGACATGGCGATGCACAGCGCAATATCAACAGGGTGCTGACGCCATTGACGTTGAGGGGTTTTTGACCGCTCAACAGTGGCAGACTCAAGCACAAATGGTGAACCTCAGCACGTTCCGTATCGATTTTCCTGCGGTACAGGTAAAAACACAGCGTTGGAATAACCCCCAATCCGTAACATTACTGCAATTTTTAGGGTATTTACACAAGCAACAGACTGTATTTTCTGATTTTACCTATCAGCACCGAGAGCAATCACTAGCGGCTTGGCAGGGGCGCACCAGGATACAAATTCAAGGGCCTTTACGGTCGGTTCACTTGTTGTACGAAGCACCGGTGCATATCCAATGGCACCAGGTCACATTGCACGTGCAGCCGCAGGTGCAGCTGGGGTTAAAAAGTAGTCGATTGAATGTGGTGTTAGAGGGGGCGGTGGATGATGAGCAACTTAATTAAATATTGGTTGATTGGTAGCGGATTGTGGGGGGCTGTGGGGTTTTCGGCTTGTGTACTGGCTAAGGGTGTGAATGATGTCCCCACTGATTGGGAACATACACAGCAAGCTGTGCACGAATTAATGCACCAAGAGACTGAAAGGCTTTTGCAGCAGAGGCGGCAGCAATCTTCTGAGGGCCCTCAGTCTGGGCCTGAGCAGGGGTCTCAGTTGAGCTCAGCGCAAACTACCGAGTGCCTATTTGATTGTTCACATGATACCGAGCTGTTGTCTCTGTACGGTGTCGGAACAGATATTTATGTGCAGTTGCGCTATGCCGGGCAGAACTATTTATTCGTGCCGGGGCAGAGCCGACCTTTGGGACCTATTGACGATGCTGCTGGGCTGACACTACAGCAGGTCTCTGGGCGTTGTATCAAGCTGCAGATAGACGAAAAAGAAATACAACAATGTCTGCTGCCCGTTCAACCTTAGATTTATGTGATGAGGAGCACAAATGCGTAATGACTATCAGCGGTTTTCTGGGTGGTGGCGTGGTCGTAAACGATACCCGTGGGTTTTTCATGGCCCTTCGGCAATCACTAGCTATGGAAAACCTTTAGATATAGATGCACTGGGGGAAACGCGGCACTGTGACAATTTAGAGCAAATCAAAGCCTTAGAACCTGCGCTACGTTATGGCCTCCAAGAGCAGCTTAGACTTAACGATCAATTATTGCGCGATGTATTGCCGGTGATGTGTGCTGACGGACGGGTTGTGTTGCTGGTCACAGACGAAGCCATCCATAGTGATGCGGTTCGTAGCCTGAGCCATAAATTGCTTGAACACGGTCATACATTTGGTCAATATGCTTACTTGGTTGTTGATGTGGCAGTTTTGTTGGCTGTACGTCGTACCTTGCCGACACGAGAAAGAGATGACAGCAGCAGTGGTATAGAGGCAGTTTCCAACACACGCAGTGAAGCCGAACTGTATGCCATGTTTGTCGAGTTAGTGCGTTGGGGAGTTCATAATGAGGCCAGCGACCTGCATATCAATTTGCATTTGGACGCCACCCTTTCCCCAGTGTATTACACCGTGGCAGGACGTTATGTACAACCGTCGGTGTTCAAATCTATGCAGACAGATTTGTTACGAGACATGCTGGCCGTTGCCTGGATGGGTGTTCAAGGGGGAAACGCTCCAGTCTTTGATGTATACCAAGAGCAACAGGGGCGATTGGAATGCAATATTGGCGACCAGACTGTGCGTTTGCGTTGGGCGTCTTTAGCTGCTGTTGATGGGCCAAGTGTATGTTTACGGATTCTAGGCCAAGAAAAGAGCGCAGATTATGAGCTTAGTGATTTAGGCTATTTCCCTGAACAACAACGTTTGTTATTAAAAGCAGCTTTGAGCGAGCGCGGCGCTATTGTCTTTTCAGGATCTGTGGGCTCAGGTAAGTCAACGGCATTGGCCACACTGGTGCGCCATTTACCCGCATGGCGCAAGGTGATCACATTAGAAGACCCTGTCGAATACCGCATACCCAGAGCAATTCAGGTGTCGTTAGCGCGCGAGTTAGATGAGGATACCCATCAACATTTTGCTGCTAAGTTACGCGCCTTAAAGCGTTCAGCAATGACTGATGTTTTATTAGGTGAAATCAGAGATGCTGAGACTGCCCAGGCATTTACTGATTTAGCGACTTCAGGAGTGCGGGTGTTTACCACTGTTCACGCGGCACGTGCGCGTCTGGTTCCGCAGCGTTTAAGTTCCAGTTTTATCGGCGTTGATCCCCAGCTTTTAGAAACGCCCGGTGTATTGCGCTTATTAGTGCACCAAGAATTATTACCTCAGTTGTGCCAGCACTGTGCGTTGTCGGTCCAAGATCTAGATGATTATCCCAATGGGGTACCAGCTGCGTTATACCAATTCCGTGCTTTTTCAAGCTGGCGCAGGCAGTTGCAGCACCTATGGGGCAAAGGTTTTGAGCACTTAAGAGTCCGCAACCCTGATGGCTGCGCAGCCTGTGCCGACTGGAGTGCGCGTGGCCTCGCTGGGTTTAGTGGACGGACAGTAGTCGCTGAATTATTGCAACCACACAATGAAGAGGCACAACAGCCCTGCATTTACTCAGCAGCTTGGCGCAAACTACAAAAAGGAATACTCGACCCTTTTGAGGTAGAGCATTGCTTTGGGCTGTTTGATTCTCTCCCTTGGCAAAAGCTACGACAACAGATGGCGACCAAAGAGCCAAAATCTGCACGCATGATGTCATTGCCCGAGCTAATGAAAGGAGGAGGCTGATGCGAAAAAGGTGGCAGCTTTTTTGGTGGCAGTGGCGCTTTCGTCGCTACAGGGTTGAGTACTTGCGCTATTTGGCTGCATTACTCACTAATTTTTCAGCTCAACTTACCTTTAAAGTCATTTTTAAAAAAGAACAACAACGTTATGGCCGCCATCATGTGCGCGGTCGACTGGCAGCTCTTTGGTTGCAGCGACTGAATCAACATGGGGGCGATTTGGCGATTGCCTGGCGCGGTAGTTTTTCACCCGAACTACTGCAGGTAATCCGCGTTTGTCAGCATTATGGCTCGCGTAGCTTGATGCAAGCCTTGCAGTTTTTAGCACACCAACAAGAGGTTTTACAGCGTCTGAGAAGGCAAAACCAGGCTGTATTGTGGCCAGCCTTTTTAGCTATCGCAGTGCTTTGTGGGGCGCTAGTGTTGATTCCTTTATTTACTGTTCCTGAGTTGCGTCGTGCTTTTTCCTATGTGCCCCCTGAGTATTACGGGCCAGCGACTCGGGCTTTATTTGCAACTGCGGATTGGCTTTTGCGTTTTGGGTGGTTGATTCCGCTATTGGCGCTGGGTGTCCTAATTGCGGTGTTCATTAGCTTTAGCCGTTATGTGGGGGCAGGGCGCTTATATATGGACCGTTTAGAGCCGTGGAAAAGTTATCGATTAATGGGTGCATATAACTTATTACAAACCTTAGGTATTTTGCTTTCCTTGGAGCACGTGCATTTACCTTTGGAGTCAGCAATCCATCGTCTGGCGGATACCTCGATTCCATGGTTACGACTGAGACTCGTACAGATTCAAAAGCGAATAATACAGGGCCACACAGGCGCCAGTAGCTTTGCTACGGGTTTGCTCGATAAAGAAGATTTGTGGTTTTTAGCGGATATGTCCGAAGGGCAAAGTCTTGAACACGCTTGCATGGCAATTGCACAACGTTTGGCGGAGCGGATCGAAGATCGTTTGAATCGTATCGTGGTCGTGGCGCGATGGGTGGTTTTGTTGGTGGGTGTGACTATTTTATTGGCTTTGCTTTTTTGGCATTACCGCGTGTTTGAAGAGCTGCGACACGGATTAATAAATATGTTTGTTTAATGAGCATAAAAGGAGGAGTTATGAGTGATTTGATTTTAAATTCCAAAAAACAACCAGAGCAGCCAAATACTGCTCGATTAATGCACAGCCATCGGATTCAGCAAGGCTTGTCGCTGATAGAAATCTCTGTGGTCACTGTGATTGTTTTGTTGTTAGCAGTGTTGGCAGTACCAGCCATTCAAGGTTATTTGGTTGAAAACCGTGTTCCCAAAGTAGGAGAGGCCTTGGCGCATTATGTATTGCGACAGCATTTGAATGCTTCGGTACACGGAGCAAATCAATACTCTGGTATGAACATTCAGCATTTTTCACGTCAAAATCAAGATAAAGCTGTTTTTAATATTCAGGGGCAGGGCGGGCAAACAGTAGTCAATCATGGATTAGGCAAGGATGGTGAGTTGTTGGTAAATGAGCTTGATGGCGGCCGGGCATTAGAACTGCAACTGACTGGAGTGCACCATGCAGCATGCCCTGCACTGGCAACGGTGTTGCATCAGGTTGCGGATGAAATACATATTGGTGCGACCGGTGGATTAGTCGAGGTCAAAAGCGGGCAGCGTACTTACAATGCTTTTCATGCGCAGCAACAATGTGCAGACGGCGAGGTCAACACCTTTAAATTTGTTATCCGCTAGGGCGCTTGGGCATGAGAATATGTGTCTTTGTGTCTGGGCGCTCACAGCGTGGTAGTGTGTTGTTGGAGTATATGCTGGTCATGACGTTGGCGCTATTGGCTGCAGTTTGGGCGGTGGGTGCCTGGGCCGATAAAAAAACCGAATTACGCATTACATCTACCGCACTGTGGATGCAGGCATTGCAACAAGCGTCCGAGCGCTATATCGAGGATTATGGCCCCCAGCTAATCAACGCCGCGCCTTATTCTTCGGTGGTTCTGAATGGGCATTGGGTAGCTGATTGGCAACAGCCCACTCTAGATGAGCTGCAGCAGTTGGGTTTACTAAGTCCTGCGTTTACCCACTTTACAGAACCACCGGCTCGTATCTGGGTGTTCCCCCAAGAGCCTTGCCTAGGCGGGAATTGTTTCCTACATGCATTGATTGTGGTCGATGAGCCCTTGCAAAAAAGCTCAGGGGTAGCTGATGCACAGGGTTTGGATCTATGGCGCGAGGCCACCGATGGCAGTGGCCTGACCGTGCAAGCACCTTATGAGCAATGGTTGGCAGGCCCCCATTTCCGCTGGCCCAATCAATTTGCTCAGCAGGGCCAGCTGCCCGAAGGAACCATCGCTTTAGCCGTGCATGGAGAGCAATTATGGCTACGATATCTACGTGTGCGCGACGAGCGTGACCCTCAATTTCAGAATCATCTAACGGTACAAGGGCAGGTACATAGCAAAACTGCGGTACGTAGTGATGGTTATATCGCTATGGGCTTAGAGGCTGAGAACGGCCAAACATGTAATCAGGTAGGGGCCATTGCCCATGATGCTCATTTACCTACCTTATTGCTTTGTCGCGAGGGACAATGGCAACAGGCCATGGCACGGGATGGTGGTTATTTTATTTCCAATCAATATGGACAATGCAGTCACCCAACCTTGGGAAATACGGCCAATCCAGTCATAGGCGCTTGCGGTTGTGCGCCAGGTTATATGCCTACCATCATTGCTGTATTTGAGGACGAACTCAGCAATTACTACCGCAGCCATCTTTGCCGGCCCGCATTCGAAAACTATTAAGAATGAATAAAGGTTGGTATTATGATTGTTTGCATTTTGTAATTGGGAACTGGCTAGTTGCAAAGGCGGGGATGTTTCATCCCTATTTTGTTCCGAGATATAATTAGGCATCTTTATTTTAACAGCGCAGCAATTCATGAAGACATCCGAGATTCGTCAAAAGTTTTTATCCTTCTTCGAAGAGCGTGGCCATCAACCGGTGCCCTCTTCCTCGTTAGTACCAGCCAATGATCCCACTTTGTTGTTTACCAACGCAGGGATGGTGCAGTTTAAGGACGTATTCACCGGGCAAGAACAACGCCCCTATGTGCGTGCCGTTTCCTCTCAGCGCTGTGTGCGTGCCGGGGGCAAGCACAACGACTTGGAAAATGTGGGCTATACAGCACGCCACCACACTTTTTTCGAGATGCTGGGCAATTTCAGCTTTGGTGATTATTTCAAGCATGATGCGATTCACTATGCTTGGGAGCTTTTGACACAGGTTTTTGGCTTGCCCTCAGAGCGCCTTTGGGTCACAGTCTATGCCGAGGACGACGAGGCCTACGACATCTGGAACAAAGAGATCGGGGTTCCCCACGAGCGTATTATTCGCATTGGTGACGAGGCCGGACAACGTTATGTGTCAGACAATTTCTGGCAAATGGCAGATACTGGCCCTTGTGGACCTTGCTCCGAGGTATTCTATGATCACGGCCCTGAGGTTTGGGGCGGCCCTCCAGGATCCGAGGATGAGGATGGCGATCGTTTTATCGAGGTCTGGAATTTAGTATTTATGCAGTACGAGCGCGCAGCTGATGGCAGCATGACTCCGCTACCCAAGCCCTGCGTGGATACAGGGATGGGCTTAGAGCGTATGGCTGCTGTTCTACAAGGGATGCGCTCTAACTACGAGATCGATATCTTTCAGGCTCTGATTCGCGCTGCTGCTCGCGAAACAGGTGCCACAGATCTTCAGGACAACTCTCTCAAGGTCATCGCTGATCATATCCGGGCCTGTGCTTTTCTCATCATTGATGGCGTTATTCCGGGCAACGAAGGGCGCGGTTATGTACTACGCCGAATTATTCGTCGCGCTTTGCGTCATGGCCACAAACTAGGCCAAAACCAGCCATTTTTCCATCGCTTAGTAGGAGCACTCACTGAGCAGATGGGTGATGCCTATCCCGAGCTAACCAACCAGCAAGAGCGCATCGAACAGGTTCTGCGCCAAGAAGAAGAGCGCTTTATAGAAACCCTTGAGCATGGCATGCGCATTCTGAATGAGGCATTGTCACAGCTTAAGACTGGGGACACCCTAGACGGTCAAACATTATTTACTCTTTACGATACCTATGGTTTTCCAGTCGATTTGACCGCAGACATTTGTCGAGAGCGTGACGTACAGGTTGATTTTGAGGGCTTTGATCAGGCCATGGAACAACAACGTCAGCGTGCACGCGCTGCGGGCCGATTTCAGGCTGCCCAAGGGCTTAGCTACGATGGCGTGCATACGACCTTCAAAGGCTACGAGCATTTGGCTGTGGATGACACCGTCGTGCAGGCCATTTACTTGGATGGGACTTCAGTAGATGCTATCCAGGCGGGCCAAGAGGCTGTTGTTGTTTTAGATGTGACGCCCTTTTATGCCGAGGCAGGGGGGCAGGTAGGTGATGTGGGAGTACTGCGTGATGATACGGCAGTGTTTGTTGTCGGTGACACGCAAAGTATTTCCAGCCAGGTTATTGGGCATCATGGCACGCTCAAACAAGGGTCGCTACAAGTCGGTGATAAACTAAGTGCTCAGGTGGATTATTTACATCGCGAGGCGACTATTCGTAACCACTCGGCCACGCATTTGATGCACAAGGCTTTGAAAGAGGTGCTTGGTGAGCACGTGCAACAACGCGGGTCATTGGTCGATGCAGAGAAAACACGCTTTGATTTTGTCCATGATTCGCCTTTAACCACCGAGCAAATCGCTGCGATCGAAAATATCGTTAACAACGAAATCCTCGCTAACGAACCAGTGCAGGCTCAGTTAATGAGTTTTGACCAGGCCGTAGAGTCTGGTGCCATCGCCCTGTTTGGTGAAAAATACGATGACGAAGTGCGTGTTTTAGACATCGGGACCTCGCGCGAGTTATGTGGTGGCACACATGTGCGTGCAACAGGCGATATAGGGTTGTTTAAAATAGTGTCCGAGGGCGGTGTTGCCGCAGGCATCCGTCGGGTCGAGGCTTTGACGGGTATGAATGCAGTGCATTGGGCCCAACAAACTGAACAGCAGCTGCATGCTGCCAGCGGGCAGTTGAAAACTACACCTGATAAAATTGCTGATCGAATCGGTCAACTACAATCTCAAGTACGTACCTTAGAACGCGAGCACAGCCGCCTCAAAGACCAGTTGGCCTCTGCAGCAGGCCAGGATCTGGCGTCACAGGCGCACACAATGGGCAATGGGATAAAGGTTCTGGCAGCCGAGCTACCAGGCGCTGATCCCAAGGGCTTACGCAGCACTGCCGATCAGCTTAAAAACAAGCTGGGCACTGCGGTTATAGTCCTGGCCACTACTCATAATGACAAGGTCAATTTAGTCGCTGGTGTGACCAAAGATCTCACCGAACAGGTCAAAGCAGGCGAATTAGTGGCTATGGTCGCGCAACAGGTCGATGGCAAGGGGGGTGGGCGCCCCGATATGGCTATGGGGGGTGGTGCAAACCCCGCTGGGTTAGCGCAGGCATTAGACAGTGTGTTGACCTGGGTACAAAACAAGGTGGATTCATGAGTACCGAGCAAGAATTACAGTTTGAATTAGATATTGATACCTCGGGCCTCAAGTGCCCGCTGCCCATTCTCAAGGCAAAAAAGGCTTTGGCAGATATCCAAAGTGGTGAGGTCCTCAAGGTCATCACCACGGATCCGCATGCCGAAGAAGACTTTCAGGCCTTTGCCGCACAGGCTAAACACGAGCTATTAGCGCAGCAGCATTTCGATGCAAACGAGGTCAAAAGCATTGCGCATTATCTTAAAAAGCGCTAACTCACTGGCATCAGCGAGAATTTCGCTGTTGTTCTGTGGTAAATAATCTAAAATGTTTTCCGCTTTTTCATTCTAGGTGGTAGAATGATTGGCTTTACGTATTTTCATAACCAATATAAAAGGGATTATCAATGGTGGTAATTCGCCTAGCCCGTGGTGGCTCTAAAAAGCGCCCATTTTATACATTTGTGGCAGCTGATTCTAAAGTGCGACGCGACGGTCGCTTTATCGAGCGTTTAGGTTTTTATAACCCCGTAGGTGCTGAGGGTCAGGAAAATCTGCGCATCGAGCTTGATCGTATTCAATACTGGGTAGACAATGGCGCTCAGGTATCACCGACTGTTCGTCGCCTGGTAAAAGAGTATCGCAAGCAAGTTGAAACTGCTGTTTAATCTGATTGACTCATGACGGTTGATCAGTCACCTTTCGGTGGCCAGGTGCCACACGATTTGGTTGAGCTTGGTCACGTAATGTCCGCTTTCGGTGTGCGCGGCTGGATCAAGATCCGCCCGTATACGGACGGCTTTGATACATTGGTACAGGCCAAGCAATGGTGGTTAAAGGCGCCCGAGTCAGTCCTCGAGCAGGGCGCAGCTACCTTTATTTCACTTCCTATCGCACAAGCCCGTCCTCACAGTAATACTGTGATCGCATTGCCCGATGGGTATCACGACAGAGATCAAGCAGAGCGTTTGCGCGGCCATACTGTCTGGGTGCCTCGCGGTCAATTTGATCCTCTACCCGCTGACGAGTATTACTGGGTCGATTTATTGGGTTGTCGCGTTTACAGCACCCAAACTACGCCTACTGTACTGCTAGGCGAGGTCAGTCACGTCTTTGATAATGGCGCCCATGCCGTATTGGTCATCGATCAAGGTGTACTTGATAAAGACGGCACATTTGTGCCTTCACGCAACAAAAGAAACCGCATCCAACAAAGCATGGTGCCTTTTGTAGAGGCGCATGTGCTACAAGTCGATCTTGACGCTAAATCCATTTTAACTAATTGGCCTACGGCCCTTTAGTTGACCCATAGAACGGCCAAGTAGCCTTCACCCTGTGCTTGCTATGCGTTTTGATGTCATCAGCCTATTTCCGCAAATGTTTTCAGTGTTGACACAGTTTGGGGTCACTGGGCGCGCTCATGAAAATGGCTTATGGCAATTATCTTGCTGGAATCCGCGTGATTACACCACGGATACGCATCGAACGGTAGATGACCGCCCTTATGGTGGTGGGCCAGGCATGGTCATGCTGGCCGAGCCCTTAGAAAAGGCGCTGACAGATGCTCTAATAGCGCGTCGGTCTGAGCAGGTTCAAGCGCCACATTCTTATCAAATACCCTCCTCACAGTCAGCAATCAGCCAAAAAATCAGCCCAAAAAAAACAACCCAAGCATCAGCACAGATAACTCCCACAGCCTCGGCAGATAGTGTGCTACCTGTGGTCTTGCTTAGTCCGACTGGGCAGCCTTTTACACAAAATGTTGCTCAGCAGTGGGCAAAAGATGGGGGGGCAATACTTATTTGTGGTCGCTATGAGGGTATTGATCAGCGTTTTATTGATGCTCATATTACGCATGAGTATTCGCTAGGGGATTTCGTCATGTCCGGTGGCGAGTTTGCTGCGTTGGCCATGATAGACACCGCTGTTCGTTTGCTTCCAGGGGTGCTCAATCACGAGCATTCAGCTCTGGCAGACTCTTTTCATGAGGGATTAGACGGGTTGCTGGACAGCCCTCATTACACGCGTCCTGAGCTCGACGCGCAGCAACGTGCAGTACCTGCCGTGTTGCGTTCGGGTGACCATCAGGCGATTGCCCGTTGGCGACGTCAGCAGTCTTTATTGTTGTCGTCGATACGTCGGCCTGATTTGATCATTGCGGCGCGCCAAAAGGGGCTGCTTAGTGATGACGATGAACGCTTTTTGGCACTATTACAAGAGCAGGGCACCCAAGCAGTTCAAGAGTCTTTGCAGGATGCCCCTATTAGCCTGCCGCGGCGTCGACGGCGCTGATTAATAATTAAATAAAAAGGCAACCCGTGATGCGGGTTGCCTTTTTTCTGCTTGTCGCCCTGCTTTAAGTCTCGGCCTGCCCTATGACTGCAATCTAGCGATCTGTGCGAGCAGGGTCTGTTTGGTCTCGGTAAAGTTGCTCAAACGGTCGCGTTCTTGTTGTACGACGTGTTCGGGTGCTTTTTCTACAAAGTTTTTGTTTTGCAGTTTGCCCTCGGCACGTTGTATTTCACCGTTGAGCCTATCCAACTCTTTATTAAGACGTTTTAGCTCGGCATCAATATCAATCTCTACATGCAGCATTAATGACGTATTGCCCACCGCTTGAGTAGGGGCACCCATGTTATCTGGCAGGCTATCCAGTATTTGGACTTCACTAAGGCGGGCCAAAGCGGCCAGATAATTTTGGTTGGCTGCCACCCGTTGGGCATCTCCTTGGGCTAACAAAGGCACCCGCTCAGCTGGGGATAGATTCATTTCGCCACGCAGCGTGCGGATAGCATCCACGTAGGCCTTGAGCATAGAGATTTCACGCTCGGCCTGCTCATCGATGAGGTCTTCGTTGGCTTCGGGGTATGTTTGGATGCTGATACTGGTTTCCTCGTTCGCATCGCGAGTGCCCGCCAATACTGCGACTTTTTGCCAAAGCTCTTCGGTAATAAAAGGGATTAATGGATGCGCCAGGCGTAGGATCTCTTCTAGTACACGTAGCAGTGTTTGGCGGGTGGCCAGTTGTTGTGATTCGTCGCCTTGCTGTATTTGGACTTTAGCGATTTCCAAATACCAATCGCAATACTCGTCCCAGACAAAGTGATAGATGCCGTTGGCAATATTGTCAAAGCGGTATTCGCGAAAGCCGCGTGCAACCTGCTGCTTGAAGCGTTGCAAAGCGCTGAGGATCCAACGATCTGCGTTGGACAACGCGCTCTGATTAGCCGCGCCCTGTTGCATGGGGGCTGATTGCTCGGTGTTCATGAGCACAAAACGAGTGGCATTCCAGAGCTTATTGCAAAAGTTTCGGTAGCCTTCGCAGCGTTTTAAATCGAAATTAATATTGCGCCCCAGGGTGGCATAAGCAGCCATGGTAAAGCGCAAGGCGTCTGTGCCATAGTCAGTAAACCCATCGGGGTAGTCTTTGCGAGTACGTGCTGCAATTTTGTCAGCTAGGCTCGGATTCATCAGGCCTGTGGTGCGGCTTTTAATGAGGCTTTCTAGGTCAATGCCTTCGATCACGTGAACAGGGTCCAGGGTGTTTCCCTGGGATTTGCTCATTTTTTTACCTTCCATGTCGCAGATCAGGCCGTGGACATAAACGGTTTCGAAGGGGACTTTGCCTGTCATGTGCATGCTCATCATGATCATGCGTGCGACCCAGAAAAAGATAATATCAAAGCCCGTCACCAACACACTCGAGGGTAGATACTTTTCCAGATCTGCTGTTGTTTCGGGCCAGCCCATGGTGGTAAAGGGGACTAAAGCAGAAGAAAACCAAGTGTCTAGAACATCTTCGTCGCGGGTCAGTGGACCTTGGATACCTTGCGCGCGTGCACGTTCTATGGCCTCTGACTCGTTACGGGCAACGATAATTTCCCCTGATTCGCTATACCAAGCAGGGATTTGGTGCCCCCACCATAATTGTCTAGAAATACACCAATCTTGGATGTCATTGAGCCAGTTGTTATAGGTGGTGGTCCAGTTTTCAGGTACGAAACGCACTTGTTTGTTGGCCACGACCTCGAGGGCAACTTCGGTGATGCTTTTGCCTGGATGCAGGCTGTCCTCGGGGGCGGGTTCGCTCATGGCAACAAACCACTGATCGGTTAGCATGGGCTCGATAACGGTTTTAGTGCGATCTCCGCGCGGCACCATGAGTGTATGTGCTTTAACCTCGACCAAGGCGTCACAGGCCTGGAGGTCTTGGACAATCTGTTTGCGCGCATCAAAACGGTCTAAACCCTGATAGGCTGCTGGGGCATTTTCATTGATTCGCGCATCCAGGGTGAGAATATTGATGAGCTCTAAACCATGGCGTTGACCAACGGCGTAATCATTAAAATCATGTGCTGGTGTGACTTTGACAGCCCCAGTGCCGAATTCGGGATCTACATATTCATCAGCAATAATAGGGATCTCGCGGTCGACCAAAGGCAGAATGACAGTTTCACCAATGAGATCGCGGTAGCGTTCATCCTCGGGGTGAACCATCACTGCGACGTCACCCAGCATCGTTTCGGGACGCGTGGTGGCGATGATTAAATGGGTCATGTCACCACGGGGTGTTTTTAACGGGTAACGAATAGTCCATAGGTGGCCGCTTTCTTCTTCGCTGACCACCTCGAGATCTGAAACCGCTGTGCCGAGCACAGGATCCCAGTTGACCAAGCGTTTGCCGCGATAAATTAAGCCTTGGTCATACAGGCGTACAAATGCCTCAACGACCCCTTTGGACATTTTATCGTCCATGGTGAAGTATTCGCGCGACCAATCGGCCGAAGCCCCCAAGCGTCGGAACTGCTCGGAAATAGCATTGCCGGATTTTTCTTTCCAGGCCCAAACCTTTTCTACAAAGGTTTCGCGACCCAAGTCATGACGAGAAATGTTTTCCGCATCCAGTTGGCGTTCGACCACAATCTGGGTAGCAATACCTGCGTGGTCTGTTCCTGGGATAAGTGCGGTGTCAAACCCTTTCATGCGGTGATAACGGGTCAAGCCATCCATAATGGTTTGGTTAAAGGCGTGTCCCATGTGCAAAGTACCCGTCACGTTAGGTGGCGGAAACTGGATCACAAAAGGTTTGGGATTGTTTGCTTGATCAAGAGCGTCCTGACTCGGAGGGGTGGCATGGACCCCGCCATCAAAATAACCAGCTTGAGCCCATTTGGGATACCAGCGGTTTTCAATTTCATGGGGGTTAAAGCTTTTGGCTAATTGTTCCAGATAAGATTCAGAGGTTGGTTTGGTCATTATGTTGCGAATACGTAGCAAAATTGCAATAAAAAGAACACCCCCGTCGGGGCGTCGCACATTTTAATAGATGATACAGCAGGTTGTCATGGGCGTGTTAAAATGGTGGGCGCGCAAGTTGCGGTTTACACCCATCTAGCTTGCGAGAGCACATTGCTTTTCACTTTGTTATATCAAATATAGGAATATACATGGCAATTGAACGCACCCTTTCTATTATCAAACCAGACGCCGTCGGCAAAAATGTCATTGGTAAAATCATTGGCCGTTTCGAAGAGGCTGGCCTAAAAGTTGCAGCTGCTCGTATGGTGCATCTCTCACGCCAAGAGGCTGAGGGCTTTTATGCAGTCCACAAAGAGCGTCCATTTTTTAACGATTTGGTCGAGTTCATGATTTCCGGCCCTGTCTTTGTACAGGTACTCGAGGGGGAAAACGCGATTGCCAAAAACCGCGAGTTGATGGGTGCTACCAACCCCAAAGAGGCCGAGCCTGGTACGATTCGTGCAGATTTTGCCGAAAGTATCGATGCCAATGCAGTGCATGGCTCTGATGCTCCTGAAACGGCTGCCGAAGAAATTGCATTTTTCTTCCCTTCCAGTCAAATTTACAGCCGCTAAGACATAAACACTGACCCGTGTGCTTTGTACCCGGGTCAGTTTATTTCTTTATGGCTTTTCAAGCGCGCATTGCGCAAAGTTAGATATTTATGACCTCCACAACTTCTCACATCAATATATTAGGACTTGATCGACAACAGCTCGAAGAGCAGGTTGCCCAATGGGGTAATCGTCCCTTTCGGGCCCGTCAGCTCATGCGTTGGATACACCAACGTGGTATGGCAGATTTTAGCCAAATGACTGACCTCGCGCGTGTTTTCCGCGAGCAATTGGTCGAGCAGGCCTCCATCGAGGCGTTGACGCCCTCCCAAGAGCAAGCCTCTGAGGATGGCACTATCAAGTGGTTATTCGATGTGGGCAGCAATAACTCAATCGAGACTGTCTTCATCCCCGAAGATGACCGCGGCACGCTATGTATTTCTAGTCAGGCCGGCTGTACCGTGGGGTGTCCTTTTTGTTCCACCGGGCATCAGGGCTTTAATCGTAACTTGACGGCGGCTGAAATCATTGGTCAGCTGTGGTTTGCCGAGCACACATTGCAGCGCCAGCCTGATGCTACCCGTGTACACAAGGACCGAACGGACGCGTCCAGCGTTCCGGCTCGTGTCGTGAGTAATGTCGTCATGATGGGGATGGGCGAGCCCTTGCTCAACTATGATGCAGTAGTGACCGCCTTGCGGCTGATGCTTGATGACCACGCCTACGGATTATCGCGCCGTCGCGTGACTGTATCCACCTCTGGCGTGGTCCCCATGATTGACAGGTTAGCCCAGGATTGCCCCGTGGCTTTGGCTGTTTCATTACACGCACCTAATGATGATTTGCGTGATCGTTTGGTTCCGTTAAATAAAAAGCACCCCTTACATGAATTGCTCGACTCATGTAATCGTTATTTAGAACATGCACCGCGTGATTTCATTACTTTTGAATACGTGATGCTAGCAGGCATTAACGATCAGCCCGAGCATGCAGAGCAGTTGCTAGATATTGCCAAGCAGGTTCGATGCAAATTCAACCTCATTCCCTACAACCCATTTCCAGGCACTCAATTGCGCTGTTCGGATCAAAAAACGATCAAAAGTTTTGCGCAACGCTTGACAGACGGGGGTGCGGTGACTACCGTCAGAAAAACTCGGGGCGATGATATTGCGGCTGCTTGTGGGCAATTGGCCGGTGATATCCAGGATCGCACTCGTATTCACGAGCGCATGCCCAAGCTCAAGAAAATACTCATTCATCCTCAACGGGCTTAATACTGCTTTGTGCAGTATTATTTTATCTTTCAAATACAGGTCTTATTATGGGCACACGCACCGACCAAGATCAGATGACCGAAAATAGCGCTGAAATGAGTTTGGGTCCTTATTTAAAACAGTTGCGCGAGGCGCAAGGACACACTCCCGAGCAAGTCAGCATGCGCATCAAGTACTCTGTTCAACAAATAGAGGCTTTAGAACAAGAGCGTTGGCAAGATCTCCCCTCTGGCGCGCCTGTTCGTTGGTTGGTGCGTAGTTACGGTCGTTTCTTAAATGTTGAGGATGATGCCATTCAATCGATGCTGGACTCTGCTTTTCCAGATTCGATTCGCGCTGACATGAGCGACGAGCACAAAATGCGATGGCAAGCCGACGATATGTCTTTGTATGTCGAGCCACGGCAAAGAACATGGGTGTGGTGGCTGATTGCTATAGTTCTGTTGGTCATTGTTGTTTTTTACGCCATCGATCAGGGGTGGATCCCCGAGTCATGGCTTGTTTTTGATTGGTTAAAAGCCCTTCGCCAGTAGCCTTATGAGTCAAAATTTCAATTTTCAAGCGCCTGCCATGAGTGTGGGCCCCGCAAAACGTAAACCCACACAGGCTGTGCCTGTTCGTTGGCAAGATAATACCGTTATGGTTGGGGGCGATGCCCCCGTGGTGGTGCAGTCAATGACCAACACGGATACGGCGGACGCGATCGCTACAGCCATTCAAATAAAAAACTTGGCCCAGGCAGGCTCCGAGCTAGTGCGCATTACGGTTAACACTCCGGATGCTGCCAAAGAGGTCATCCATATCCGTAATCAGCTCGATAAAATGGGCGTCAATGTTCCTTTAGTCGGTGATTTTCACTACAACGGGCATCGGTTACTGACCCAGTTTCCTGAATGCGCGCAAGCGCTTTCCAAATATAGGATTAATCCCGGTAACGTCGGTGCGGGGCAACGTGGCAAGGATAATTTCGCGCAAATGATCGAGGTGGCTTGCCAATATGACAAACCCATTCGCATTGGGGTCAACTGGGGTAGCCTGGATCAGGGGTTAATGGCACAAATGATGGATGAAAATGCCTTGCAAAGCACACCTTGGCCAGCCCAAGCAGTGATGCGCGAGGCTTTGGTACTGTCCGCTCTAAATAGTGCTGCACGCGCTCACGAGTTGGGGCTGCCTGAACATCGTATCGTGCTTTCCTGCAAAGTCAGTCAGGTACAAGATTTGATTGCGGTGTATCAAAGCCTGTCTTCGCGTTGCGACTATCCATTGCATTTAGGGCTTACCGAGGCCGGCATGGGCAGCAAAGGGATTGTGGCTTCGACCGCGGCCTTGTCTGTGTTGCTTCAACAGGGTATTGGCGATACCATACGTATTTCCCTGACTCCTGAACCCGGCGGTGACCGCTCCAAAGAGGTGCAAGTCGCCCAAGAGATTTTGCAAACAATGGGGCTGCGCGCATTTACACCTATGGTTGTGGCGTGTCCGGGTTGCGGGCGCACCAGCAGCACCTTTTTCCAAGAGCTTGCCCAAGAGGTCGAATCTTACCTGCGCGAACAAATGCCCATCTGGCGCAATCAATACCCAGGTGTGGAAAATATGCAGGTCGCTGTTATGGGGTGTGTTGTCAACGGCCCCGGCGAGAGCAAGCACGCCGATATTGGTATTAGCTTGCCCGGTACTGGCGAGGTTCCATCCGCGCCTGTTTATGTTGATGGCGAGCGCACTGTAACGCTAAAAGGCGAGACCATCGCTCAGGAGTTCAAGCAAATCGTGCACGATTACGTACAACAGCGTTACGCCTAAGGGTGCTTTGACAGTTTGTTTTTAATTAGCGTGCGCCCTGGGCCCAGCCGGGTCTAGGGCGTTTTACATAGTAAGTAGTAGGCATTGGTTTATGACGCAGCCATTTAAGAAACTTCGCGGTTTGACTGGGATGCATGATGTCCTCCCTGACCAAAGCGCTCAATGGGAGCAACTCGAGAAGATCGTTCGCGAGTGGTTAGCCAGTTATGGTTACAGAAATATGCGTACTCCGATTTTGGAGTACACGCAGTTGTTTGCACGGGGTATTGGCGAGGTCACAGACATCGTAGAAAAAGAGATGTACTCTTTTACCGATAGCCTCAATGGGGACAAGCTCACGATGCGTCCCGAGTTCACCGCAGGGGTGGTTCGCTCAGCGATTGAGCATAATTTGCTCTATGAGCGGCCTCAACGTATTTACAGTATTGGTCCGGTATTCCGCCATGAAAGACCGCAGCGAGGACGATATCGGCAATTTCACCAAATCGACGTAGAGGCCCTGGGCTTTTCGGGGCCAGATGTAGACGCCGAGATGATTATTATGCTTGGGCGCTTGTGGCAGCGCTTGGGCCTGACCGATGTGCGGTTGGAAATCAACTCATTAGGCCAAAGCCACGAACGTGCAGCGCATCGCAAAGCATTGATCGAGTATTTAGAAAAGCACCAAGATATCCTCGATGACGAGGCCAAGCGGCGCATGTATACCAACCCATTACGGGTTCTGGATACTAAAAACCCTGATCTGCAAGAAATGGCAGATGCCGCTCCTAGGTTATTTAGTTTTTTGGGTGAAGAGTCTTTGGCGCACTACGAGGGTGTCTGTCAGCGCCTGGATGCGATGGGCATCGAATACACCCTTAACCCACGAATGGTTCGTGGGTTGGATTATTATAATCTGACGGTTTTCGAATGGATTACCGATCGGCTGGGTGCACAAGGCACCGTTTGTGGGGGCGGCCGTTATGACGGCTTATTCGAGCTTTTAGGGGGCAAACCCACACCCGGAATTGGTTTTGCCATCGGTATGGAGCGTTTGCTCGAACTCGTCCAGCAACAAGAAATCCTGTCAAACACATCAGAATGTGATATTTATATGGTGTACCAAAATGACGCTGGACAGCAGCAAGCCATGGTTTTGGCCGAACAGTTACGCGATGTTGGGTTGCGCGTGATAGTGCACGCTGGCCCCAAGAGCATGCGCGCTCAGTTTAGACGTGCTGACAATAGCGGTGCTTTGGCCGCCGTAATTCTAGGCCAAAGTGAACTCGAATCGCAGCAGGCCAGCATAAAGTGGCTACGCGCCCCGGCGCTCACTGATGAACAGCCCCAACAAGAGCAAGTAGATTTCGCGCAGTGTGCGCAGTTTTTGAAGTCAAGGATTGGCGATTAATATGGCATACGACTTAGAAGAACAGGAAAAGCTAGACGCCCTCAAAGATTGGTGGGATCGGAATGGTACGTTGATTGTGGCCATCGTGGTGCTCATCGCAGCGTCGATTCTGGGATGGCGCGGTTGGCAGTGGTACGAGCGCTACCAGGCACAACAGGCTATGGGCTACTTTGAGGCTCTTGAAAGTGCAGCACACCAACCCTTGGATGACAAGGACGGGCTGGCTCGTTTAGAGGCGGCCAGCAAGGTATTGCGTGATGATTATGCTAAATCAGCTTATACCAGTCGCGGTGTATTGGTTGCTGCCACGGCATTGTATGAGCGTGGGGCTACTGATCAGGCAAAGGATCAGCTGCGCTGGTTAATCAAAACAGATCACGATCCGGTTGCGACAGCTGTTGCGCGACTTAGGTTAGCGGCTATCTTGCTTGAGGAGGGCGACTATGCCGAGGGCTTGGATCTGCTCTCCAAAGATGCACCAGGCTTCGAAGCCCTATATGCTGATCGCCGTGGTGATTTATATTATGCCCAAGGTGATACTGACCAGGCCAAAGAACAATGGGATGCTGCTTTGACCAGCCTACAGGGGCAGAATGCTGCGTCCATGGTTCGTCTTAAACTTGATGCACTAAACAAGGAATAATTATGACCCGCTTGACACGCATCTATCGTAGTGCACAGCGCTCATTAATAATCGGGGCTGTTTTGGCCTTAAGCGCTTGTTCCATGTTTTCCAGCAAGGATCCTCGCTTTGAGCCCGCCCCATTGGCTGAATACGAGGCGCGTATGCCCGCATCGGTGCGTTGGTCAGCTGGTATAGGCTCTGGATCAGGGTTTGGTTTTATTCCCTTTGTGCAGGGGCGCGATGTTTATACTGCTAGTGCTTCTGGGCAGGTCAGTCGTGTCGACCTTTCTTCAGGCAGTGTTAAATGGGCAACCAATGTAGGAAAACGCTTGTCAGCGGGTGTAGGCACCGATGGGCAGGTCGTGGCTGTCGCTGCGCCTGATGGCACGGTGATCGCTCTAGACTCCCAAGGCAAAGAGCTTTGGCAGGCCAAGGCCAGTAGCGAGGTCAATGTTCCTCCAGCCGTTGGTGACGGTGTAGTTGTTGTCCGCAGCAGTGATTATCGCGTGCAGGCTTTTGATGCCCATACAGGTGATTCACTATGGAATATACAGCGCCCCGGTCCTGCATTGGCGCTCAAGACCACCATGCAAATGCTCATCGTTGATGGCATGGTGGTGACTGGGATGCCCAACGGCCGCGTATTATTAATTGATGCAGCCACGGGTGCATTGCAATGGGAGGGGATCGTTTCCCAGTCCTATGGCGCCACTGACTTAGAGCGTATTAGCGATGTGGTAGGGGCCCCCGAGTTTATCGGGCCTCTCATGTGTGCAGCATCTTATCAGGGCCGCATAGTTTGTTTTGATATGGCTAATCAGGCGCAGCCTGTATGGGCCGAAGACTTCTCAACCGCACGTGGGATTGGTGTCAACAATCAAATGGTTTACGCCGCCAATAACCGCGACAAGGTAGTCGCCCTTGGGGTTGAGGATGGAAATATCATCTGGGAACAAGACGCGCTGCGCAATCGTCGCTTAACCGCGCCAGCTGTACATGGCAATATCGTCGCGGTGGGTGATTACGAGGGCTATATTCATTTCTTGGCCCCTCATGACGGACGCCAAATGGCGCGAGTACGTGCTGGCTCAAAACCCATTACCTCACAGCCGGTTGCTGTTGATGGGGGCGTGCTGGTGCAAACAGATGGTGGTCAACTCGTCTTTATCGGGGTTTAAGTGACTCAAGAGAAACAACCTTCATTTAAGCCGGTCATCGCTATTGTTGGGCGCGCTAACGTTGGCAAGTCGACCTTATTTAATCGATTGACACGTTCTCGTCAGGCTCTCGTGGCTGACTTTCCGGGCCTAACTCGTGATCGCCACTATGGCGAGGGGCGTGGGGCTTCGCGTCCTTATTTAGTCGTTGACACTGGGGGGTTCGAGCCTATTGTCAGGGACGGCATTAAAAAAGAAATGGCCGATCAGACCGAGCAAGCCATCAACGAAGCTGATGTAGTCATCTTTCTCGTAGACGTGCGAGATGGTTTGCATGCTTTAGATTTTCATATTGCAGACCGCCTGCGTCGCACCGGTCAGATGGTGTTTTTGGCTGTAAACAAAGCGGAAGGCATGCGTGATACTGCTGCCGGCGTTGATTTTTACGAATTAGGTTTGGGTGAGCCCCACCTGGTATCGTCTGCGCACGGTGATGGTGTGGCTGATTTGATCGAAAAAGCGCTCGATCGTATTTATGACCAATACGCCGAGCAATTTCCTCAAGCAGGGTACATCAGCGATGACGCCGCCTCGGACGAGCCCGAACATCGCGTGCGTTTAGCTGTAGTAGGACGCCCCAATGTCGGCAAGTCCACATTCATCAACCAGATCATTGGCGAAGAACGTCTGGTTGCATTTAATGAGCCCGGAACGACACGTGATGCCATTGAAATTGAATTTAATTACAAAGGTGTACCCTATACCTTTGTGGACACAGCAGGTATTCGCCGTCGTGGTCGTGTCACCGAGGCCATCGAGAAGTTTTCTGTTATTAAAACATTGCAGGCCATCGAGGCGGCTAATGTTGTACTGTTGATTTTAGATGCCCAGGCTGAAATTTCGGAACAAGACGCAAATATTGCGGGTTTTATTGTGGAATCAGGGCGGGCATTGGTGGTTGCCATCAATAAATGGGATGGTCTGGATGATTACAACCGAGAATGGGCGCTGCGTGATTATCGACGAAAGCTCAGGTTTTTAGATTTTGCTCGCATGCATACGATTTCAGCCCAAGAAAAGCATGGCTTAACAGCTGTTATGCGTTCGGTACGCGCTGCGCATCAGGCTGCTTTTACTAAAATGTCCACACCGGTTTTGACCCGTATCATTCACCAAGCCGTCGAACAACAGCCCCCACCGCGTCGTGGCCATTCTCGACCCAAACTGCGCTATGCGCACCAAGGCGGGCAAAACCCACCTGTGGTGGTCATCCATGGGACGGCCCTACACGAGGTACCCGAATCATACCGACGTTATATCGAAGGGCAAATAAGAAATGCGTTTAAATTAGAGGGGACGCCTCTACGTATAGAATTTCGCACTGCCCATAACCCATATGCCCGAGAGAAATAAAATGAGTCAGTTTTGGAGTGATCATGTTCATGCATTAGAGCCGTATGTGCCTGGCGAGCAGCCCAAGGAAAATATACTGATCAAGCTGAACACCAATGAGCACGCCTACGGCCCGTCGCCCCGTGCCTTGGAGGCCATACAAATAGAAACCACCGGTGATCTACGGCTCTACCCAGCACCTGGCTCAGATATTTTAGTGCGTGCTATAGCATCGACACAAGGCGTTGTCGCCGATCAGGTATTTGTGGGCAACAGTTCGGACGAGGTTTTGGCGCATATTTTTAATGGCTTGTTACGTCGTGGTGATCAGCCGCTGTGGCTTCCTGATATTACTTATAGCTTTTATAAAACATATTGTCGGTTCTACGATATTGAGCCACATTATGTGGCACTGAATCATAAATTCGAAATCGACCCAGCCGACTATGTGCGGGCTCAGCAAGAAGGTGCGGGGGGGATTATATTTGCGAATCCTAACGCACCTACAGGGCATTGTTTGTCTTTAGAGTCCATCAAGGAGATTTTGCAGGCAAACCCAGAAATCCCTGTTGTTGTTGACGAGGCATATATAGATTTTGGGGGCGCATCAGCTGCCTCATTGTTAGAGCAGCACCCAAATTTAATTGTTACGCGCACCTTTTCTAAAGGCTATGCACTGGCGGGGCTACGTGTTGGATACGCGTTAGCTAGCCCAGAAATGATTATGGGCTTACAGCGTATCAAAGACAGTTTTAACTCTTATCCTTTGGACCGTCTTGCCCAGGTAGGCGCTGCAGCGGCTATCGCAGATACAGATTATTATCAGAAAGTAAATCAACAGGTCATCGATAACAGAGAGTACTTGCATAAGGCGCTCGAGAAATTAAACTACGAGGTGCTCCCCTCGAAAGCAAACTTTGTTTTTGCTCGTCCCTTGGATCAAGAGGCCAAGACAGTGTTTTTAGAGTTGCGCAAGCAGGGAATCCTGGTGCGTTATTTTGAGCAGCCCCGCATAGATCAGTACTTACGCATTACAGTTGGTACGCGCGAACAATGCGAGGCTTTGGTTAAGGCATTGCAAAAAGTCACTATTTAATCACGGAACCATGCAGTAAAGGGGTGGTCAATGTTATAGTAAGATTTGTATCCGCCCACAGGGAATCCTGCGCGGTGACCGTTTAAACCCCATTCGTTTCATTTTAATAACAACATAATTGGAGCCTAGCCAATGAGCAATAAAGGGCAAGTACTACAAGACCCATTTTTAAACGCCCTACGCAAGGAACACATTCCCGTTTCAATTTACCTTGTGAATGGTATTAAATTGCAAGGGCAAATTGAATCTTTCGATCAATATGTCGTGTTATTGCGCAACACTGTGACACAAATGGTGTATAAGCACGCCATTTCCACCGTTGTTCCAGCACGTCCCGTCTCTCTGAAAAAAGAAGACGGCGCTGAATAAAGCGCGCAATTAAACCAGGACCGCACGCTCATCACCTGAGGGTGCGGGCTTGTAAAGAGTTTGTCCATGAGGGCACTTGTTGTTAGTGTTGACCTGAATAATCCTGATTATGGTGCGCATGCTGAGGAATTCCTGATGCTTGCCAGAGGGGCCGGCGCCCGGGTATGCGATGTCATTCAAGTACGACGACGCAGACCTGACCCGGCTCATTATGTCGGTAAAGGAAAGCTCGAGGAAATCATCAGCGGCGTTCATACGCACAATGTAGATATTATCCTTTTTGACCAGCCACTGAGTCCCGCCCAGCAACGTAATATCGAGCAAGCCACCAACAAAAGGGTGGTTGATAGAGTTGCGTTGATACTGGATATCTTTGCCCTTCGAGCACAAAGCCACGAGGGTAAATTGCAGGTAGAGTTGGCGCAATTACAACACCTGTCTACGCGACTGACCGGACGTTGGTCGCACTTGGAAAGGCAACAGGGCGGGATCGGCACACGTGGTCCCGGTGAATCCCAGCTGGAATTAGATCGCAGGATGATAGGTAGGCGTGTGAAAAAGCTGCGTCAACACCTGGAAAAACTGGGCCGGCAACGCACTACACAGCGGCGCGCACGTATGCGCGGCGACGTGTTTAATGTATCATTAGTAGGTTATACAAATGCGGGCAAGTCAACCTTATTCAACGCGCTGACGCGTGCGGGTGCCTATGCAGCAGATCAACTGTTCGCCACGCTCGACACGACCTCCAGGCGTATATGGATTCACGGGGTCGGGCATGTCGTATTGTCGGACACAGTCGGATTTATTCGTGATTTGCCACCGACATTGATTGCGGCTTTCAGGGCAACCCTCGAGGAAACCGTCCATACCGACTTGTTGCTTCATGTGGTTGATGCCGCTAGCCCGCAGCGTAACGAGCAGGTCCTAGAGGTCAATAAAGTGCTTGATGATATTGGTGCCGGCGAGGTGCCACGGATTTTGGTCTATAACAAAATTGACCAGACTAACTTTAATCCACGGATAGAGCGAGATGACCATGGTATCATTTCGCGGGTCTTTGTCAGTTCGATTGAGCGCACGGGTTTAGATGACCTGCGTGGCGCAATCGTTGAAGCAAGTAAAGTATCGGAAAATAATGCGATTCATATCAAGAATTTTTAACCTCAACGATCCAGGTTGGGGACGCAACGGGGATAAAAAGGACGACGCCAAGCGACCTTCAAATCAGCCGCAAGGCAACCAAGAAGGGCCGCCCGACTTGGATGAGGTGTGGCGCGACTTTAACCGCCGTTTGTCTACTCTCTTTGGTGGCAAGAAAAATAAACCGCCGCGGCCACCAGCCGGTGGCGGAGGGCGCCCTCGGTTACCCAAGGGTTCCCCCAAGATTTTTCTCGCGTTACTCATCGCTATTGTCGGTCTGTGGATGGCCAGTGGATTTATCGTAGTCCAAGAGGGTCAGGTCGCAGTAGTAACGCGTTTCGGTCAATATGTGCGCACTCTGAATCCGGGCCTGCAATGGCATTGGCCAACTCCTATCGAGGCCAGCCAGACCGTGAATATTGCCCAGTTGCGTACCTTTGAGATTGGCTTCCGTGGTTCATCTCGTAACAAGGTACTCACCGAATCCTTAATGCTGACCGCTGACGAAAGCATCGTCGACGTGCAGTTCGTTGTGCAATATCGCTTGTTGCAAACAGGTGCTCCCGATTATTTGTTTAATACCAGCGATCCAGACGAGTCTGTGCGCCAGGCCGTCGAAACAGCAATGCGCGAGATTGTCGGTAAAAAGCCCATGGATTTTGTGCTGTACTCCGGACGTACCGAGGTCGCATCCGAGGTCCAAGAGCTGGCTCAGTCTATTCTGAATCGCTACAAGACAGGCATCCAAATTAGTACTGTAGCCATTCAAAACGTACAGCCCCCCGAGCAGGTGTTGGCCGCATTTGATGACGCTGTCAAAGCAGGTCAGGACCGTGAACGCCAGATCAACGAAGGGAATGCCTACGCAAACAAGGTACTGCCCGAGGCCTTTGGTCAGGTAGCACGTATGATCCAAGATGCCGAAGGGTATAAAGCGCGCGTTATCGGTAGCGCCAAGGGTGATGCCGCACGATTTACCAGTGTGTTGGGTGAATACGTCAAGTCGCCTGACGTAATGCGTGACCGACTCTATCTGGATACCTTCGAGAACATCATGAAGCAAAGCAGCAAGGTCTTGGTTGACGTGGACGGTGGCAACAATATGCTTTATCTGCCCCTTGACCAAATAACCAAGTCAGCCGCATCTGGCAGTCGCTCGGGCTCATCCGAGAGTCGTCATGCCGCCGGCAGCGCCGCGTCGAATGATGGGTCTTCGCCAGATTCATCCGGCTCTTCCCAAAGTACTAGCAGTAGCAGCTCTGATTCAGGCCGCAATAATGCCTCTTCAAGCGCTAATTCATCGGATAGATCGCTGATGAATCCTTATTCGCCATATTCGCGCTAGGAGAACAATAGTATGCAACGATTTTTACCCGTTCTCATTGTGGTGGCTATCGTATTAGCCATCCTGTCTACATGTGTGTTTATAGTGCGAGAACGCGACGCCGCCTTGGTATTTGCGCTTGGTGAGGTCAAAGAAACCATCACCGAGCCGGGTTTATATTTCAAATTGCCCCCACCATTCCAAAATGTTGTGCTTCTCGATAAACGTCTGCAAACCATCGAGGCTAACGATCCCGAGCGGATTCAGACAGCAGAAAAGAAAAACTTGCTGATTGACTCCTATGTAAAATGGCGTATTTCAGACCCGCGTCAGTTTTATGTCACCTTTGGTGCTACTGACCGTGGTGCTGTCGAGCGTTTATCTGCACAAATTCGTGATGCTCTGAACGCCGCCGTTAACGTGCGCACTGTTAAAGAGGTTGTATCTGACCAACGTGATCAGATTATGCTCGAGGTGCGCGAATCGGTCGAAGAGCGAGCCAAACCATTAGGTGTAGATGTGGTTGATGTGCGCTTACGTCGTATTGATTTTGCGCCCGAGATTTCTGAATCTGTTTATCGTCGTATGGAGGCCGAACGTAAACAAGAGGCCAACCGTTTACGCGCTACAGGGGCAGCTGAAAGCGAACGAATCCGTGCCGAAGCTGATCGTGAACGCGAAGAATTACTCGCCGAGGCATTTTCTGAAGCAGAAAGTGTCCGTGGTGAAGGGGATGCTCAAGCCGCTGCAATTTATGCCGAGGCCTTTAGTGAAAATCCCGAGTTCTACCGCTTTTACCGCAGCCTAGATGCTTATGAGTCTGCCTTTGATTCAGAATCAGACGTACTAGTAGTGGGTCCGGATTCCGAGTTCTTCCGCTACTGGAAGCAAACCGATGGCAAAGTTGGGGATCTCCCCCTAACGCCTCTGCCTGTAGACGCAGAACAGCGTGGCGAAGCGCAAACTTCGACAGACTGAGACGTTTTAATAAACAAACGCCCACAGTAGGGCAAAATTTTATATAATCACATCTTTGTGTTTGCTTGGCGACTTGGCGGGCCGCTACCCCAAGTCGCCTTTTGCTGTGTTAGCTTAAAGAAATACAAGGCTAGCGGAAAGGCTTTTTGCATGTCTAATTGGTTATTACCAGAGCATTTGGCAGATGTACTGCCCGCTGAGGCGCGTCACCAAGAGGAACTGCGTCGGTCCTTGCTGGACCTTTATCGCAGCTATGGTTTTGAGCTTGTGGCTCCGCCACTGGCCGAGTACCTCGAGTCGCTACAGGCCATCTCGGGCAGTCCTTTAAATCTGCGCACCAATAAACTCATTGACCAACTGTCTGGTCGTACCATGGGGGTGCGTGCAGACATGACGCCACAAGTGGCACGCATTGATGCCCATTTACTTAATCGTCCCGGGGTAACGCGGTTATGCTACTGTGGATCGGTACTGCATGCTCGTCCCGAGAGCCTACTTGCCCAGCGCGAGCGATTGCAAATAGGGGCCGAGATATACGGCTATGCAGGCGTTGAAGCGGACATTGAGATCATCCGATTGGCATTGGCCAGTGTGGCCAGAGCTGGGGTGGAAAATTCACGTCTAGATCTCAATTTGCCTGCAGTGGGCTATGCTTTATTAAAGCAAGACCCTATCCTGCACCGACATGCCCAGTATGTGCTTGATTTACTCAGCGCCAAGGACAACCCTGGCTTATTAGCGTTGACGGAAACCTTTCCAGGGGCCGATGCAGGGGTAGTGCAGCAGCTATTAAGCTTGACCGAATTATACGGTCAGGCATTACCCACATTGGAAAAGGCCCGTCAACAGCTCCCGCAGTTGCCCGAAATAGTCCATGCGTTTGAACAGCTCCAAGAGCTAATCGTGGCATTTTCAGCCCACCATCTCACTTTAGATCTGGCGGATATGGGCAGTAGTTATGGCTACCATACCGGGGTTGTGTTTTGTGTATATGCACACGGCTGGCACAACGCCATTGTGCGCGGAGGGCGCTACGATGGCATTGGTAAATTATACGGTCGTGATCGGCCTGCTACCGGTTTTAGCTTGGACCTGCGCGTGTTAGCAGCCACGGCAGGCGCGGCAACACAGATTCAGGCGATCCGTGCCCCCTGGGGTACGGATCCTCAGTTATTGGCTGTCATTGACGAATTACGTAACCAGGGTGAAGTGGTATTGCAGTGTTTGCCTGATGAGGTCCCGAGCTCGGATGAGTTCGTGATTCAGCACCAGATCGTTAAAGCTGGCGATCAGTGGGTGGTCAAACCTGTGTCAACAGCATCACCTACTGATTCATAACAAAGGATTAACCCAGGCCGAGGTAGTAGAGGCCGTTTCTGAGCGTTTGTAACATGAGCAAAAATATTGTCATCATAGGTACCCAGTGGGGTGACGAAGGTAAAGGTAAGATAGTTGACTGGTTGGCCGAGTCCGCCAAGGGCGTCGTACGCTTTCAGGGTGGGCATAATGCAGGTCATACATTATGGATTAATGGTCAGAAAACTGTTTTGCGCCTTATTCCCTCAGGGATTATGCATCCGCACGTCACCTGTTACATCGGTAACGGAGTGGTCCTTTCCCCTGATGCCTTGCTGGCCGAAATTACCGAGCTAGAAGAGGGCGGCGTCAACGTCCGCGAGCGACTCCAAATATCATCGGCATGCCCGTTGATTCTGCCTTATCACGTCGCAGTAGATCAGGCTCGCGAAGCAAAAAGTGCGGGCGATAAAATTGGCACCACAGGCCGTGGCATTGGCCCAGCCTATGAGGACAAGGTCGCGCGCCGTGCCTTACGTGTCCAAGACCTCTTTGATCTGCCTACCTTTGAAGAAAGGCTCAACGATGTGTTGGATTATCACAACTTTGTGCTGACGCGTTACCTCAATGCACAGGCAGTTGATGGGGCTCAGATCATGGAAAAGGCGGCTATCTATGCCGAGGCCTTAGAGCCTATGGTTTCTGACGTGAGCCATCAACTGTTCAACGCTAGCAAAAAGGGGGACAAACTCCTTTTCGAGGGTGCCCAAGGCGCCTTGCTGGATATTGATCATGGCACCTATCCATTTGTGACCAGTAGCAATTGTTTGGCCGGTGCAGCCAGCGCCGGATCTGGTGTTGGCCCAGAGCAATTAAACTATGTGTTGGGCATCGCCAAATGCTATATCACACGTGTGGGCGCAGGTCCTTTCCCAACTGAATTAAACAATGACACCGGTCGTCGTCTGGCCGAGGTGGGCAAAGAGTTTGGTTCAGTGACAGGCCGCCCACGCCGCTGCGGTTGGTTTGATGCCGCGGCCATGAAACGTTCTGTGATGTTAAATGGCATTTCGGGCCTGTGCATGACCAAATTAGACGTTTTAGACGGACTAGATGTCCTTCAAATAGGGGTGGGCTACCGCTACAAAGGTAAATTCCTAGATGTGCTGCCTTATGGTGCCCAAGCAGTGGCCGAGGCCGAGCCCGTACTAGAAGAGCTCCCAGGCTGGTCCGAGTCCACCGTGGGGGTCACCGAATACGACAAGTTGCCTGTCAACGCGCGTCGTTACCTAGAGCGTATCGCCGAGCTCTGCGATGTTCCCATTGATATGGTATCAACGGGTCCGGATCGCAATGAAACCATCGTTTTACGCGATCCGTTTAGCGTCTAATTAAACGCCAATCAGGCAAACACTGATTATCAGCCCAAAATGGGGTAATATATTTTGCCTTTAGGGTTGTTTAATACGCAAAGGAAACGGAAATGAGTGTGCCCCCTAGTACTGAAACTGATCTATGGATTAGCTGGTCAAAATATCACGAGTTAATAGAACAACTCGCGCTAAAGATCCACAAGTCGGGGTGGAGTTTTGACAAGATTGTTTGTCTGGCGCGTGGTGGGATGCGCGTGGGCGATGTGATATCGCGCATCTACGACGTACCGCTAGGTATCTTGGCGACCAGTAGCTATCGCGAGGCAGCTGGCACTGTACAGGGGCAGTTAGATATAGCTCAGTACATCACAATCACGCGCGGTACGCTAGATGGCAATGTGTTGCTTGTAGATGATATGGTAGATACTGGCCTGACATTCAGAGGCGTGCGTGATCACCTACGCGAGCAATTTCCCGATATCCAAGAGCTGCGCACAGCGGTTGTGTGGTGGAAAGGGCACTCTAAATTTGAGCCTGATTACTACATCGAGCACTTGCCTACTAACCCTTGGGTTCACCAGCCTTTTGAGGACTACGACACCCTCCGTCCGCATCAATTAGAGGCATGGTTGCGTAAAGGGCACCGCGAGGCCTAATGAACGACTTTTGACGTGGCCTTTTTTGGCGTGTTAAAATGTTGGATTCACCAAATTGTGCTGGATTGATCCTGTATTTATAGCTGTATTAGCTAAAAATTGCTCAGGCCATACAGTGATTGTTGATATCAATTGCGCAACGTTGGCAAAAAACGCAATTAAAATTGGATCAGTCCAACTTTAATTTAGATTCTATTAAACTTTCAGTAAAAGCAGTTAACCCAGTTAATGCGGGTTAACTCAATTTAACCCAAGATAAAGTAGAGTATATATGACAGTTGTTAGAGTTAAAGAAAACGAACCTTTCGAGGTGGCGATGCGCCGCTTTAAGCGCACCGTCGAGAAGACCGGTCTGCTGACCGAGTTGCGTTCACGCGAATTCTATGAAAAGCCCACTGCCGAGCGCAAACGCAAACGCGCCGCTGCTATCAAGCGTCACTACAAGCGCTTGCGTAGTCAACAGTTGCCTCCACGCCTGTATTGATACCAGAAACTTTTGTCCAAGAGCTGCTTGCCCGAGTAGATATTGCTGACGTCGTTGGTCGGCACGTCTCGTTACGCAAGCGCGGGGCAAATCTGGTGGGCTTGTGTCCTTTCCACGGAGAAAAGACACCTTCTTTTACAGTTAGCCCGACCAAGCAGTTCTATCACTGTTTTGGTTGTGGGGTCAGCGGCAACGCCATTAGTTTTTACATACAATTCCTGGGGGTGAGTTTTCCAGAGGCGGTGCGCACCTTGGCCCAAGAAGTGGGGCTGCAGGTGCCCCAGTCGCCCAAAAGTCCAGAGCAAAGGCGCATAGAAAAAGAACGGCAAAAAGTCCGCACTCTGCACGAGCATTTCCTGCATCAAGCGCAACAGTTCTACCAAGGCCAACTACGGCAATCTCTACCTGCGCTTAACTACTTCCGCCAGCGCGGAATTAAAACCGAAACCATTCAAAAATTCGACTTGGGCTGGGCCCCTGACGAGTGGCAAGCTTTAGCGCGCGTGTTTGATAATTATCAGCGTGCAGAACTGCTAGAAACTGGTTTGATTGCCGAGGGCAAAGAGGGTCGTCGTTATGATCGCTTTCGCGGTCGGATCATTTTCCCAATTCGGAACCACCGCGGGGTGACAGTAGGGTTTGGCGGACGGCTTATTGCCGAAGGCGAACCCAAATATCTCAACTCACCAGAAACCGAGCTTTTTTCTAAAAGCAATGAGCTTTACGGTATTTGGGAATCCCGCCAAGGGATCCACCAAGAGGGCTATGCCTTGGTCGTTGAAGGCTATATGGACGTGGTGGCATTATCCCAGTTAGGGATGCACAATGCTGTTGCCACGCTAGGTACAGCCACTACCGACCAGCACCTGCGGCGGCTGACTCGCTTTACTAACAAAATAATATTTTGTTTTGATGCTGACCGTGCTGGCCAACAGGCCGCTTGGCGTGCATTAGAGCATGCCTTGGGATTGGTGCGCGATGATCTGGCTTTGCACTTTATGTTTTTACCCCAAGGCCATGACCCTGATTCTTATGCTCGTGAGTATGGCATTACTGCATTTCGTGAGTACGCTGATCAGGCGCAGGTCTTTTCAGAGTTCTTTTTACAAGAATGGTCCCGCCGGCATGATTTGGATTTGGTAGAAGGGCGCTCTGCATGTGTGCACGAGGCAATACCTTATTTAGCCAAGCTAGAGCCTAATAACTATGGCAAACAGCTCTGTCAGGCCTTTGCTCAGCAAGTCCGCCTGACTATCGAAGAGCTAGAACAGCAAATTGAGCAGTATCGTGAGCGTCAACAAGCCAACCGATATTCTCGCGACGCGAGCGCACAACCCGCGAGTACTGCCCGAGGGATGGGGGCTGGACGTGATTCTAATCGAACCGCATCCGTTCCGGCACGAGCACGTCCCGAGGGGCAGCCACCCGGCATCCCCAGATCGGCACGGCATCGGCAGCACACCGCGCGACAGGTGGTTCCACTGGCAAAAAGACTATTGCATTTATTGGTGGCGTATCCCGAGCTTGCCGCTGAATTAGATGCCGAGCAACTTGAAATTATCGTGCAAAGCCCCCATCTACTATATGTACAAGAGCTGATCTCGCTGATTAATGATACGGGGTGCGCACACGGAGGAGCCTTATTACAGGCCGCAGATCCTAATAGTGAACTCGGCATGCATCTACAGCAGGTCACTCACGAGGCTGACCAAAACGAGCCCTTGCCCGATCCACGAGCCGAGTGGGCAGATGCTTTGAAGAGGGTAGAGATTGATTGCATCAAAGCAGAACAACTTGAATTATTAGCCAGGGGGATTCATGAAAGTCAGACTAGACAAAGGTATCAGTTTTTGACCCGCCGATTGGCCGAACTGACTACTGCATCATCTATTTAACTAAAGTAAACTACACAGAGTATTTGTATCAGTAATGGCACTAAGGTCCAAAAAAGCTTTTTTCACTGAAAGCATTTGGCAAAGTATGCAATGCATAGGCACTGGTCGTTAGATTAGCGCTAGCCCTTTTAGAACAGGGAAAATTCAGTATTTTTACTAACACAACCTACATACGTACTTTCGCCCTTAGTCTTACTTGTTACGCTTCCGAATTTAACTGTCCTGCATTACATATCTGTGGATATGTCAAGCGTCAATGGAATCCAATATGACACAATCGACTGGTAAACCAACTACGACTCAACGTGCATCAACCATCGCTTATGCTCAGGCTTCTGGCGACAAAAGCACGTCTGCACAAGTCGAGGAAGCCGTCCAGGGCACAGAGGCTCAGCCTGCAGCAAAGAAAGCAGCCAAAAAGGCTGCTAAAAAGGTAGCCAAAAAAGCCACTGCAAAAAAAGCGGCTAAAAAGGCGACAGCGAAAAAGGCTGCAGCTAAAAAAGTAGCAAAGAAAGCGGCGAAAAAGGCTGCCAAGAAGGCAGCTAAAAAGGCAGCAAAGAAAGCTGCAACCAAGAAAGTAGCAGCGAAAAAAGCCACAGCCAAAAAGGCGGCTAAAAAAGCAGTTAAGGCGGCTAAGAAAGCAACGGCTAAAAAGGCAGCCAAAAAAGCTGCTAAAAAGGCGGCCAAGAAGGCAGCTAAAACAGCGGCTTTTGACGATCTCGACGAGGACTACGTAGACGACGAGCAAACCGAAGAGATCCCCGAGCCTCAGACCGCACGTAAAGGTGCCAAAAAGGCAGCCCGCGGAGGTGCCCGCGATGTCTTTGGTGGCCGTGGCCAACTCACACCCGAGGAACAAGAATCGCGTCGTAATCGCCTCAAAGCATTGATTAAGCTCGGCAAAGAGCGTGGCTATCTAACCTATGGCGAGATCAACGATCATCTGCCAGATGATTTGGTCGATGCCGATGCGATAGAGCGTATCATCACCACCTTTGGCGATATGGGTATTTCGGTCTACGACCAAGCCCCGGATGCTGAAACCTTGTTGATGAGTGACAATGCACCTGTTGCAGGCGCTGATGACGATGTGGAAGAAGAGGCCGATGCTGCTCTGACCACAGTTGACTCTGATTTTGGCCGTACTACAGACCCTGTGCGTATGTATATGCGTGAAATGGGTTCCGTCGAATTATTGACTCGCGAAGGTGAGATCGAAATCGCCAAGCGTATCGAAGACGGCCTCAAAGATATGGTCATGGCGATTGCAGCTTGCCCCACTACGGTGAACGAGGTATTGGCCTATATCAACGAAGTGCGCCAAGGCAATATGGCCATTGACGATGTTGTTGATGGGCTGATTGATGACGATGGCGAGGAATACGCTGGTGCCGGTGCCAAGAGCGAAGACGGCGAAGAGGGTCCAGCCGGTGGCATGAGCAGCTCGCAAATTGAATATCTGCATAAAAAAGCGCTCAAGAAGTTTGATGTTATCCAAGAGTGGTTCGAAAAAATGCGTGTCGCATTCGAAACAGAAGGCTATCGTAGCCCTGGATACATCGAAGCCAAGCAGAATATCCATGATGAGTTCATGGGGATTCGATTTACTGCTCGAATGGTAGAAAAGCTCACTGACACGATGCGTGAACGAGTGGCCGAGGTACGTCAATACGAACGCCAAATCCTGCACATTTGTGTAAACCGCGTCCGTATGCCGCGCTCGCATTTCATCAAGAGTTTCCCTGGTAACGAGACCGAGCTCGAGTGGGCTGTCTTAGAGTTAGAAAAGAATCCACCCTATCAAGAGGACCTTGAGCGTTATGTGCCTGCCATCCAAGAGCTACAAGGCAAACTGATCGAGATTCAAAAAGATGTGGTCTTGCCTTTGAGTGATCTCAAAGAGGCCTACAAGCGTATGCTTTCGGGCGAGGCCAAGGCCGCGCGCGCTAAACGTGATATGACCGAGGCCAACTTGCGTTTGGTTATTTCTATTGCTAAAAAATACACCAACCGTGGGTTGCAGTTCTTGGATCTAATCCAAGAGGGTAATATTGGTTTGATGAAAGCGGTAGACAAGTTTGAATACCGTCGTGGGTACAAGTTCTCGACCTATGCCACCTGGTGGATTCGTCAGGCGATCACACGTTCGATTGCTGACCAGGCGCGGACCATCCGTATTCCGGTACACATGATCGAGACCATCAACAAGCTCAACCGCGTATCCCGCCAAATGCTGCAGGAAATGGGGCGCGAGCCGACCCCGGAAGAGCTGGGCGAGCGTCTCGAAATGCCGGAAGACCGGGTGCGCAAGGTGCTCAAGATCGCCAAGGAACCGATCTCCATGGAGACGCCTATTGGTGACGACGATGATTCGCATCTGGGCGACTTCATCGAGGACAGCACCATGCAGCTTCCGGTGGACCTGGCCACTGGTGAGGGGCTGATTGAGGCAACTCGCAACGTGCTGGGCGGGCTTACCGCGCGTGAAGCCAAAGTGCTGCGCATGCGCTTCGGTATTGACATGAATACCGATCACACCCTTGAAGAGGTGGGCAAGCAGTTCGACGTCACCCGTGAGCGAATTCGTCAGATCGAAGCCAAGGCACTACGCAAGCTGCGCCATCCGAGCCGCTCGGAGCCGTTGCGCTCGTTCCTCGACGAGTAAGTGCAAGCGCATCAATGGCTGGACAAAAAAACCGTGGCTTGAAGCCACGGTTTTTTTATGGAGCCAGCTTCGTTTAACGGCGGGCTAGATACCAGCGCCGTGCAAGCAGGGTCAGCTCGATCACCGCGATCAGAATCAGCGTATAGCCGAGCAGTTCGATAATCTCTTCAGCGGCATCCTTGAAAGTGCGTATGTAATTCTCTTCCAGTACGGCCTCCCAGAAGGCGCTGCGCCCGTAAAGACGTGAAAAGACGTAGGTCATCAGCACGCCGGCGGCGAACAGGCCGAAAGAGAAGCTGTTCACGTAGTGGCGGAACTCATCAACGAAGCGTTTGCGTTCACGAATAACCCAAAAGAGGGTCGGAAACACGATCAGAGCTACGATTGCCTTCCAGGTATGGCGTGCCACCATATCCAGCCAGTAATCCTGCTCACGGATGAATGAGCTGAAAGTGAAGGCGAACAACAGCAGGGTAACGGTCGGCAAGACTTTCAATACCTGGCGGGTATAGAGCAGCAGGAGTGAAGCGCTCAGCAGGACCGCGCTCTGTGCCAGCTCGGTAAAGCCGCGCTCCGAAAAACGCACCTCGGGAAAATGCAGCCCTTCAAGATAGGCGCCCTGGGCCATGCCCGCGATGAGCAAAATATAGAGCGTGGCGCGTATGCAGGTCGCGGTAAAGCTGATCGGCCAAGGGTGCTGGGGAGTGGGAGGGTAAGGCATGGGTCTAGGGTACCTGTGACATACATGATTGCATGTCATTTTAGAGACTCTTGCCTGGCACGGCTAGTGAGTTGAAAAAAGCCCAGTGGCTCAGGCCCCAGGCGGTTACGCCAGTGGCATGGACAAGCGATCCAGGGGGCGGTCAACGCCGTTAGCACGCTCATTAAGCATTGATTTATCTACCCCATTGGTCGAGTTTTTGATGACAGTACTTGCTCCCTCTTGGCGTCTCCTCTAGCTTACGTTAACGTAAGCTAGAGGTCTTGGGCTAGTTCTGTAACAGCAATGCGGTCGCTAAGCCAAAGACAACGGCTAGTACAACGATAACAAACCAGAATGGATCGCCATGCGATCTGGAGAGAGTGTCACATGACCCAGGAGTTCATACTGGAAACTCGGGGGTTGACCAAGCAGTTCCGGGGCTTCACCGCCGTGGATAATGTCGACCTGAGCGTCCGGGAAGGGCACATTCATGCCTTGATTGGTCCCAATGGGGCGGGCAAGACCACTTTTTTCAATCTGCTGACCAAGTTCTTGCCCCCGACTCAGGGCGAAATTCTCTATCGTGGTCAGTCGATCACCCGTCTGAAGGCCAACGAGATCGCCCGCATGGGTATGGTGCGTTCATTCCAGATATCCGCGGTCTTCGCCAACATGACCGCGCTGGAAAACGTGCGTGTGGCGCTGCAAAGGCGGGTGGGTACTTCGTTTCACTTCTGGAAGCCCGAACGGTCGCTTGACCACCTCAATGAACGGGCAGTTGAGCTGCTCGACGAAGTAGGTCTGGCGGACTATGCCAACGTGCTCACCGTAGAGATGCCCTATGGGCGCAAGCGAGCGCTGGAAGTGGCCACTACGCTGGCCATGGATCCTACGCTGATGCTGCTTGATGAACCTACCCAGGGCATGGGGGCCGAGGATGTCGACCGTATCGTTGAACTGATTCGCCGCGTGGCCAAGGGGCGCACGGTACTGATGGTTGAGCATAACCTGAGTGTAGTGAGCCGGCTATGCGACCGCATTACCGTGCTGGCTCGTGGTGCCGTCCTGGCGGAAGGCGACTACGCCACCGTTTCCGCCGACCCCAAGGTGCGGGAGGCGTACATGGGTAGCGAAGCGGCGGCAGAGGAGGCCAGCGCATGAGCCAGGTTGTCGAACAACCCACCCATACCGGCTATCGCGACCATACAGGTGCCGAGATGCTGCGTATCCGGGACCTGCACGCTTTTTACGGTGAGTCGCATATCCTGCATGGCGTCGATATGGACGTACGGCGTGGGGAATTGGTAACGCTGTTGGGACGTAACGGTGCCGGGCGCAGTACCACGCTCAAGACCATCATGAACATGGTGGGCCGGCGTCAGGGCTCGATCCTGATTAACGGCACGGAAACCATCGGCATGAAGGCGCACCGCATTCCCCGGCTGGGTGTGGGTTATTGCCCCGAAGAGCGGGGCATCTTTTCCAGCCTCAACGTATCAGAGAATTTACTGCTGCCGCCGACGGTACGTTCGGGCGGCATGACCCTCGATGAAATCAACGCGATGTTCCCCAACCTCTATGAGCGGCGGCATAGCCAGGGGACCCGCCTCTCAGGTGGTGAACAGCAGATGTTGGCCATGGCACGCATTCTGCGTACCGGGGCGCGCTTGCTGTTGCTGGATGAGATAACCGAGGGCCTGGCACCGGTTATCGTGCAGAAGCTCGGTGACGTGCTGGTCAAGCTGCGGGACCGCGGCATGACCATTGTCCTGGTGGAGCAGAATTTCCGTTTTGCCGCGCCGCTTGCGGATCGACATTACGTGATGGAGCACGGTCGCATCATCGAAGAGATCAGTGCAGCCGAGCTGCCTTCCAGGCGTGATCACCTCAACTCCATGCTGGGTGTATAGCCAGCCTCCAAGCATTACCTGCAGTACGTGTTACAACAACAAACAGCCCGGTTGGGCTATGGAGACATCATGACCTTTATCAAAAAAACTCTCGCCAGCAGCATCGCTATCGCAGCTGCCATGGCCATGGCGACCAGCGCCCAGGCCGAGATCAGCGACGGGGAAGTCCGCATTGGCTATCTGGCCGACATGTCCGGCACCTATCGTGATCTGGCGGGGCCGGGCGGCCTGGAAGCGCTGCGCATGGCGGTCGAGGACTTCGGCGGCAGCGTCAATGGTGCGGCAATTGAAATCTTCAGTGCTGACGACCGCAACAGTGCTGATGTGGGCGCCAGCACCGTGCGTGAATGGTACGACACCCGCAATGTCGACCTGGTGGCAGGTCTGGTAGCCACTTCAGTGGTAGTCGCCGCAACACGTGTGATCGAAGAGAACAATGGTCTGGGCATTGTCTCGGGTGCGGCGGCCTCCGCCATGACCAACGAATACTGCACAGCGAACCATATTCACTGGGTCTATGATACTTATCCGCTGGCCAATGGTACCGCCAGGGCCGTTGTCGAGCAGGGCGGTGACAGTTGGTTCATGCTGACGGCCGATTACGCGTTCGGTCACTCTCTGGAAGCGGACCTGACCAAGGTGGTGGAAGAGAATGGGGGTGAAGTGGTGGGAGGTGTACGTCATCCATTCCCCACTGATGACTTCTCTTCATTCATTCTCCAGGCACAGGGCTCAGGCGCCAAGATCATTGGCCTGGCCAACGCCGGTGCCGATACGGTCAATGCCATCAATACGGCAAGCCAGTTCGGTGTCGTCGAGGCGGGCCAACAGCTGGCCGGCCTGGTAGTGTTCCTCAACGATGTCCATGCCATGGGCCTCGATGCCACCCAGGGGTTGCTGCTGACCACCGGCTGGTACTGGGATATGGACGACGAGAGTCGTGAGTGGGCCGAGCGCTACTACGAGCGCGTCGGCACCATGCCGGGTATGGTCCATGCCGGTATCTACTCCAGCACCATGCATTATCTGAACACCGTGGAAGAGTTGGGTAGCGACGATCCGGTTGAGGTGCGTGCCGCCATGGCCAAGAAGCCGGTTAACGACTTCTTCTCCCGCAATGGCTACATTCGTGAGGACGGCCGTATGGTCCACGACATGTACCTGGCCCGGGTGAAGTCGCCGGAAGAGTCGACTGGAGAGTGGGATCTCTACGAGATTCTTACCACCATTCCCGCCGACGAGGCGTTCCGTCCGCTTTCTGAAAGTCAGTGCAAGCTGATCAACTGAAGTGAGCAAGATCGGCGGCGGCCGAGGAGTGGCCGCCGCCTTGTTGATGGCGAGGAGAACCTGACATGACGATGATATTCGGCGTGCCGTTGGCGGTATTTATGGGCCAGCTTCTATTGGGTCTGATTAACGGCGCCTTCTACGCCTTGCTCAGCCTTGGACTGGCGGTGATCTTCGGCCTGCTGAAGATTGTCAACTTTGCCCACGGGGCCATGTACATGCTGGGGGCATTCGCCACCCTGCTGGGGATGCGTTACCTGGGTATCAATTATTGGGCGGCGCTGCTGTTGGCGCCGCTCGTGGTCGGCCTGTTCGGCATGCTGATCGAACGGGTGTTGTTGCGCCGCATTGGTCATCTTGATCATCTCTACGGCCTGCTGCTGACATTCGGCCTGGCGCTGATCTTCGAAGGCTCCCTGGTCAACATTTTCGGTGTTTCCGGGGCGCGCTACCCGACGCCCGAGGTTCTGCAAGGCGGCTATCAGACCGGCTTCATGTTCCTGCCCAAGTATCGTGCCTGGGTGTTGATCGCGGCGCTCGGAGTGTGTCTATTTACCTGGTTCATGATCGAGCGCACCCGGTTAGGTGCTTACCTGCGGGCCGGAACCGAAAACCCGGCGCTGATGCAGGCTTTCGGCGTCAACGTACCGTTACTGATCACCCTGACCTACGGCTTTGGCGTGGCGCTTGCTGCCTTCGCCGGAGTGCTTGCCGCACCGCTTTATCCCGTTTCACCCACCATGGGTTCCAATCTATTGATCGTGGTGTTTGCAGTAGTGGTTATCGGGGGTATGGGTTCGATTCTGGGCGCTATCGTGACCGGCTTGACCATGGGGCTGATCGAGGGCCTGACTAAAGTGTATTACCCAGAAGCGGCCAATACCGTGATCTTCCTGGTGATGATTCTGGTCTTGCTGCTAAGACCCGCCGGGCTCTTCGGCAAGGAGGCATGACAAGATGGCTACTACTCAACCTCTGGAACTGAGCCCCGGCCTGAAGCGCGAACGCCGGGCTCAACAACGGCGCTATGCTTTTTATGTCGCACTGGTGTTAATGGGTCTGGTGGCACCTTTTGTCGCCTATCCGGTGTTTTTGATGAAGGTGTTGTGCTTTGCACTGTTCGCTTGCGCCTTCAACCTGTTGCTCGGTTATGCCGGTCTGCTCTCTTTCGGACATGCCGCATTTCTGGCTACGGGGGGCTATGTGACGGGCTACCTGCTGTCGAGCTACCCAGCGCTGACACCGGAAATGGGGATTCTGATCGGGACCGCTGCGGCAGTGGGGCTAGGCGCTATCTTCGGCATGCTATCGATTCGTCGCCAGGGTATCTATTTTGCCATGGTGACCTTGGCACTGGCGCAACTGATGTTCTTCTTCTTTATCCAGGCGCCCTTCACTGGGGGGGAAGACGGGTTGCACGGCGTGCCGCGCGGTGAGTTGTTCGGCTTCATCAGCCTGCGCAACAACTTGGCGATGTACTATTTCGTCTTTGCCGTATTCCTGTTCGGCTTTGCGCTGATTCAACGCACTGTGCACTCGCCATTCGGTCAGGTGCTCAAGGCGATCCGCGAAAATGAATCGCGTGCGGTATCGCTGGGCTACAACGTTGATCACTACAAGCTGGTAGCGTTCGTCATTTCCGCCGGTCTGGCCGGGTTGGCCGGTTCCACCAAGACGGTTGTGTTCCAGCTCGCATCGCTGACCGATGCCCACTGGCACATGTCCGGCGAGGTGATTTTAATGACCCTGCTGGGTGGGGTGGGGACCTTGTTTGGCCCGGTGGTCGGCGCTGGGCTGGTAGTCACCCTGCAACATCTACTGGCGCAGTCGCCGCTGGGTAACTGGGTGGGGCCGATTCTGGGCGTCATCTTTGTAGTCTGCGTACTCAGCTTCCGCAGTGGCATCGTGGGAGAGGTCTTGAAGATGTATCGCAAGAACTTCAAGTAAAAGTCAGTGATAAAGGCTGGCATGTGGTTTGCGCCAGGCTCCCACGGGGTCTGGCGCTTTTTTATTTAGCTTTCAACAGGATTGGTGCTGGCTCTGTCGAGCTGGGCTGGCAAGTGTTCGACCATGTAATCGATGAACTGGCGCACCTTGGCCGCGTGTTGCCGGTGCTGCGGCATGACGGCCCAGACCCCGGCATCCTTGCAGACAAACGAAGTAAGCACCTCTATCAGCCGGCCACTGGCGAGATAGGGCATGACGTAATAGTCGGGCAGTTGTGCCAGACCCAGCCCCTTGAGCGCAGCATCAAGCAGGGCGGGCCCCGAGTTGGCCTGCCATGTGCCCTGCACGCGCACTTCCCGATGCACCCCTTCAATATCAAACCGCCACAGGTCGCGACTGCCAATCAGGCAGCGGTGATGGCTCAGCTCGGCGACCGAGTGGGGATGTGGCCTGTCGCGAAAATAGTCGGGCGAGGCGACCACGAACTCGCGCCGATTGGCAAGACGGCGCGCCACCAGCGAAGAGTCCTGCAGGGTACCCAGGCGGATAACCACATCATAGCCTTCGTCGATCACGTCGACCTGGCGGTTGGTTAAATGCAGGCGTAGTTCAAGTTGGGGATGGAGGCAGAGGAAATCGTTCACCAGGGGAGCAATGAAACGTTCGCCGAAGGCGGTCGCACAGCTGAGGCGGAGCACCCCGTGTGGGCTCGCTTGCTGGCTCTGCAAAGCCGCTTCTGCCTCGCGAAAGCCATCAAGCAATTCACGGCAATGCACATAGTAGCGTTCACCGGCATCGGTGAGATGGATCTGGCGCGTGGTACGATACAGCAGCGGCAGTCCCAGTTGTTGTTCAAGCTGGGCTACCTGGCGGCTGACGTGCGAGTTGGAAACATTCAGCTGGCGCGCCGCTGCCGCAAAGGTGCCAAGCCTTACCACTTCAATAAAGGCTTCGATACCATCCCATTGAACCATTGTTCGCCTCGGATTGTTGCAGCAAGGAAATAATATAGTGCCACTCTTTCTATATCACCCTCCAGGGTACGTGCCTAGACTGGTAGTGAGTTATTTCATTTGATAACAAAAGGAGCCTTCCATGAAATCGCGTGCCGCCATTGCTGTAGCTGCCGGTAAGCCCCTTGAGCTGACCGAAATTGACGTTCAAGACCCCAAGGCGGGAGAGGTACTGGTACGTATAGTGGCGACCAGTGTTTGCCATACGGATGCTTACACGCTTTCCGGTGCTGACCCGGAAGGCTTGTTCCCCTCGGTACTGGGTCATGAGGGCGCTGGTGTTGTCGAAGCGGTGGGTGAGGGTGTCACCAGCGTCAAGCCGGGTGACCATGTCATTCCGCTCTACACCGCTGAGTGTGGCAAGTGTAAATTCTGCCTCTCGGGCAAGACCAACCTGTGTGGTGCCGTGCGCGCGACCCAGGGTCAGGGGCTGATGCCCGATGGTACCTCGCGCTTTTCGCTCGATGGCAAGCCGCTGCACCACTACATGGGCTGCTCGACCTTCAGTGAATACACCGTAGTGCCCGAGGTCTCGCTGGCGGTAGTGTCCAAGGAGGCGCCGCTGGACAAGGTTTGCCTGCTGGGTTGCGGCGTGACCACCGGTATCGGTGCGGTACTCAACACGGCCAAGGTTGAGCCGGGCTCCACCGTTGCCGTATTTGGCCTGGGGGCCATCGGTCTGGCGGTGATCCAGGGTGCGCAGATGGCCAAAGCCAGCCGCATTATTGCCATTGACGTGAACGCGGACAAGTTCGAGCTGGCGCGTCAGTTCGGTGCGACCGACTTCGTCAATCCCAAGGATCATTCCGACCCGATCCAGCAGGTGATCGTCGACATGACCGATGGCGGCGTCGATTACTCCTTCGAGTGTATCGGCAACGTCAATGTCATGCGTCAGGCGCTGGAGTGCTGTCACAAGGGCTGGGGCGAGTCAGTCATCATCGGTGTGGCAGGAGCCGGCGAAGAGATCTCCACGCGGCCGTTCCAGCTGGTCACGGGCCGGGTCTGGAAAGGTTCGGCGTTCGGCGGTGTGAAAGGGCGTTCTGAACTGCCGGGCTACGTACAGCGCTACATGGATGGTGAGCTCAAGATCGACGAGTTCGTCACTCATGACATGCCGTTTGAAAAGATCAACGAAGCCTTCGACCTGTTGCACGCCGGCAAGAGTATTCGTACGGTGCTGCATTATTAACACGCGCCCGAACCCGCGCGAAAAGCTTGGTTAACACGCGCCCGAACCGCGCGAAAAGCTTGGTTAACACGCGAAGTGGTGATCTTGTCGTTGCGCCGCCTCCGTCAGGAGGCGGCGGATAAGGAGATTTAAGCATGACCATGACGGAACAAGTTGAGCTGGTGTCGGCCAACAAGAGTTTTGGTGGGTGGCACAAGCGTTATCGCCATCGTTCACGCACCCTCGATTGTGAAATGATCTTTGCTGTCTACTTGCCGCCCCAGGCCGAGACCGAGCGCGTACCAGTGCTGTGGTGGCTGTCGGGACTGACGTGCAATGACGAGAACTTCATGCAGAAGGCCGGCGCGCATCGCATGGCTGCCGAGCTGGGCAT
>DATGSS010000052.1:0-5421 GCA_035302345.1 Paenalcaligenes sp.
TTGGTACCTGCGTTTACATCTGCTGAACTCATCAAACTCTCTTTACTTGCTCAAAAACATCTTGGGACTTTGGTTCACATTTATCAGCCATGCGCGTTATATTAGTAGATTGACCTGAAAATGCCTAATTATGACTTAAAACATGCAAGCCATTCGCATTCGCGGTGCACGTACGCACAATTTAAAAAATATTTCTGTTGATATTCCCCGTCACCAACTCATCGTTATTACGGGCCTATCGGGCTCGGGAAAATCTTCCCTTGCCTTTGATACCCTCTATGCCGAGGGGCAGCGCCGGTACGTAGAAAGCCTGTCCGCCTATGCGCGACAGTTTTTACAAATCATGGATAAGCCTGACGTCGATCTTATCGAGGGGCTCTCTCCGGCCATTGCTATTGAACAAAAGACCGCCGGGCACAACCCGCGTTCGACCGTCGGCACTACGACCGAAATCCACGACTATCTGCGCCTGCTCTATGCACGCGTAGGCACCCCCTATTGTCCCACGCATCACCTACCTTTGCAGGCTCACAACGTGAGTCAAATGGTTGATGCTCTTTATGAATGGCCGGCCGAAGCGCGCATTGCTATCCTCGCCTCCATCACTGATCAGGCTGACCAGGGGTACCAACACCTGCGCATCCAACTACAGGCTCAGGGCTTTATCCGCGTGCGTATTAACGGGCAGATGCATCTGCTCGAAGAGGACTGGGACGAAGAACAACACCCCATCCAAGAATTACAAATCGTTGTCGATCGCCTACGTCTACGTAGCGAGCACCGTCAACGACTCAGTGAAAGCATAGAAACCGCCCTCGAGGCCGGCGGCGGCCGAGTCCTGTTATTAAATATGGACGCGTCAGCTGAAACCAACACCTCGACCGAGGCAGACACCCCAACTGATAACGCAAATGCGACATTGGCATTTTCCAATCATTTTGCCTGCCCACGCTGCGATGTATTGCTCGATGCGCTCGAACCGCGTCTCTTTAGTTTTAATAACCCCACCGGGGCTTGCGAGACTTGTAACGGCATGGGCAAGGTCGAGCGCTTTGCTCCCGAACAGGTCGTACCTTTCCCCCATCTGGGCTTGGCCAACGGCGCCGTGTATGGCTGGGATCGACGCAATGCTTTTACCGCCAACCTACTCCAAAGCCTGGCCACCCATTATGATTTTGACCTCAACACCCCCTACGAAGAACTGCCAGAATCTATTCACCAGGTCTTACTACATGGCTCAGGCGACGAGGAAATAGACTTTATTTATATGAACGAGCAGGGCGAGCATTTCACCCGTCGTCATACCTTTGAGGGGGTGATTCCCAACCTAGAACGCCGTTGGCGCGAGACCGAGTCCACTGCGGTCAAAGAAGAACTAGGCAAACTGCGCCACATCGTGCACTGTCCCTCATGTCAGGGGGCCCGCTTGTGTGCCCAGGCCCGCCACGTACGCATCGGCACCGAGCCCGGCCCCGGCGAAGAGCGTGGGCTGGCCATTTACGAGGTCGAGGCCCTTTCGCTCACCGAATGTTTGGAGTGGTTTGAATCCCTGCAACTACAAGGGGCCAAACAAGAAATCGCCCAAGGGCTTATTCAGGGCATCTGCGCACGGCTCTATTTCCTAGACAACGTTGGCCTGGGCTACCTGACCCTGGACCGCACCGCCAACACCCTCTCGGGTGGGGAATCCCAACGCATTCGTTTGGCCAGTCAAATCGGTTCGGGCTTGGCAGGCGTCATGTACGTACTGGATGAGCCCTCTATTGGCTTGCACCAGCGCGATAATGACCGCCTCATTCAGACCCTGCGCAAACTGCGTAATCTGGGTAATAGCATCATCGTTGTAGAACACGACGAGGACATGATCCGCGACGCCGATCACATCATCGATATGGGCCCAGGAGCCGGCGAACATGGGGGGCATGTCATCGCCCAAGGTAGCCCCGATGAAATCATGGCCGAGCCCCGCTCTCTGACGGGTCAATACTTAAACGGCGAACAGCGCATCGAACCCCCGCGCCGCCGCCCCGTGCATCACACGGGCGACGAGGCCACGCCACAGCTCAGCCTGTATGGCGCACGCGGACATAATTTAAAAAATGTAGACTTACACCTGCCCCTAGGGCGTCTGATTTGCATCACCGGGGTTTCGGGATCAGGAAAATCAACCCTCATCAACGACACCCTGGGCAAGGCTTTGGCACGCGACTTAAACCGAGCGCACAGCCAGCCCGAGCCCTTTGACGAAATCAAAGGCCTCGAGCACCTAGACAAACTTATTTTGGTAGACCAAAGCCCCATCGGGCGCACACCCCGCAGTAACCCTGCAACCTACACCGGGCTATTTACTCCCATTCGCGAGCTCTTTGCGGGTGTGCCCGAAGCTCGTCAACGGGGCTATGACCCAGGCCGTTTTTCTTTTAACGTCAAAGGCGGCCGCTGCGAGACCTGCCAAGGCGACGGACTCATCAAGGTAGAAATGCATTTTCTAGCTGATGTTTATGTGCCTTGCGACAGCTGCCAAGGCCAGCGTTACAACCAGGAAACCCTGCAAATACTATATCGGGGTAAAAACATCAGCGAGGTACTCAACCTCACCGTTGAAGAGGCATTGCATTATTTCGAGGCCATCCCGGCCATCGAACGACGTTTGCAAACCCTCAAAGAGGTGGGGCTGTCGTATATCAGACTGGGCCAAAACGCCACCACCCTATCAGGGGGTGAGGCCCAACGCATCAAGCTCGCCCTCGAGCTCTCGCGCCGCAGCACCGGACAAAGTCTGTATCTACTAGACGAACCCACCACAGGGCTGCATTTTCACGATGTGAATTTATTGCTGCAGGTATTGCAGCAGCTGGTGGATGCGGGCAACACCGTAGTGGTCATCGAACACAACCTGGATGTCATCAAATCCGCTGACTGGGTGATTGATCTGGGCCCTGAGGGTGGCCAAAATGGCGGTCAAATCTTGGCCACGGGCACCCCCGAAGACATCGCCCGACACCCACACAGTCACACGGGCCGTTATCTAGCCCGACTGCTGGATGCAGGTACCGCACTGCCCACACCCTAAAACCTACCTACATCTCAAACAGGGCGCGGTGCTCGCGAATGGCGTGGCGATCAGTCATCCCAGCTACGTAATCAGAAATGGCACGCGCCTGTTCAGTAGGATCATCACGGCGGTGCTCAGGGGCTAGCAACTGCGGATCATGGATAAAGGCCTCGAATAGCTCGCGCAAGATACGCTGCGCCTTTTGGCCCATCCGCGCAACCTGATAATGTCGGTATAAATTAGCATGTAAAAAACGCTTTAGATCAGTGGCCTGTGCCCGTACTTGTGGAGAAAACGCTGCCAACAAAGGCAACTCGCGGACCGCATCCACACTATCAGGCTGATACTTAGCAATATTGGCGCGGGTGGTTTCCGTCAAATCAATAACCAATGTATTAATCATGGCGCGCACCACCTCGGCCACCTGACGCTTGGTATCCACCTGGGGCAAACGCGGGATCCGTTGACAGGCCTGTTTGTAGTGCTCGGCAAACATCTCGACCTCGAGCAACTGCTGGATCGTGATCAAACCCGAACGCACCCCATCATCAATATCATGATTGTTATAAGCGATCTCATCAGCCAAGTTAGTGATCTGAGCCTCTAACGAGGGCTGGGTCTTGTCCAGAAAACGACGCCCCACATCGCCCAAACGCTCGGCGTTTTTACGATTGCAGTGTTTTAAAATCCCCTCGCGGGTTTCAAAACACAAATTAAGACCATCAAATTCTGCGTAACGCTCTTCTAGGTGATCAACCACGCGCAGACTTTGTAGGTTGTGCTCAAAGCCCCCTGCATCGGGCGCCCACTGGCGCATACAGGCATTGAGCTCTTCCTGACCGGCATGACCAAAAGGCGTATGCCCCAAATCATGCGCTAGGGCGATGGCCTCGATGAGGTCCTCGTGCAACCCTAAATTGCGTGCCAATGCGCGCGCTATTTGGGCGACCTCGATGCTATGCGTCAAACGCGTCCGAAATAAATCCCCCTCGTGATTAATAAATACCTGGGTTTTATATTCCAACAAACGAAATGCATTGCAATGGATAATCCGATCGCGGTCACGCTGAAAGGCGTTGCGCTCTTGGGGCGCGGGCTCTTGAAAGCGACGGCCCCGCGAAAACTGGGGATGACACGCATAGGGCGCGAGTTGCATCATGAATTCTCCTAGGGCTCCTAAAACAAAAAATCAACCAACCACCAATCAGGACTCGGCCAAAGCGTCGCAATGACGCAGTACCTGGGCGATCTGCTCTATATCAACCACCTGTACTTCTGCCTGCCCCATCTGTGTCAACACCACAAAGCGCAACTGCCCACCTAGGGCTTTTTTATCACTTTGCATGAGCTGATGCCAACGCTCTAAAGGCCAGCGCGGGGCCTGTACCGGGGCACCGATGGCAGCCACCAAATCACGGGTGCGGTCGACATCCTCGGCAGACAAATAGCCCAGCTGTCGGGACAGCTCGGCAGCCATCACCATACCGCAGCCTACGGCCTCACCGTGCAACCATTCACCATACCCCAGACCTGCCTCAATCGCATGCCCAAAGGTATGACCAAAATTTAATATAGCGCGCCGACCGCTCTCGCGTTCGTCCTCGGAAACGACTGCGGCCTTGACCTCGCAAGAGCGTTGAATGGCGTAGCGTAAAGCCTGTACATCACCGGCCAGCAAATCTTTGACATTGGCACTGCACCACCGTAGAAATTCTACATCTTCGATAAAGCCATATTTGATGACCTCGGCCAAACCCGCGGTGAGCTCGCGTTTAGGCAGGGTGGCCAGCACCTGGGTATCGATCTCTACTGCGATGGGCTGATAAAAAGCACCGATCATATTTTTGCCGCGCGGATGGTTAATGGCTGTTTTCCCCCCTACCGAGGAATCCACCTGCGCTAATAAAGTAGTGGGCACCTGGATAAAACGAATCCCACGCATAAAACTGGCCGCTGCAAAACCAGCCATATCCCCGACCACCCCGCCTCCTAGCGCGACAATCAGTGAATTGCGGTCAAAATGCCCTCCCAACAATTCATCAAAAACCGTATTTAGCGTGTCCCAGTTTTTATGCTCTTCGCCATCGGGTATCAGCACCACATGGACCTCGCGACCGGTCTGCGCCAAAGCTATTTCGACCTGGCGGCCATAAATCTCGTAAATGGTGGGGTTACTGATGACGGCAATGCTGCTCACGTCCTCGGGCACCATACTGCCCAAATGGGCCAAACGACCTGCTCCAATATGGATTGGATAAATTCCCCCTTCAGTCTGTACAGTCACCAGCGTACTCATAACACAACCTTTTTATATTTTAAAAATTCCATTAACTCGTGTACTGCCCGATGCACCGAGACAGCACCCG
>DATGSS010000053.1:0-8258 GCA_035302345.1 Paenalcaligenes sp.
ACCCCCGGCGTGACAGGCCGGTATTCTAACCAACTGAACTACCGCTCCTATGGCGTCCCCACGGGGATTCGAACCCCGGCTGCCGCCGTGAAAGGGCGGTGTCCTAGGCCTCTAGACGATGGGGACCAAGGAAAAAAACTAATATAACAAAACTAAAAGAACCTGTCAAGCAATTTTAGTTTTATTGGTGGAGGTAAGCGGGATCGAACCGCTGACCTCTTGCATGCCATGCAAGCGCTCTCCCAGCTGAGCTATACCCCCACGCTGTTTTGGTTATCGTGACGTATGTGCCATCCCAACCAAAAAAATTATTATGACTGGTTTTCGGAAAAGTTGCAAGTTTAGGTTAAAGCCGTTGTTGCATTGCTGCAAATCCACCAGTTTTTGTAGGTTTCTTTGCGTGTGCTTTCCCAAAAGAAAAGAAAGTGTACTGGTTTTTGGTGGGTTTAGCTAGTTTTTTATGTGTTGTTTGTGAATTGATGTTTTTTATCAACACTTGGCGTTTTGGTTGTCTTTTTGGTTAGGTTGTACCGGTGTTATGTCCAACGTTTTCTGCTTAGGCCTAGGCCCAGGATGCATATTAGGCTGATTATCATAATGGTGTGGTTGCCCCAACGCACGTAGGGTGTGAGTCCTTTATAACCTTGCACTTCTACGTCAAGAACGCCGATGGTGTTTTGTGGCAGCATCGCGCGTACGACTGCGTCTGGGTCGATGACGGCGGTGATGCCGGTGTTGGTGGCACGTATCATGGGGCGTGCGGTTTCTAGTGCTCTCATGCGCGAGATTTGTAGGTGCTGTCTTAGTGCCCAGGAGTCTCCGAACCAGCCTAGGTTGCTGATGTTGACGAGCATGGTGGCGCCTGGGCTGTCAGGCTGTGTGCGTACGCTGCGGATGATTTCTTCGCCAAATACGTCTTCGTAACAGATGTCAGGTGCGATGCGCTGATGCGCAATTTCAAATGGGGCTTGTGTGGTGGTGCCGCGTTGAAAGTCGCCTAGGGGCATATTCATCATGTCAATAAACCAGCCAAATCCTGTGGGTATGAATTCACCAAAGGGTACTAGGTGGTGTTTGTCATATCGATGCTTTAGTTTTAGCTGCATGATGTCCAGAGCAGTGGTGTCTGCGTCAATAGATACTACGCTGTTGGTGTATTCCCCGTTGTTGGGATCATAGAGGGGCAGTCCCATGAGTAGGGTTGCATTTTGTTGGCGCGCTAGATCAACCCATTGTTGCCAAAAATTTGCGGGCAATCGATCTTGGAAGACCGGGATGACTGTTTCAGGCAGGATGATTACCGAGGGTTGGGCTTTGGGGTCTTTTGGGGCGAGTGCTGTGAGTTCGTAATAGGTTTGTATGCCCGCTTCAAATCGTTCGGGGGCGAATTTCATTGATTGAGGGACATTGCCTTGTGTTAGGCGTACATAAAAGGGTTCGCCGGTGGGCTGGGACCAATGTATTCCGTGTAGAAATAGGCCAATAATATTCAACACAAAGGCCAGGATTAAGACGCTTGAGGCCTGCCAGGGTTTGTTTTGTGCTGAGTTTTCCGTATTGGCTGGACGACGGTGCAATTGGAAGAAACACGCCAGGGCAGCCGCTGTGAATACAGCCATCCAAGTGACTCCATAGGCCCCGGTTATTATGGCCCAGCCCGCGAGGGCCCCGTCTATATGCGCATAGCCTATATTTAGCCAGGGAAAGCCGGTAAAGAGGTTGCCACGTAACCACTCAAAAAATGTCCACAGGCTAGCCCAAAGTAATATGTTGGCTAGTGCTTGGGCGCTGTTACTTAGCTTTTTCTGGGGTAATATCCAGGCGTGACAGAGGGCGATGAGTACATAGATGAGGCTAAGTAATGCGTTAAAGAGGATAACCGCTATGAGGGATAGCGATGCGGGTAGTTCGCCATAGGTGTGTAGGCTGATAAATAACCAATACAAGCCAAGCATGAAATTGCCAAAGGCAAAGAAAAATGCTGGTGCTAAGCGGGCTCGCGCGCTGGGGCGAATATTCAGTTGGAATATGAGGATGGTCAGCGTGATGAGCTGAACATAGGGCAATACCGCTGTTGGCAGCGGTTGGGCAGCAAAGCTCAGGCTGTGAATAGCGCCCAGGAAAAAGAAAAACAACAGGGCAGAGTAACGACGCAGTGGGCTCATACAATAGAAAGGCCCGTGAATGCGGGCCAATGAGGATTAATTGTTTGCGGTGGCTTGGACGGGTTGGGTATCTGGGGCGGCATCACGTTGGACGTGCAGCCAAAGAGCTCTTTTAGGGTCAGCACGTACAACAGTGATACTGATCCCACCCTCGAGGGGAAAGATGTCACCGCGTTTGGGGATTTGTCCGCGTTCGGCTGCAAGCCAACCACCTATGGTGTCGTATTCATCGTCTGATAATGTGGTACCAAAGGCTTCGTTGAAATCGCAAATGTTAGTTAAAGCCATAACGCGCCAGCTATTGTGGCCTGCTTGGAAAATCGTTTGTTCGGCTTCCTCGTCGAATTCGTCTTCGATATCCCCGACGATTTGCTCGAGTACGTCTTCCATGGTGACTAATCCTGCGGTACCGCCGTGTTCATCAATGACTACAGCGATGTGATTGCGACTCATGCGAAATTCGCGTAGCAATACGTTGAGTTTTTTCGTCTCGGGGATAAAAACTGCGGGGCGTACGAGTGGGCGCAAATCAATGCTGGGATTAGCAATTGAGAGCAATAAGTCCTTGGCCAATAAAATCCCGATGATGTTGTCTCGGTCATCTTCGTAAACCGGGAAGCGCGAGCGACCGGTTTCAATGATAATGGGCAAAAGCTCGGATAGGGGGCGACTGATGTCTAATAGATCAATGCGCGAGCGCGGGACCATGATATCGCTGGCGGTTTTGCTAGAAACGTCTAGCGCCCCGTTAATCATCGAGTAAGCCTCATGATCAATCACGCTGCGGTCCAGGGCGGCCTGCAAGATAGCTTTGATATCTTCGCGATCTGCAGGCTCGCTGCGTAGGTTGAATAACCGTTTTAAAAAGGATAAACCTCGTTTATCTGATTCAGGTTCTGGTGAATTCTCTGACATAGCCCAAGGGTGACGTATATAAAACAAAAAGCATAACCTGTGAAAGGTTAGGCCACATTTAATTCATTATATAGGGGTTACTGATGTTAAAGCGACGTAAAACTTGAGCCTCTAGGGCCTCCATTTCGAGCGCCTCGTCAGCGTCGATATGGTCAAACCCCAATGCGTGCAACACGCCGTGCACACATAGGTGAGCGGTGTGATTCTGCAGCGGTTTGTTTTGCGCCACGGCCTCTTGTTGGAGCACCGGAACACAGACTAAGATGTCCGCGCTTAGGCTCTGACTGCTGGGCTCAACCCCGTAAGCAAAGGTTAGCACATTTGTGGGTTTGTTTTGCTGACGATATTCAAAATTGAGGGCTTGAGACTCGTCTGCAGCGCAAAAGCGTAGGGTCAAAATGACCTCTGTATAGGGCAGTTCGTAGTCCTGTGCTAGTACCTCTAGGCAGGCCACCACCCAGCGGTGTATCAGTGTGGTTGGCGCCTCTTTAAAAGGCACTGCATATTGCACATCTAGCGAGAGTTTTGGAAGGGTAGGGTCGGTCAATTTTTGGCGATTATTGATGAGAGGTTTTTATTTGCCCATGCGACAGTGCCTGGATATATGGATCTGGGCTTAGGGTTAACTCAGGCTTTGGGGTCGTGATCTTCGTAAGCATCAATAATACGGGCAACCAAGGGGTGCCGCACGACGTCTTTGCTGGTCAATTCGGTGATGGCTATCCCTTTGACGTTTTTCAAAACAGAAGCCGCATGCATGAGCCCGCTGCGCTGAGCTTTGGGTAGATCTATCTGTGAAGGGTCACCTGTGATGACAGCCTTGCTCCCGAAGCCTGTTCGTGTCAAGAACATTTTCATCTGTTCCGGAGTGGTGTTTTGAGCCTCATCCAAGATGATAAAACTGTGGTTGAGTGTACGTCCACGCATATACGCCAAGGGGGCAATCTCGATGATTTGCTTTTCAAAGGCGCGTTGGACTCGCTCGAAGCCCATCAGATCATAGAGGGCGTCATATAGTGGACGCAGGTAGGGGTCAACCTTTTGTGAAAGATCGCCTGGCAAAAAACCGAGCCGCTCGCCGGCTTCGACAGCAGGCCGAGTCAGCACGATGCGCTCAACGGATTCTTTTTCAAGGGCATCGATTGCGCATGCGACTGCTAAAAAGGTTTTTCCTGTCCCGGCTGGCCCCAATCCAAAAGCAATGTCATGCGACAGGATTTGACTCATGTACTCGTGCTGCTTGGGTGTACGTGGCCGTAAACCGCGTTTGCGCGTACGTAACTGAAAGGCCTCGTCGCTGAGTCGCACCTGCTGGGGCTGGGTTTTATTGCGGGTATGCGCGGGGCGCGGTGTGCCGCTATTGCTGCTTGGCTCAGGTTGTTGGGCTTTGAGCTCAACTAGGCCAAGCTGTATGTCGTCAATGCTCAGCGCCTTGTGGACGGCGCGTTGGTGAAACCATTGTACGGCTTGTGCTGCATTGTCATATTGAGGCCCTTCGACCATGACGTGGCTGCCTCGGCGGCGGATATTGACATCGTAGGCCTGGCCAATTTGTTCTAGATTTTCATCTAATGGGCCACAAAAGTTAGCCAGGTGGGTGTTATCCCCTTCGAGGTGAACGGTAGTGCGCTGATTATGCATGCATTATGCCTTGGTCGTGGTTTCTGTGGTCACAACTTCTCCGCGTAAAGAGTTGGTATGGGCCTGGGTGATTTTGACATCAATGAGTTGGCCAATGAGTCTGGGTTGTCCGGGGAAATTGACGACACGATTATTCTCGGTACGCCCCATGAGCTCGTTAGGATCGCGCTTTGATGGACCCTCGATGAGTACTTTTTGAGTCGTACCAATCATGGCCTCGCTAATGGCGCGGGCTTGTTTGGTCACGAGGGCCTGCAAGCGGTGCAAGCGCTTGAGTTTGACCTCGTGTGGTGTATCGTCGGGTAGATCAGCCGCTGGTGTGCCAGGGCGGCGGGAATAAACAAAGGAAAATGACTGGTCAAAACCGACATCGCGTATGAGCTGCATGGTTTGTTCAAAATCATCTTCGGTCTCACCTGGGAAACCAACAATAAAATCCGAGGATAGGGTTAATTCGGGGCGTGCAGCATATAAACGACGGGCAATGGATTTAAACTCGAGAGAGGTATAGCCACGTTTCATAGCCATCAGCACTCGGTCACTGCCGGCCTGCACAGGTAGGTGCAAAAAGGGCACTAGTTTTTCTAATTTGCCATGAGCCTCGATGAGGCGAGTGGTCATTTCCTTAGGGTGTGAGGTCGTATAACGAATGCGTTCGATGCCCGGAATGTCATGCACGTATTCTAAGAGCATGGCGAAATCGGCGATTCCATCGCTGCCCTCGACCGTGCCACGATAGGCGTTGACGTTTTGACCCAATAGGGTGACCTCTTTGACGCCTTGGTCAGCCAAGTCAGCAATTTCAATAAGGATATCTTCGAAAGGGCGCGAGATTTCTGGGCCCCGAGTGTAGGGCACGACGCAAAAACTGCAGTATTTGCTGCAGCCTTCCATGATGGAAACAAAAGCTGTTGGCCCCTCGACACGAGCAGGAGGCAAGTTGTCGAACTTTTCGATTTCGGGAAAGCTGATGTCCACCTGAGCGCGGCCAGAGCGGGCTTTTTGCTGGATAAGCTCGGGTAAACGGTGCAAGGTCTGAGGACCAAAAACGACGTCTACAAAGGGCGCGCGCTGCACGATAGCCCGGCCTTCTTGGCTGGCGACACAGCCCCCCACACCGATGACCAGGTTGGGGTTGTCCTCTTTAAGATGACGGACTCGACCTAAATCAGAAAAAACTTTTTCTTGGGCTTTTTCGCGTACCGAGCAGGTATTAAAAAGGATGATATCGGCATCCTCGGGGTTATCCGTCAGTTGTACGGGCCCCTCTTCGTTGAGCACGTCAATCATTTTATCCGAGTCGTACTCATTCATCTGGCATCCGAAGGTACGGATGTAAAGCTTTCGTGAAGGGCCATCCCCAACTTTTTTGGGGTGTTCTCGTTGTGTTACCGAGGGGCTAATAGGGGTTAAAGGCTCTTTTAAAATTTCTATACGTTTCATAATTACTAGCCGTTACGGGTGTAGATCCCGGGGGCAAACAAAAGCTATATTATAACGCGAAGAATGGCTGCCCACCATGGATTGGCAGGTTTAGCCTTCTTCGACCTCGACCACACTTGGGTCGTCGTCTTTGGAAATGACCTTTTTAATGAGGTCCTCACGTTTGAGACCCAGCATCAGGGCGACGCCAGAGGCGACAAACACCGATGAATAAATCCCGAACCAGATACCGATGGTCAATGCCAAAGAAAAATATTTGAGGGTGGGTCCCCCAAAGAAGAACATGGACAACACCATGATTTGTGTTGAACCGTGCGTAATGATGGTGCGCGAAATGTTTTGGGTAATCGAAAGGTCAACGGTTTCAACTACGGGCATGCGGCGCTGAATGCGAAAGTTTTCACGGATACGGTCCATGATGACTACTGATTCGTTGACCGAATACCCCAAAACTGCCAAGACACCTGCTAAGACCGCGAGCGTAAACTCCCATTGGAAAAGCGCAAAAAAGCCCAAGATGATCACCACGTCGTGCATGTTGGCAATCGCGCACGCGATGGCGAGCTTCCACTCAAAGCGAAAGGCCAGATAGATCATAATGCCGATGACCACGAACAGCAGCGCTAACAGGCCGCTTTCAACGAGCTCTTCACCTACCTGGGGCCCTACAAACTCGACCCGCTGCAGACTGACATCGGGGCTTTGTGCCTCGAGGGCGCCCATCACCTGCTCACTTTGTTGCGCTGTATCGGTACCATCGATAGTGGGTAAACGGATCATAATATCGCGTGAGGTTCCAAAGTTTTGAACCTGGAAATCCGTATACCCAACCTCGGATAAAGCCTCGCGGACCTCGTCGACTTGGGCGGCTTGAGGGTATTGCACCTCCATGACCATCCCACCTGTGAATTCGATGGATAAATTAAAACCGCGCGTAGCGATAAAGAATATCGCCAGCACGAAGGCCACCAAGCTGATCACATTGAGCAGCTTGACATGGCGCATAAAAGGGATGGTGCGGCTAATGCGAAAAAACTCCATGGTGGCTACCCTTATTTAACGTTTTCCGATTTCCATGCTTGACCGATGGAAACTTTTAGCAAGCGACGACGCCGGCCGTACCAGAGGTTGACTAAGGCACGTACACCAATGACTGACGAGAACATCGATGTCAAAATACCGATGCAATGCACGACAGCAAAGCCGCGTACAGGCCCTGAACCGAAGGCCAGTAAAACAATACCCACAATCAGGCTGGTCAAGTTAGAGTCAAAAATAGTCGCCCATGCGCGCTCAAAGCCCAAATGGATGGCCTGTTGTGGATTAAGGCCGTTGCGTAACTCTTCGCGGATACGTTCATTAATAAGCACGTTGGCGTCAATCGCCATTCCTAGCGTCAGCGCAATCGCTGCGATCCCAGGTAAAGTGAGCGTGGCTTGTAACATCGATAGCACAGCCAGCAAGAGCAAGATATTAAAGGTCAAGCCCAGCGTGGAAAATAGGCCAAAGAGGTTGTAGTAAGCAATGATGAAAATCGCTAAAGCGATAAATCCATACAAGGTAGAGTTAAAGCCTTGTTCAATGTTGGCAGCCCCTAAGCTGGGCCCAATGGTGCGCTCTTCGATGATTTCCATCGGTGCGGCCAATGAGCCAGCACGTAATAACAGCGCAATATCAGCAGCCTCTTGTGGGCCCATGTTGCCAGAAATCTGCACCTGCCCACTGGGGATTTCACTGCGAATCACCGGTGCAGTGATGACCTCGCCCTTGCCCTGCTCAAACAGGACGATGGCCATGCGCTTATTAACGTTGTTGCGTGTGACATCGCGGAAGATACGCGAGCCCTTTTGATCCAAGGTCAGGTTAACGGTGGGTTGTTGCGATTGTGAATCACGACCAGGCTGGGCGTCTTGGAGGTTTTCACCTGTCAGGATCACCTGGCGGCGTAGCAGGAGCTCGTGACCTTCGCGATCGCTATAGCGCTCGAGGCCAAACGGGACACGGCCCGAGGACAAAGCATTCATGGCAGCGGGAGAGTCATCCACCATGCGGATTTCCAGGGTGGCTGTGCGCCCCAGGATTTCTTTGGCCTTG
>DATGSS010000054.1:0-13743 GCA_035302345.1 Paenalcaligenes sp.
TTTTAAGTCATAATTAGGCATTTTCAGGTCAATCTACTAATATAACGCGCATGGCTGATAAATGTGAACCAAAGTCCCAAGATGTTTTTGAGCAAGTAAAGAGAGTTTGATGAGTTCAGCAGATGTAAACGCAGGTACCAAGCGTCCTAAAAAGCAGCGTTTGGTCCTGACACCCACTGAGCGCAAGGCCAGCATGCGTCTGGCTTTGCTGTTTGCAACCCGTATGTTTGGGCTGTTTTTATTGACCCCCGTATTTGCCGTGCTGGCACAAAGCATTCCGGGCGGGGATAACAGTGTCCGTGTCGGGATTGCGCTGGGGGCTTATGGGCTGACCCAGGCGATGCTGCAGATTCCCTTGGGCATGGCTGCCGATCGTTTTGGGCGACGCCCTGTGGTGGTCGCGGGTCTGGCGATCTTTATTGTGGGGGGCGTGGTGGCTGCCCTGGCGCAAACCATCGACGGCATTATTGTGGGCCGCATCCTCCAAGGCTTAGGGGCTGTCTCGGCAGCGATTACTGCTTGGGTGGCTGATGCGACTCGTCCCGAGGTCCGGACCCGTGCTATGGCCATGATTGGTATGTCCATTGGGCTGTCTTTTGCCTTGTCGTTGGTGATTTCACCCGTGATCGTTGGGCAGTTTGGGCTATCTGGGCTGTTTTGGGTCATCAGTTTGTTGGGCTTTTTATGCTTGCTGTTGGCTGTGTGGGGGATTCCTGATGTGGCCCCAGCTGGGCAGGCGATGGAGGCTGATCGCTCGGCTTTCCGTGCGGTGATGGGTAATGCTGGGTTATGGCATTTAAATGGTGGTGTCTTTGTATTGCACGCTGTGCTGATGACCTTTTTTGTGTCTATGCCACCGATTTTGGCCCGTGAAATGGGGGTATCTGCCGAGCAGCTGTGGAAGGTTTATTTGCCCGTCATGCTGTGTTCTTTTGTGGTGATGTTTGGGTGGGTTTTTTATATTGAATCCCGCCGTCAGCACGCGCGCATGTTGCACTGGGCGGTGGCTCTGTTAGGGTTGTCCATTGTGGCTTTCTTTGTGTCACAACATAGTTTTTGGTGGTTGGCCATTGTGTTATGGCTATTCTTTTCAGCATTTAATACGTTAGAGGCTTTACAGCCCTCGTTGGTATCGCGGGTGGCCTCGGTCCAAGAGCGCGGGCTGGCTTTGGGTGTGTACAACACAGCCCAGTCATTGGGGGTGTTTTTTGGCGCAGCTGCGGGCGGTGTGATGATCCGTTGGCAGGGTCCGCTGGGTGGTTTTTATATCAGCATCGTTTTAGTTGCCCTTTGGTGGTTGAGCACACGCCGGCTTAAACTAGAGTTTGCTTAAATTTAGGCTCGGATCTGCGGATCCTCCCGGGTGGGAGGCAGCTGATTTATAGGTACAATGATTCCACAGGCAGTTTGGCCCGCTGGGTGTTGCTAGGTATTTTGCTTGAATATGCACGCATACAACCTGTGCTTGTTTTTGATAGCAAGGCTTGGGTTGCGATTTTTTAAACAGGAAAAATTATGGCTTCTGTAAACAAGGTAATTGTTTTGGGTAATCTCGGTCGCGATCCAGAGGTGCGCTACAGCGCCGAGGGCAGCGCCGTGTGTAATTTGTCGGTGGCGACTTCTTTTAATTGGCGTGATCGCAACACGGGCGAACGCCGCGAGGAAACCGAATGGCACCGCATCGTGATGTTTGGCCGCTTGGCAGAGATCGCTGGCGAGTATTTACGTAAAGGCCGTCCCGTCTACATCGAGGGGCGTTTGCGTACACGCAAATGGACCGGGCAGGATGGAGTCGAACGCTACAGCACTGAAATCGTCGCCGAACAGATGCAAATGTTAGGTGGCCGCGGTGATAGCAGTGCTGATTTTGGGGATTCCTATGATCAAACCCCACGTCCCAGCGCTGCACCCCAAGGGGGACAGTCAGGTCAACAGGCAGGGGGCCAGCAATCACGCCAGTCGGGTGGCATGGATGACGGCGGTATGGATAGCTTTGCCGATATGGGGGACGACATTCCCTTTTAAACCGATTAGCGGTTTTCATGCTTGATGTTGACGCCAGCCCCGTTTGTAGCAACTATTAGTGTTGGTTTTTGATCTATTTCTTGCTATTAGACGGGGTCTGTGCGAGAATTTTGCGATGCGGCCCGTGCGCCGTCCTTCATGTCATCGCGTTTTTTTGACCTCCCCAAGCCACATTATCCTTTGTGCGCTCTTTTGGTTTATTGGTCGGCCCGATGCTTGCCAATAAATCAATTGCTGCGTCTGCAGCAAAGGAAAATCATGTCTTTTGAGTCTTTAGGCATTGCGCCTTCTTTGCTTTCCACTCTGGAAAAAATAGGTTTCCGTTCGCCCACACCCGTCCAAACAGCTGCTGTGCCCAAGGCATTGCAGGGTCGTGATTTAATGGTTTCGGCCCAAACCGGCAGTGGTAAAACTGCCGCATTCATGTTGCCAGCCATTCAGCGTGTATTAGAGTCACGTCGTCAACAAAACGGTCGTGCTCAGCAGGATGCCCGTGCTGGCGATCCCGCTAATCGCGAGAGCCGTGCCGATCGTCAGGGTCGAGGTGGCCGCGCTCGTCAACGTCATCGTAATCAACCCCAAGAGCCCGCTACCGTAGCGGTGTTGGTGCTGGCACCTACCCGCGAGCTGGCGATTCAGGTGGGCCAGGCGGCCAAGGCCTTTGCCGCTGGCGAGGCTGGTTTTCATGTGGCCGTGGTTGTGGGTGGGGTGTCCTACCGCGAGCAATTACGCGCGTTATCTCGTCCTGTGGATGTGTTGGTCGCTACCCCCGGTCGTTTGATGGACCATTTGAATTCTGGTCGCGTGCAGTTACAGCAGGTGCAAACCCTCATTTTGGATGAGGCAGATCGCATGCTGGATATGGGGTTTATCCACGATATTCGCCGTATTGTGGGCATGACGCCCGAGTCCCGACAGACCTTGTTGTTTTCAGCCACCTTGGATGGTGCCGTAGGAAAATTAGCCAGTGGCATGATGAACGATGCCGAGGTCATCCGTGTGTCTGCGCCCAAACAGCAGCACGCCAATATCAGCCAGGCCCTGCTTTATGCCGACGATCCTACCCACAAACGCAATTTGCTCAACCATTTATTGATGGATGGGGCGTTGGATCAGGCTGTGGTTTTCACCGCGACCAAACGGGGTGCTGATCGTTTAGCCCGTCGTTTGAGCAAGGATGGCTTTGCCTCGGCGGCGTTGCACGGTGATATGAATCAGCGACAACGCAATCGCACTTTGCGTCAGTTGCAGCGTCGACAGACGCGGGTGCTGGTGGCCACTGATGTCGCGGCACGCGGCATTGATATTCAGGGGATCACCCATGTGATTAACTATGACCTGCCCATGCAGGCCGAGGACTATACGCACCGCATCGGACGGACCGGTCGTGCTGGCAATGACGGGCAGGCGTTTACCCTGGCCTTTATGGACGAGCTGACCGATGTGCGCCGCATCGAGCGCTTTTTGGGTCAGCCCATCCCCATGCAAACAGTGCCTGGTTTAGAGCCCACACAGCGTCCCCAACCCACAGCTCCCAAGGCAGCTCGTAAAAGAGCAGGCCGCGGTCGCCGCCGTCGCTACGCGGGTGGGGGTCAACCGAGTGCACGCTCACGTCAGGCACGTGGCGGTGCAGGTCGTTCGTCACGCAGTGCACAGGCGCCACGAAAAGGTGCCGCAAAATCACAGTCAGGCTATACTGTTAGTCAGTAAGCATTAATAAATGGCTGATCGGGCCGCTTTCATTGGTTGGTGACCGTGGCCCTAACTAGGCTGATGAATGGTTTTAACTATTAACCTATCATCAGCCTTAGCAATGTGCCCTTATTAAATAGCTTCGATATTCTTATATTGCCTGTGCCCAGTTTGGGCCAGTAGTTATTTCCCCGATTTTTTCTCTATTGCTCATGGTTTTCTGCCCGAGTTGGCTCGGCAGATGCTAAGCGCATATGGCCGTCTGTGCATGATGCATATGTATTGAATCATGCTCTGTACGTGCTTTCTATGTGTTTGGTATGTGCTTTATATACGCTACATACGCCGCATAGGTGCTGGCGCTGGTGTTAATTGCTGGTAACAATGCTGGCGGCGGGCGACGTTTGTGTATACAACATATCTCCATGAGCGTTTCACCGTAGAGCAGGGGGCGCAGTTGGTCTTTATACAGACCCCTGTTGACCCGTCGTCGAACCCGGTCGACTCTACGGGGCAAAATTAATGGCAGAAAACGGTCCATACCTCGTCTATAGAGGTCGTGTAACGGGGGCTAAGATAACGGCGGCGCATGGACCACGGAGCTTTATAACTGGCCTGACCACTATGGATGGTGCCCCGGCCCCAGCGCTGGTTGATTTGGTCAATGGTGCGGGTGAGGGGTTCTTGTGCCTGGTAGCGGGCTGCCTGAAAAAGATCGAGGTTGGCCTGGTCTTTGGGGATGAGACCACCTAAATAAATGCTGACCTTTTTATAAAAATGCTGTGGTCGCCAAATGTGTTTTAGGGCCTGCTGTGCTACAGCCAGAATACTGGCAGTATGGTCGGTCGTATCAGGCAATGCACAGGAATAATATTGGCGCGGGGCGTGATGCTCGCGCGGAGTCAGGCTGACCCGAATAAAGCTGCAAACGCTGTGTTGTGCGCGCATGCGCGTGCAGGCCTGCTCGGTATAGGTGGCCAGAGCTGATTGCAGGGCTGGCAGACTGTTTTGTGGACGACCAAACATGCGACTGCTGCGGATTTCCTCGCGAGCAGTGGGCTGGGTATCCCAATCCAAACAGGGGGTGCCGCGTAGTTCCAGCACAGTTTTTTGTACTGTGACATTAAAACGGCGACGAATAAAATCAGCGTCTGCTTGGGCCAGATCGGCGGCGGTATGGATTCCTAATGCAGCCAAATGCTGGCCCAGCCGACTACCAATGCCCCAAACCTCTTGGACGGGGGTGCGCTGCATCAGCGATTGCCACTGTTGGGGGCGACGTAAATAAACGAGCCCGCCGGTTTGTTGGGCCCAACGTTTAGCAGCGTAGTTGGCTAGCTTGGCCAGGGTTTTGGTGGGGCCGATACCGACCCCAGTGGGTAACCCTGTGGCCTGCAAGACCCGTTGTTGTGCCTGCCGACATAGGGTTTCAGGGGCGTCGCCGGGGTGTAATTGGGCAAAGGCCTCGTCGATAGAATAGACCTGGACCTGGGGTAGGTGGTCTTGCAAGGTGCGCATCACCCGATCGCTCAGATTGGCGTAGAGCGCATAGTTGCTGCTAAAAACAGCTACGCCGTGTTGTTTTAAAAGGGGGCGCACCTGGTGGTATAGGGCACCCATTTTGACCCATTGACGGGCCTGGCTGCAGCGCGCAATCACGCAGCCATCATTGTTAGAAAGCACGACGATAGGGCGGTGACGCAGATCGGGCCGAAAGAGACGTTCGCAGTTGGCATAAAAGCTATTGCAGTCAAAAAGGGCGTACAACGGGCCGGCATATGCGTCTGTGTCTGCGCCCAGGCTGGTGTCTGTGCTCGCGCTTGTATTCGCGTTTCTGCCGATACCTGTGTGTGACTCTGCATGCGCAGAAGTTGAGGTAGGGTCACTGTGAGTCAAAGTCATCGTCGGGGAAATCCTCTGGGTAGGTGGGGGCTGACGTATGAAATAATTCCTGCTGGGCAGCGGTGGCATTCCTAGCTGTGACAGGGTTCGTAGCTGTGGATGCGGCCGAGGCAGGGTCTGTATGAGTGCGCATAGAATGCAGGCCCCCTGAGTTTTGATGGCGGCGCACGCTGTGGCGCACGACGCCCCAGATATAAAAGTCATCATCTGGGTTTAAGTGGATGGGGCGATAAAGAGGGTTATCGGCATGTAGCTGTAGGGTAATCGCGGCCGAGTTAGTGTTGGCATCTGTACCTGGTGCTGCTGCTGTGGCTGTATTGGTATTTGCAGCTGTATTCGTCGCTGTGGTCGCCTTCATAGCTGAGTGGGCAGTGGGGCTGTCAGGGCAATACAGGCGACGCACTAATGGCTCGCCGTGTAGGGCCGCGATAATAATATGGCCGTGACGTGCAGTCAGCGAGCGATCGATGATGAGCCAGTCGCCATCGTAGATGCCCGCGCCTATCATGCTGTTGCCTGAGGCGCGTACGATATAGACGTGGGGCGCCTGTATGTCTAGTAATACATCCAAAGAGATGGGTGCCTCGGCATGGTCCTGAGCTGGGCTGGGAAAGCCACCAAAATAAGACTGCATGGGTATTTAAAAATTGCCAAAAATAAATGGCTGTTGTTATCGCCATAAATAGATAAATGAAGAGGGCTAATACTGTATGTTTATACAGTATAATTTAGGGGCAATTTTTGTATTGGTCAAGTTTTTTTGTGCTGCTTTGGCCCAGGTTTGTTAAATTGGTGCTAATTGGTGCTTTGTAGTAGGAATTTTAGTAGTATTGTTTTTGCCCTTGGGGCCCTCCTTACCCAAAAATAATTAATAAATTTCTTTCTAGCTTGTCGTTTAACTGTTCGTTTAACGCAATTTATCCAATATTTTTAGTGAAGTATTAATGACAGTAAACAGTGTGAATCAAAAGGTTGATAATGCGGTCAGTGCGCAGGAATATAAACAGGCCATGCGTCATTTGGCCGGTGCCGTGAGTGTCATTACGGTGACTTACGAGGGCGAGCGCGGTGGTTTGACCGCGACATCCGTGGCTTCGGTGGCGGCTGATCCGGCCGAGCTTTTGGTGTGTATTAACCAAAGTACGGATACCTGGCGCTTGTTAGAGCGCAGTGGTCATTTTGCGGTCAATGTCTTAACAGCTGATCAGATCGATGTGGCCGAGCGTTTTGCCGGTGTGGGACAACTACAAGGGGATGCGCGCTATGGCGATGATGATTGGGTGCAAACCGAGAGCGGGGTATGGGTTTTAAACAGTGCCGCGGCGGCGTTGGTTTGTAGTGTGGACGAGGTGATCTTGCGTCACAGTCACGCCCTGATTTTAGGTCGGGTCCACGAGATCTTTCACCAGGCTGCCGAGGACCCCACACAGCCATTGGTGTATTGGCAGGGCCAGTTTGCGTCTTTAACGCCTACTGGCCGTCGCCCGACAAAAAATTAATTTCTGGATAACGCCGGGCGCTCAGTCAGGTGTATTGCTGCTAAATACTACCCAGGCCGCTGTTATTGAGCGGCCTTTTTGCGTAGTAGATCGGGTTGTTGCAGGGTGTCGTGCAACCACTGGGTGAGCTGTTGGCTAGCTTCGTCTGCGGCTTGGCCAAAAACGGGGATGACGTGTTCCAGATGAACGCCATCAGACACAGGGCGCTTGACGTTAATGGGCTGGACCGCCAGGATTTTACCGGTTTGACGATTGATTAGTTGTGCGTTGAGCTGTAGATGTACCACGGGCTGCCCTGCATCATAGTGCACTTGGAAACGGTATAGATGAGTTTGTAAGACCAACTCGGGGGCGCCGGTTTCGCCGCTAAAGGTCATGGCGTATACGAGCTGGGTGTCGAGTAGGGCTTGGGCAAAGCGCTCGCGTAGCAGGGCGGGTGTAGTGTCGACCCAGGCTGCCCCCTCGTAAGCGCGCAGTTCGTGTCCTTCGGGGCTGACCAGGATGCGCTGGGTGCTGAGGGTACGGTTAGCATAAGGCGTCAACAGCTGCAGAGTATAAGGCGCCGGCTGACCAATGGGCTCAAGCGCTGTGGTTGGTAGCTCGTAATGGTTGAGCTGGGGGGATTGGGGCAGGATGTTGCAGGCGCTGAGTAATGTCACGCTAAGGCCGATGACTAGACCACGCAACGCGCGTCGACCGATGCTCAGCCGCTGCCACAGTGTGCGAGAGGTTTGCGTAACGGTGTGCAGACTAGGGCGGATCATGGGCTAAACTCCTGGATGTTATCTTTGCCGAGCAAAAATTCAGCGGGGTTTTCGTTAATGCGCTCGGTGAGGAAGTTAATGTTTTCTATAGCCTGGCGCAAGGATTGCATTGTGGGTTCGAGTAAAGCAAAGCCGGTGCTGCCTTCGGCGATGGCGTCAGAGTTTGATTCGACCAAGCTCTTGACCGCGTTGGTGGTCTCTTCGAGATTGCGCATGGCCTGGTCGGCGCGATCGAGGATGCTTGAGCCCTGATCGTCTAGTAGTTGGTGCACAGTGCTCATGGTTTGACGGATCTCTGTGCTGGTTTCATCCAGACTGGCGATGAGCTGGGGTAGGCCCTCGCTGCTATGAGAGAGCTGCTCGAGCAGGGTTTCCAGTTGGGCTAGGCTACCGCTGAGTTTATCGGCGTTATCGGCCGAGAGAAAATTATTGGCATTGGTGATGAGCTGGGTGATATTGGTCATCAGGTCTTCGCCGCTGGACATCAATTGTGTTAGTGACGAGGGGGTGGCCATGATTTTGGGTAGCTCGTCATTGCTGGCTGTCAGCGGCGGTGCATCGGGGTTGCTGCCATACAGCTCGATGACGGCCGAGCCAGTAATGCTGGTAATGGCCAGGCGGGCTCGTGTGCTGGCGCTGACCGGCAGCGACTCGCGTACATTGATGTGGACCAGGACCCGACCGATATTCTGAGGGTCTAGCTCCATCAGGGTGACCTCGCCAACCTTGATGCCGTTATATTGCACAGCACTGCCGCGGCTAAGACCGCTGATGGGATCAGTAAAAACAACCTGGTATTCCTTGACGGCGGAATCCCGGCCTGCTTTGGTCATCCATAAAGAAAAGACGACCGCTGCCACCGCCACAATGAGGGTGAAAAGGCCAACCAGGAGATGGTGTGCACGAGGTTCCATATCAAGAGCTCTCCAGCCTGCGTTCCTGGGCTTTTTGGGCAGCACGGCCACGCGGGCCGTTAAAGTATTCCTGCACCCAGGGGTTATCGAATTTTTCAACGTTCGCTAAACGGTCGTTGACGATGACGTGTTTATCGGACAAGACCGCCACGCGGTCACAAATAGTGTATAGGGTGTCCAGATCGTGGGTCACGATAAAGACGGTCAAGCCTAAAGCATTGCGCAGGGTGAGGGTGAGTTGGTCGAACTCGCTAGCCCCAATGGGGTCCAGCCCTGCGGTGGGCTCGTCCAGAAAGAGGATGTCGGGGTCCAAGGCCAATGCCCGGGCCAGGGCGGCGCGCTTGATCATGCCGCCGGATAGCTCGGAGGGATAACGATTGGCGGCATTTTCTGGTAGGCCTGCCAATACCATTTTTAATAAAGCCAGGTCTTCGGCCTCGGCATGCCCCAAACCTGCGTGCTCGATCAGCGGCATGGCGACGTTTTCTATTGTGGTCAGGGAAGAAAACAGCGCACCCTGTTGGAACAATACCCCGAAACGACGTTCGAGAGCGGCGCGGTCGCGGTCTTTTAGATCAAGTAAAGACTGACCAAAAACGTGAATGCTGCCTGCGTTGGGCCGACGTAGTCCTAAAATGGTCCGCAGCAGTACTGATTTACCGGTCCCTGAGCCACCGACCAAGCCAATGATTTCCCCTTTGTATACATCTAGGTTTAGGTGCTCGTGAACGACATGATCACCAAATTGATTACGCAAATCCTGAATCTGAATAATGGGTGTGCCAGATTCAGCCGCGTTTGTGGTGGTGTCAGGGGCGGTATCTTGAGAGGTGTCTTGAGTACTCATTTACCACCCCATTTCCATGTAGTACAAGGCAGCAAAAGCGTCCAGTAAAATAACAATAAAGATGGACTGCACCACGGCCGAGGTGGTGCGCTCGCCCACGGACTGGGCGCTGCCGGTGACCTTGAGGCCCTGCTGGCAACCAATGGCCGCGATCAGGAAAGCAAATATTGGGGCCTTGGCCATACCGACTATAAAGTCGGTGTAGCTGATATCGCTTTTGAAAACCGATAAGAACATGGTGGGCGAAATATCTAATACCCACGCACAGACTAATGCCCCGCCAAAGATGCCAGAAATCATGCCAATAAAGGTGAGCAGAGGCATGGAAATCAGCATGGCAATGACGCGCGGCAATACCAAGATCACCATGGGATCCATCCCTTGGGCACGTAAGGCGTCGATTTCCTCGTTGGCCTTCATCGAGCCGATTTGGGCAGTAAAGGCACTGGCGGTACGGCCCGCCATGAGGATGGCCGTCAGCAGCACTGCAAATTCGCGTAAAAAGGAAAAGCCCACCAGGTTTACGGTGTAAATGGTGGCCCCAAAGGTTTCTAAAATGGTGGCGCCTAGAAAGGCGACTACCGCACCTACTAAAAAGGTGAGTAGGGCAATGATGGGGACGGCATTAAGGCCGACTTCCTCGATTTGGGCAACGACCGAGGTAAAGCGCCAATTGCGTACAATCAAGATGTTACGTGCCCAGGTCGTCAGAATTAGCCCGACAAAAGCCACCAAATCAAGGAAATGATGCCAAAAGCGTTCCGTGGCAACGCCGATGCGTACCAATAGGCTGCTAAGCCAGTTGTAATGTTTGGCGGCAGTGTGGGGTTCCTCTTTGCGCAGGGCTTGGGCAACAGTTTGCAAGAGGGCCAAACGCTCTTTCGAGAGGCCCTGAGCCTGTTGTAGGGCTTGGTCTAGTTGTTTTAGGCCGATAAACTGACAGAGACGTTTGGCACCTGCCGTGTCTAATTGCTTGAGCTGGCTGAAATCTAAATGCAAAAGGGCGTCACGCTGTTGTGCGGGGAATTGGGTCAACGCACGTTTTAGCGACATGTAGTTGGCCAGCGTCCACTGCCCTGTCAGTTTTAGAGCGGTTGGCTGAGCATCAGTCGCCAGGGAAAAGAAATCAGTGGGTGCGTGGGCCGTCTTCATGAATGTTTATTTATATAATTTATATGACTCGCATGATTCGCAACTAAACGTACAAATGCTACCATGGACGGTTGTTTTTTGCTCGGATCTAGGGCGAGCGCTCTCCTTTTGGTCTTTTTTTCTAGTAGACCTTTTTTCTGGGCGCAGGTTCTTTTATGATTAAGTGAGGCCCCTGTCAATGCGTGCTGTCACGGCGTGATTCGATCAAGCGGGGGGCGGCAGGCTTTATTTTATCCCCATATTCTAAACGGAATTGCAGTTATCAATGTTTAATCATTTACAAGCCTACGCAGGCGATCCCATTTTCAAAGTAGCCCAGGCCTTCCAAGAGGACCCACGGCAAGAGAAAATCAACCTCTCTATTGGTTTGTATTTTGATGACCAGGGGCAGGTACCTGTATTGGATGTGGTGCACGCGGTTGAGCGCTCGTGGGCCGAGCGCAATGAGCCTCGTATTTATTTGCCTATGGCGGGTTTGCCTGATTATTGCTCGTCAGTGCAGGCACTGCTATTTGGGCAGCAGGCGGTCGACGAAGGACGTATCGCTACCATCCAGAGCGTCGGCGGGACAGGGGCGTTGCGTGTGGGCGGTGAGCTATTACACGAGGCCTATCCCGACAGCGAGTTGTGGGTCAGCGATCCTAACTGGGCCAACCACGATGCCATCTTTAATGGTTGCGGCATCCGCACGCATGTCTATCGCTATTATGATGCGACGACCAAGCGTGTAGATTTTGAGGGTATGCTCAGTGATCTCATGCAGCTGCCAGCGCGCAGTATTGTGTTGTTGCACCCTTGTTGCCACAACCCAACAGGGGTGGATCTCAGTCGTGCACAGTGGCAACAGCTCATCCCTGTACTCAAAGAGCGTCAGTTAATTCCTTTCTTGGACTTGGCCTACCAAGGTTTTGCCGAGGGCGTCGAAGAGGATGTTTACGTCTTGCGTGCCATGTATGATGCGCAGCTGACCTTTTTAGTGGCGAACTCTTTTTCTAAAAACTTTTCCTATTACAGCGAGCGCTGTGGCGCGTTGTCTGTAGTGTGCGCCAATGCTAACGAGGCTCAGCACGTACGCGGGGTGCTCGAGGCGATTGTGCGTCGCTTGTATTCTAATCCACCTGCACATGGTGCTCAGGTGGTGGCTGCTGTGCTATCTGACCCCCAGTGGCGTGCCCAATGGGAGGCCGAGGTCGCCGGCATGCGCGAGCGTATCCGCGCCATGCGCCAGGCTGTGACCGAGCAATTAGCGCATTATGCACCCCAGTACGATGCGTCTTATTGGTTAGAGCAAAACGGTATGTTTAGCTATACCGGGCTTAGCTCTGAGCAGGTAGACCGTTTGCGTGATGAGTTTGGCATTTACTTGTTGGCCTCTGGACGGGTATGTGTGCCTGGGCTGAATAATGACAACGTGTCTTATTTTGCTCAGTCCTTGGCTCAGGTTGTGTAGTCGAGCGTTTGCAGCGACGTTTTATTTTTCTGTTGTAAATTATGTTTATTTATAATACGTGGTATGTAGCTGCTATCGCAGACGAGGTTGGGCGGCATTTGTTGCCCGTGCGGATGCTGGCCCAAGATTTAGTCCTATATCGCCAAGAGGACGGCCAGCCTGTTGCTTTGCATGATTCTTGTCCGCACCGTCGTTTGCCTCTGTCGATGGGACGTTTGGTTGGGGACACTGTCGAATGCGGCTATCATGGCCTGACTTTTAATGGTCAGGGGCAGTGCGTGCGCGCACCTGCTTGTACAGAAATCCCGGCGCGGGCGGTGGTGCCCCATTATCCCTGTGTCGAACGCTATGGCCTGATCTGGGTTTGGATGGGTGATGCCGCTTTGGCCGATGCCAATGATATTATTAATATTGCCGAATGGGGTGATCCCGATTGGGGCGTCAACCGAGGCGATGCGATGGATGTGGCATGCAATTATCTTTTTATTACTGATAATTTGCTGGATCCGACGCATGTGTCTTGGGTGCATCAGACTTCGTTTGGCAGTGATGACCTCATAGGGGTACCCTTGGAGGTGACCGAGGACGATCTTGGTGTAACCGCGTATCGCTGGTTGCACGATATCGAGGTCGCGCCTTTTTATCAGCAGTTTGTTCGTTTTAAGGGCAATTGCGATCGCAAGCAACAATACGAGATGCGTTATCCTGCACACGCTGTGATTCGGGCAATCTTTACCCCCGCCGGCACAGCCACGGATGAGCCACCCTTTCATCCTGATGTGTTTTTGATGGATTCCTATAATTTTCTCACCCCCATAGACGAAAAAAATACGCGCTATTTTTGGTTTCAGTTGCGTAATTTCAGTCCCCAAGATGAACAGGTATCCCAGCTGTTTAATCGGGATGTACGCGCGGCCTTTCTCGAGGACAAGGCCGTTCTCGAAGCGGTACAACAGGGGATGGATGCTCATGGTGCCCGTTTGAGCTTGCCATCAGATACCGCTGCATTGCGTTTTCGCAAGCGTACCCAGGAGCGCATCCGCGCCGAGCAAGACACTTTGCAGGCGTAACGGCGCAGATTTCACTGGGTTGGTTTAATATTCCTTTTTATCAGGATCTTCATCGCATCATGGATTCTCAACATTCTTCTTTTCAGTTTTCTCAGCGTGCCCTCCAGCTAACGAGTTCGGCCATTCGCGAGATCCTGAAGGTGACGACACGGCCTGAGGTGATTTCTTTTGCAGGCGGACTGCCATCACCCGAGGGGTTTCCTGTGGAACAGTTGCAGCAGGCCTTTGACCGGGTGTTTGCAACCCAGGGGCGCGCCGCTTTGCAATATGGGCCTACCGAGGGTTATCAACCGTTGCGCGCGTGGGTGGCCGCGCACTTGAGCCGTCCTGGGGCTGATGTGGCGGCGGACGAGGTCCTCATCGTGTCGGGTTCTCAGCAGGCTTTGGATATGCTGGGCAAACTATTTATTGACCCGGGCAGCAAGGTC